>JAJYPU010000026.1 GCA_021795095.1 Actinomycetes bacterium | reverse complement strand
TCCTCGATGCGCCCGCCGCCGTGCTCGAGTCGGTAGAGGATCCGCTCGAGCCAGCCCGAGCCCTCCCGACAGGGGGTGCACTGGCCACAGGACTCACGCGAGAAGAACTTGATGATGCGCCAGGTCGCGCGCACCACGCAGGTGGTCTCGTCCATCACGACGATGGATCCCGAGCCGAGCATCGAGCCCTTCTCGGCGACCTCGTCCTGTCCGAGCGGCACGTCGAGCAACTCGGGACCGAACCACGGCGCGGAGACCCCACCGGGGATAATGGCCTTGATCGCGCGGTCGTCGATGACCCCACCGCCGAGCTGGGGGTCGTAGATGAGGTCGCGGAAGGTGTTCTTCACCATCTCGATCTCGAAGACCCCCGGGTTACGCACCCGACCCGACAGCGCGAAGAGACGCGTGCCCGCCGAACGACCGGCGCCGAGGGCCGCGAAGGCCGCGCCACCGTTCAGCACGATCCAGGGCATGTTGGACATCGTCTCGACGTTGTTCACCACCGTCGGCTCGCCGTAGAGGCCGGTCACCGCGGGGAAGAAGGGGGGCTTGATGCGCGGGAAGCCGCGCTTGCCCTCGAGGGCCTCGATGAGCGCCGTCTCCTCGCCGCAGATGTAGGCGCCGGCGCCGGGGTGCACGACCAGGTCGAGCGAGAAGGACGAGCCGAAGATCTTGCGGCCGAGCGCGCCGTGCTCGTAGGCCTCGTTGATGGCCTGCTGGACGCGCTCGAGACCGAGGGCGAACTCGCCGCGCAGGTAGATGAAGGCCTGGGTGACCTGCAGCGCGTAGGCGGCGATGATGACACCCTCGACGAGTTGGTGCGGGTCTCGCTCGACCAGGTAGTGGTCCTTGAAGGTCGCGGGCTCGGACTCGTCTCCGTTGACGACGAGGTACGAGACCGGCGACTTGCGCAACATCGACCACTTGCGCCCGGCCGGGAACCCGGCACCGCCGCGGCCGAGCAGCGACGCGGCGTCGACCTCGGCCGCCACCTGCTCGGGGAACATGGTGAGCGCCTTGCGCAGTCCCTCGTACCCACCGGTCTCGAGGTAGCGCGACAGCGTGTGGGAATCGGCGAACTTGGCGCGCGACGAAACGATCTTGGGTGCGTCGAGGGAGGCCACTACTTCGCCTCCGTCGCCGCACGGGCCTCGCGCGCCGCACGGGCCTCGAGGCGCTCGGCGGCGAGCTCCTCGCGGTCCACGCGCAGCCCACCGGCGCGACGGATACGGATCAGCGTGCCGTGGGGCGGCACGTCGTGGTCGAGACGCCCGTTGCGCAGGTCGTCCACGAGGGCGTCGAAGAGCTCCGGGGTGGTCGTGCGCACGTAGCGGTGGTTCACCTGCACGACCGGCGCGATGTTGCAGTCGGCAAGGCACTCGGTCTCTTCGAGGGTGAACATCCCGTCTGGTGAGGTGCCCCCCACCGAGCAGCCGAGTGTGGCGCTCGCGTGCGCGAGCAGCTCCTCGCCACCGGCGAGCAGACAAGCGATGTTGGTGCAAACCCCCACGACGTACTTGCCGACAGGCTCAAGGTGGAACATGTCGTAGAACGCTGCGGTCCCACGAACCTCGGCCGGCGTGGTGCCGGTGAGCTGGGCAATCTCGGCCATGGCCTCGTCGGTGACGTAACCGTCCTGCTCCTGGGCCAGGTGCAGCAGGGGCAGCATCGCTGAGCGCTGGCGCGGGTAGAGCGACACCAGTTCCTCGGCGCGCTGGCGAAGGTCGGAACGAAAGTGGGTCATCGATCTACCTCTCCCATGATGGGGTCAACCGTCGAGATGACGGTGATGGCGTCAGACATCGAGCCGCCACGCATGAGCAGCGGGACTGCCTGCAGATTCACGAAGCTGGGGGCGCGCACGTGGATCCGGTAGGGCTTGGGGCCCCCGTCGGACACCAGGTAGCACCCGATCTCCCCGCGCGGGGACTCAATCGCCGAGTAGACCTCGCCCGCGGGGACGTGGAAGCCCTCGGTGAACAACTTGAAGTGGTGGATCAGCGCCTCCATCGACTCGCCGATACGCGCGCGCGGCGGCGGGGTCACCTTCGGGTCCTGGCTGCGGTAGTCGCCACGGGGCATCATCTCGACGCACTGACGCACGATACGGATCGACTCGCGGATCTCGTTGAGGCGGATCGCGTACCGGTCGAAGTTGTCCCCGTAGGTGCCGACGATTACGTCGAAGTCCACCTGGTCGTAGGCGAGGTAAGGCATCGTGCGGCGCAGGTCCCACGGCACGCCCGTCGAACGCAGCAGCGGGCCGGTCACCGAGAGCGCGAGCGCTTCTTCGGCGGTGATTGGCGCGACACCGATCATGCGTTCGCGGAAAATGGGTTGACCGGTCAGCAGCTGGTCGTACTCGTAGGTGCGCTCGTCGATCGTGTCGCAGATGACCGTGACGTCGTCCTCCCACCCGTCGGGCAGGTCGGCGGCGACCCCGCCGGGTCGCACGTAGTTCAAGTTGAGCCGCAGCCCGGCCGTCTTCTCGAAGAAGGCGAGGATCAGCTCGCGTTCGCGGAATCCGTAGATCATCATCGAGGTAGACCCGAGGTCCATCCCGTTGGTCGCCATCCACACCAGGTGCGACGAGATGCGGTTGAGCTCGGACATCATCATGCGGATCCACGTGGCCCGTTCGGGCACTTCGATGCCGAGCAGCGACTCGACGGCCATCGAGTAGGACAGCTCGTTGGTCACCGGGCTCAGGTAGTCCATGCGGGTGACGTTGGTCCCGCCCTGAACGTAGCTCAACTCCTCACCGGTCTTCTCCATGCCGGTGTGCAGGTAGCCGATCACGGGCTTCGCGCGCAGCACGAACTCACCGTCGAGCTCGAGCATGATGCGCAGCACGCCGTGGGTCGACGGGTGCGACGGACCCATGTTGATAATCATCGTCTCGTCGTCGCGACGTTCGTAGTCCACCGAGTTGGGATCGAAGGCGTGGCCGTCCACGCGCAGCACTGAGCCGACCTCGCGGCTGAGCTCGCTCGCGGGCGTCGACTCGCGCCGCTGGAGGCCCTGGACCCCCTCGGAGGTCTCGACGACCAGTGGTTCCAGCCGCTCGGCGGCTCGTACGGTGGGTTCGCTCATCGTGGTCCCGGGGCTTCCTTGAATTGCACCGGCACGCGTCCCGCGCCGTAGTCCTTGCGCAGCGGGTGGCCCTCCCAGTCCTCGGGCATCAAGATGCGGGTCAGGTCGGGGTGGCCGTTGAAGATGATCCCGAACATGTCGAAGGCCTCGCGCTCCATCGCCTCGGTGCCGGGGTAGAGCGGGAACAGCGAGTCAACTGCGGGCGCCTCGTTGCCGGCCTGGACGCGGACGCGCACGCGCTCGCGCTTGGACATCGACAGCAGGTTCACGACCACCTCGAAGCGCGTCGCTTCGACCCCCTCGGGCAGGGCGCGGCCGGCGTGCTCGAGGTAGTCCACGCCGCACAGGTCGGCGCAGAGCTCGAAGCCGTCGGCCTTGAATGCGCTCACGAGTCCGAAGTACTGCTCGCGGGTGGGGAAACAGCCGACGTCGGACTTGAGGACGTCAGAGGTGATGACCCCGGCCGGGGCGTGGGCGGGCAGGTTGATCACTTCGGGGTCCCCAGTCGTACCGCGACGGGCACCTCGGGGGTCCAGGGGCTCTCCTGGTGTTCGAGGTGCGTGGGCTCGCCGCTCGAGCGGCGCTTCAAGATCTCACCCGTGCGGATCTGCTCGTGCAGGGTCAAAATCGCGTGCATCAGCGTCTCGGGACTCGGCGGACAACCCGGCGCGTAGACGTCCACGGGCACGATCTGGTCGACACCCTGGACGATGGCGTAGTTGTTGAAAAGCCCACCGGTCGAGGCGCACACACCCATCGAGATGACCCACTTGGGCTCCATCATCTGGTCGTAGACCTGACGCAGGACCGGGGCCATCTTCTGGGAGACCCTTCCCGCCACAATCATGAGGTCGGCCTGACGCGGGGAGTTACGAAAGACCTCCATGCCGTAGCGCGCGAGGTCGAAGTCCGCACCGCCGGCGGCCATCATTTCGATGGCGCAGCACGCCAACCCGAAGGTCGCGGGCCACACCGATGCCCGTCGGGCCCAGCGCACGAGGTCCTCGATACGGCCGGTTAGGAAGTTGTGTTGCAGGTCTTCGAGAGCCACGCGCTACGCCGCCGTCTCGGACTCGGTGGTGGCGCCGATGCGCACGATGGTCGACGAACTCGTGCGCGCCGGCATGCCCGCTGTGAGGTGCTTGACCGGGCCCCAGGAGAGGGCGCCCTCGCTGATCAAGAAGAGCAACGCGCCAAAGACAGTGACCGAGAAGGCGAGCACTTCGACCAGCCCGAAGGTGCCGAGCTGACGGAAGACCACCGCGAAGGGGTACATGAAGACCACTTCGATGTCGAAGATCACGAAGATCATCGCGACGAGGTAGAAGCGAACGGGGAACCGTTGCGGCGGCTCTACTTCGGGGACGATCCCGCACTCGTAGGGGGCGAGTTTCGCGTCGGATGGCCGTTTGTGGGGAGCCAGCAACGCTGACGCCACGAACGATCCCGACGCGAACAACACCCCGAGGAGGAGGAGTCCAAGTATTGGTAGGTACTGGTCCACGTTCATCATTTCTACCAGACCGCGCACCCCCCTCTACCCGGACTTCGCCAAGGTCCTTCGTCCTATGCTGTCGCCGTGCCTCAGCTCGCCGACCTCTCACCAGCCACGCCACTCTTTGACGCCGTCATCGTTGGCGCGGGACCGAGCGGTGCGGCGAGCGCGTACTGGCTCGCCGAGGCGGGCTGGTCGGTTTGTCTCATCGAGAAGAAGGAGTTCCCACGCGAGAAGACCTGCGGCGACGGACTCACGCCGCGCTCGGTTCACCAGCTTGCCGCGATGGGCCTCGAGCCCGCGGTCGCAGCTCACGGCCACCGCTACCACGGACTTCGCGCCTTCGGCTTCGGTGCCTCGCTCGAGATGAACTGGCCCGACCACGCGGTCTTTCCTAACTACGGCTACACCATCACGCGCTTCAACCTCGACGGCCTGGTCGCCAACGAAGCAGCCACGAAGGGCGCGACCGTGCTCACCGGCGTCGAGGCCGTTGGCCTGCTCGAAGCCACCGACGCCCCCGAGGGTCACCTGCGCGGCGCGGCCGGGGTTGTGCTCTACGAAAAGGCGACGGGCACGCGCGCCGAGGTGCGCGCGCGCTACGTGATCGTCGCCGATGGGCAGAACTCGCGGCTGGGTCGCGAACTCGGCGTGACGCGCAACCGGCAGTGGCCGATGGGCATGGCGCTGCGCGGTTACTACTCGAGCGACCGGCACGCCGAACCGTGGATCGAGTCGCACCTGGACATCCGCGACCCCAGCGGCGAAGTCGTGCCGGGCTACGGCTGGATCTTCCCCCTGGGCGACGGCCGGGTGAACGTGGGCGTGGGCCTGCTCTCCACCGCGGGGGCCTGGAAGGGCGTGAACACAACCAAGCTCCAGGAGTACTTCGTCAGCCAGACCGCGGCCGCGTGGGGGCTGAGCGAGGCGACGCGGCTCAGCGTGCCCACCGGTGGACGCCTGCCGATGGGCCTCGCGCGCGGACCGCACACGGGCGCCAACACCCTCGTCGTCGGCGACGCTGGCGGCTCGATCAACCCCTTCAACGGCGAGGGCATCGCCTACGGCTACGAAACGGGCCGACTGGCGGCGGGCGTCGTCGCCGAGGCCCTGCTCGCCGATGAGCCCGGACACCTGGTCACCTACGGCGAGCGCCTCGAGTCCGCTTACGGTGAGTACTACAAGGTGGCGCGGGCCTTCGTGCGTCTGATCTCAGAGCCCAAGATCCTCGCCGCCTGCGTCGGCGTCGGCATGCGGATCGAGCCGGTCATGCGCGAGGTGCTCGCCGTGATGGCGAACCTCATGCGCAACGACGAGCGCGGTCCGGGCGAGCTCGCCTACCGCGCGCTCGCGCGTCTCGCCGACGTCGTGCCCGAGCGCGCCTATTCGATGCTGCTCGGCGAGCACGGCACCGAGGACTAGGAACGTGTCCTTCGTTAAGACCGTGATCCTCGGCTTCATCGCCGGCGCGACGATCGTCGCGGGGCTGCCGATCGGTCGGCTGCGCAAGCCGGCCGAGCGCGTGCGCTCGTTCCTCAACGCCGTGGCGATCGGCGTGCTGCTCTTCCTCGTGGTGGACGTCTTCTCCAACGCCTACGCGCCGATCAAGGACCAGCTCCAGGCGCTGCACGACCACCGGGGCGGCTCGGTCGCCGCGACGGTCACCGACGTGGTGCTGCTGCTCGGCGGGGCGGCCGTGGGCCTGCTCAGCCTCGCGCTCTACCAGCGGTGGTCGCGGCGCGGCCGCGCGGCGACCCCCTCGACGCCCGCCTCGATGAGCGTCATGATCGCCTCGGGGATCGGGCTGCACAACTTCGGCGAGGGCCTGGCCATCGGCACGGCGTCCCACCTCGGGGCGATCGGCCTCTCCACGGTGCTCGTCATCGGCTTCGCGCTGCACAACGCCACGGAGGGCTTCGGCATCGTGAGCCCACTCGTGGGCGCGACGAACCGGCCGTCGTGGGCCTTCCTCGGGCTCATGGCATTGATCGGCGGCGGCCCGACGACCGTGGGCACCCTGGTGGGCTGGTGGTGGTCGTCGCCGACACTCGGGATCGTCTTTCTCTCCCTCGCTGGCGGTTCGATCATCTTCGTCATCAGCCAGTTGCTCTTCGTGGCCGGTCGCAGCCGGCACCAGACGACGGTCTTCGTCGGGATCACCATCGGGCTGCTCGCGGGCTTCCTCACCGACATCGTCGTCGCCATCGCCGGCGGTTAGCCGCTACAGGGCGGCCCCGCCCCCACCGTCGTCGATGCGCGTCTTGATCGTACCGACCAGTTGACTGAGCAGGGGTCGGCTCGCGCGCCACGACGGCACGAGGGCGCTCAGGGTGACCTCGTAGTGGCCACCGGCGACCACGACGACCACGAGCGAGTAGGCGATCGGCACGCCCGGCAGCGCCACACGCACGACCCCGCCGCGCGCCCAGCCCTTGGCGTAGGTGACGGGCGTCCAATTGGTGCCGCGAGGACTCGCGGTCACCTGGCTCGCGTACTGGCTGAGCAGGATCGTCGCGTTGGCCGCCGCGAAGCAGGCGCCGAAGCCGGTCTTTGACATCTCGTTGACGTCGCGTCGGACCATCCCAGTCGTGCGGTAGTACTGGGCGGTCGTGGCGACCTCGGTCTCAGCGGGGATGAGCACGTGGAAGATCGGCGAGCTGATCTGGACGTCGGGCGACTGGCCCGCGGCGCCGAAGATCCGGTCGGTGGCGTTGGTGACCCCGAGGCACCGCTGGAACTGTGACGTGACGACCGGGGCGACGACGTCCACCGCCGGCGCCGTCGTCGAGGTCGAGGTGATCACCCGCCCGGCCGGGGGCACGAGGTAGGAGAGGTAGCCCGTCTGCAGCGTCGACCACCCCACGGGCAGGTCGCTCACGCTCAGGTTCGCCTGACGCGCGTCGGCGCTCTCGGTGTCGATGCCGGGACCGCCGGCGAGCAGGGCGGCGATGACGCCGCCGAGCGAGGCGACGAGCACCACGAGGGCGATCACGACCGCGCCGACGCGGCGCCGGTGGCGCGCCACGCTGCCGCCGTGGGCGAGTACCAGCGCGCGCAGCTCCTCATACTCCTCGAGACCCCGGCGACGCCACTCGTAGCGCACGCCCCCGACGCTCGCGCAAAAGCGCAACGTCGACCCGGTGCGGCTGAGCGAGAGGTCGATGAGTTCGGTCCAGGGCGTCTGCCAGGCCACGGGGTAGACGCCCGCCAGCTGGGTCAGACCGTCGTCGTCGAACAACAGGGTCACCGGCGCGGTCGGTCCGTGGGGCACGAAGCTCGGGCGCACCGACCAGCCCGGCGAGGTGACGGGTTCCATCACGTCGCGGCGACGACGCCAGCCGCTTCGCCGGCCGCCTCGACGGCGCGCTCAAGCTCCGCGTCGCCGTGGGCCATGGAGACAAAGAGGATCTCGTAGGCCCCTGGGGCGAGCGCGACGCCGCGTTCGAGCATCGCGTGGAAGAAACCCGGATAGAGCCCGTTGTCACCGATCGACTTGGAGCCGGCGAAGTCGGTCGGCGCCGCGAGTGGCTCGCGCGCGAGGTAGAGGCCGAGCAGTGGCCCCACCCGCGGGGCGACGGCGTAGAGGCCCGCGGCGGTGATCGCCTCGACGAGCGCCGTGGCGAAGCCCTCGACACGGCCGCTGAGCTGCTCGTAGTGCGCGGGGGTGACGAGCTCGAGCACCGTCGAACCCGCGGCCGTCGCGAGCGGGTTGCCCGAGAGGGTGCCAGCCTGGTAGACGGGGCCGGCGGGCGCGAGTGACGCGAGCAGCGCGGCCGAACCGCCGAAAGCACCCACGGGCAGGCCTCCGCCGATCACCTTGCCGAAGCACCACAGGTCTGGCGTCACGCCGAAGTGGCTCGAGGCACCGGCGTAGTCGAGTCGAAAACCCGTGATCACCTCGTCGAAGATGAGGAGAGCCCCGACCCGGTCACAGGCGGCGCGCAGTTCGGCGAGGAAGCCGTCGCGCGGCGCGACGAGGTTCATATTGGCCGCGACGGGCTCGACCAGCACGGCGGCGACCGTCTCGTCGAGCTCGGGCACGACGTTGTAGGGCGCGACCGTCGTGTCGGCGACCGCCCCCGCGGTCACCCCGGCCGAGCCGGGCAACCCCAGCTGGGCGACGCCGCTGCCGCCGGCGACGAGCAGCGCGTCGGAGTGGCCGTGGTAGCAGCCGTCGAACTTGACCACGCGACTGCGCCCCGTGGCACCGCGCGCGAGGCGCACCGCGCTCATCACGGCCTCGGTGCCCGAGGAGACGAAGCGAACCTGCTCGAGGCCGGACACACGCGCGCACAAGAGCTCGGCGAGGCGCACCTCACCGGGCGTCGGGGCCCCGAAAGTCGTGCCGAGCGCCACGGCCTCGGTGAGCGCCGAGACGACCGCGGGGTGGGCGTGACCGAGCAGCGAGGCCCCATAGGACTGGACGAAGTCGAGGTAGCGCCGTCCTTCGACATCGACGACGTAGGCGCCCTCGCCGCGCTCGACGGTGTAGGGCGTACCCCCGACCGAGCGGAAGCTGCGCACCGGCGAGTCGACGCCACCGGGTATGACCCGCAGCGCCCGGTCGAACCAGTCCTGGTTGGTCCCGGTCATTGCTGAAGCACGCGGGCGATCTCGCCCGCGAAGTAGGTCAGCACGAAGTCGGCCCCGGCGCGGCGCACCGCGGTCAGCTGCTCGAGCGCGACGGCCGTACCGTCGATCCAGCCGTTCGCGGCCGCAGCCTTGACCATCGCGTACTCCCCGCTCACGTGGTACGCACACAGGGGCACGTCGAGCTCGCGGCGCAGGTCGCCCAAGACGTCTAGGTAGGTCATGGCGGGCTTGACCATAACGATGTCGGCCCCCTCGGCGACGTCGGCACGCGCCTCGCGCAGCGCCTCGCGACGGTTGCGCGAGTCCTGCTGGTAGCCGCGCCGGTCCCCGCCGTCGGCGATCGACACGTCCACTGCGTCGCGGAACGGCCCGTAGAGGCCACTGGCGTACTTTGCGGCGTAGGCGAGGATGACGGTCTCGGTGAAGCCCTCGTCGTCGAGGGCCCGGCGGATCGCGCCGACCTGGCCGTCCATCATGCCGCTCGGGGCCACGACCGCGGCCCCGGCGCGCGCCTGTTCGACGGCCGCGCGCGCGTAGAGCGGCAGGGTCGCGTCGTTGTCCACCGTTCCGTCGGGGCGAACCAGACCGCAGTGGCCGTGCGAGGTGTACTCGTCTAGACACAGGTCGGCCATCACCACGAGGTCATCGCCGACCTCGTCGCGCACCGCGCGCAGGGCGACCTGGACGATCCCGTTGGGGTCGTAGGCGCCGCTGCCCACTTCGTCCTTGGTCGACGGCACCCCGAAGAGGATGACCCCGCCCACGCCGAACCCGCCCAGGGTGCGCACCTCGGCGACCAGCGACTCGACCGTGTGCTGGAACTGGCCGGCCAGTGAGGGTATGGGCACCGGCTCGTCGCGGCCCTCGGCGACGAAGAGGGGCGCGACCAGGTCGTCGGGGGCAAGTGACGTCTCGGCGACGAGCTGGCGCAGCGCGGCGGTGCGCCGGAGCCGACGGGGACGTTCAGTGGGGAACACGCGCCAAGCCTATTGCGCACCTGGTGACGAGCGTTCGCCGGCCACGAGTTCCTCGAGGCGCCGGGCGCTGGCGGCGTGCCAGCCGACGAGTACCCGGTCGTGGTCGGCGCGCACGGCCGCGCCAGTCGTCTCGCCTGGCACGACGACCCAGGTCGCGGGCGACACCAGTGTTCGCGCGACGCGCCACGCGGAGGGCGCCCCGATCACGACCGCGTCGGCGCTTCTGATCGCGGCGCGCGCGGCCTCGTCGGGTTCGAGCGGCACCGTCTCGTAGCAGACGACCGTCTGGACGTGAATCGCGCGCGCGGCGAGTTCGGTCGCCAGCTCGCCTCGCATCTCACGGGCCCCGAGCGCGAGCACCGGGCCGTGGTCAATCTGGCGGGCGACCTCGAGTGCGCTGTGCGCCTCGCCGGAGACTGCTAGGCCCGCGTCGGTGACGGCGCCGCTCGTCGTCGCCCCGACCGTCCACACCTCGACGTCGCGCGCGCAGACCCGTCTCGCCGCTTCGAGGTAGTTCCGCGAGCGCGCGCTCGTGACGGCGAGTACCGCGAAGGGTCCGTGGTCGCCGGCGAGCGCGAGGTCCGCCTCGACCTCGGGTAGTGGCCGGTAGGCGGTCGCGGTGAGCGGCACCTCGAGGATCGTCGCGGTCGGGGTCAACCAGTCACGAAGGGTGTCGTTGCGTCCCACCTCGCGGGTCACCACGACAAGCACTCACGGCTCCCAACCGGGCAGCTCGGCCCCGTGGCGCTCGTCGCGCAGGTGCCGAGCGAGTGCGACGCCGACCGCGTGGGGGTCGACGCCCTCACGCGTCGCGCGCACGCTGCTCACCCCGTCGATACCGATCATCACCCCGGCGATCGAGATCATGTCGCCGCTCGCGTGCGCGAGGGCGCCCGCCGGGATGGCACAGCCCGCGCCCAATTCGGCGAGGAAGGCCCGCTCGGCATTCAGCGCGGCGAAGGCGTCACGGTCGTTCAGCCGATCCAGACGTTCGAGGACCGCTTCGTCGCCGTCGCGGGTCTCGAGTGCGAGGGCGCCCTGACCAACCTGGGGGACGAACCAGGACGGGTCAAGGCGTTCGGCGACGAGGTCGGTGGCGCCGAGTCGTTCGAGGGCGGCCACGGCGGCAATCACCGCGTCGACCCCGTCGCGTCCGACGGCGGCGAGTCGGGTGGCCATGTTGCCGCGCAGGCCCACCACGTTGAGATCCGGGCGACGCTCGAGCAACAGGGCCCGGCGCCGTGGCGAGCCGGTCGCGACCGTCGCCCCGGGACCCAGTCCCGCGAGCGAGCGCCCGACGAGGGCGTCGGCGGGGTCGCGTCGCTCGGTCACGCACGCGAGCACGAGGCCCGCCGGAGCGCTCGAGGGCAGGTCCTTCGCGCTGTGCACCGCGACGTCGGCGTCACCGGCGAGCACCGCGCGCTGCACCTCGCCGGCGAAGACCCCCTGGCCGCCCATGGCGACGAGGGGGACGTCAAGGCGTCGGTCGCCGCTCGTCTCGAGGGTCACTAGCCGACTGGCGACGCCGAGGGCCGCGAGCCGCTCGCGCACCGACTCGGCCTGCTGCAACGCGAGCGGCGAGCGGCGCGTCGCAATGCGCAGCTCGCTCATAGGTCGAAGAGGGATCGCGTCGCGTCGGCCAGGCGCACGCCCTGGTCGGTCCCGGCGGACTCCTTCAGGGCGATCGTCGGCCGGTGGGCGAGCTTCGCGACGACCGAGCGCACGATCGAGCGCACGAGTTCGACCTCGTCGGCGTCAAAGGTCGCAAGTTCGGGCGCCCGACGCTCGAGCTCGGCGGCGACAACCTCGTCGAAGTGTGTGCGCAGGTCGCGCACGATGCCCGCGGCGCCGCGGGCCCGGCGGTCGGCGAGGAACTTCTCGACGTCGGCGTCGACTACCCGGCGCGCGTCCTCGACCGCGTCACGCCGCTCGTCGATGACTCGCTCGATGCGCGCGCGCAGCTCACCGATGTCGAGGCGTCGCACCGCCGCGAGGTCGGCCACGTTCGCCTCGACGGCGCGCGGGATGCCGAGGTCGATCACGAGCAGCGGCCCGTTCGCCAACGCGAGGTCGTCGTGGGTGAGCAGCGGGCTCGGCGCCTCGGCGGCGACGATCGTGAGCCGCGAGGCGGCGACGAGCTCGACCAGTGACCCGTAGTCGCGCGCGACCACCCGGGGGTCACCCAGTGACTCGACGAGGGATATGGCGCGCTCGAAGGTCCGGTTGACGACGCTCACCCGGTGTATGCCGGCGACGGTGTCGAGCAGGGACTTGACCACGCCGGTGGCGAGCTGGCCAGCGCCGACGACCACCACGTCGGCGTCGTCAATTGCCTGGCCGAGCTCGTCGAGCGCCATCGAGACCGCGGCGAAGGCGAAGCTGGTCGTGCCGCGCGCAATCGCAGTGTCGGTACGCACGCGTCGGCCCGTCGCGATCGCGCGGTGGAAGAGCTCGCGCAACTCCTGACCGGTGGTGTGCTCCTCCTCGGCGAGTTCGAGGGCGCGGCGCAGCTGGCCGAGGATCTCGAACTCCCCCGGGACGATCGACTGCAGGCCCGCGGCCACGCGCATCAGGTGAGTGACGACGCCGCGGTCGAAGTGGACGCTCAGGCGGTCGTGGAACTCGGCCACGTCGATCCCGGTCGCCTCGGCGAGGGTCATCGTGACGTCCTCGATCGCGCCGTGGAAGAAGTCGATGTCGGCGATGACCTCGGTGCGCAGGCACGTGGAGAGGAAGACGGCCTCGTGGATGTTGCGGTGGCTGACGAGGGTGCGCAGGACCTTGCCCCACTCGTGTTCGGGCACCGTCGCGCGTTCGAGGAAGTCGAGCGTCGCGTGCTCGTGGTTGACGCCGACTGCGATCAGTGCCACGGGCCCTCCACCATGGGCGGCATCCTAGGGCCCGGGGCGTCGCCCCGGGCGAGCGCGTGCAGCAGCCCGCCGCCGAGCGGTCCGGTGCCGTTGTGCAGGTGATAGAGCAGCACCTGGAGCTCGATCGAGAGGTCGACGTCGTGCACGGCGGTGCCGAGCGGCACCGCGAGGACCTGGGGGGCGAAGTTGAGTAGCGCGTGAATACCCGCGTCGACGCAGCGGTCGGCGACGGCCTGGGCGGCGCTCGCGGGCACGCAGATCACCGCGACGCTCGCTGCGATGAGTGGCTCGTCAATCGCGCGCACGACGTGACCGTCGATGACGGTGCCCACGACCAGCGGGTCCGCGTCGTAGAGCCCGACCAGCCGGGCGCCGCGGGTGAGGAAGTTCGAGGAGTTCACGAGGGCCCGACCGAGGTTGCCCAGCCCGATCACGACGACGTCGCAGCGCTGGTCGTGGCCGAGCGCCTCGCCGATGCAGGTGTGCAGGATCGCGACGTCGTAGCCGGCGCCCCGGGTGCCGAGCGTGCCCAGTCCGGCGAGGTCGCGGCGCACGGTGGTGGCGGTCACCCCGGCGAGTTCACCGAGCTGGGCCGAGTCGATGCGCGTGCGGTTCTCGCTCATCCACTCCTCGACGATGCGCTGGTAGACGGGCAGGCGCGCGATCGTCGGTTCGGAGAGCTTGCGACGACGCAACCGAGATGACGTCATCCCCCCACGCTACCGGTACGCTCAGCGGCCGAGCTGGCGACTGCGGTCCGCGGCGGCTGAGACGGCGTCGATCATCGCGGCGCGCACGGAGCGGTTCTCGAGGGCGCGCAGCCCCGCGGCGGTCGTCCCGCCGGGCGAGGTGACCTGGTGACGCAACTCCTCGGGCGATGCCCCCGTCTGCTTGAGCAGCGCTGCGGTGCCCTCCAAGCTGTCCACGACGAGCGTCTGGGCGACCGCGCGGGGCAGCCCCTGGTAGACCCCGGCCTCGATGAGGGCCTCGACGATCAAGTAGAGGTAGGCCGGCATCGGGCCCGAGAGGCCCGTGACGACGTCGATGTTGCGCTCGGTGACCCGCACGACGGTGCCCACGGCCCCGAGGATCGACTCGGCCCAGGTCAGGTCGTCGGCGGTGACGTGGGCGCCCCCGGCGATTGCCGAGACCCCCTTGCCGACGAGCACGGGGGTGTTGGGCATCGAGCGCACCACGGCGACGGGCTGGACCATGACCGACTCAATGCGTGCGGTGGTGAGCCCGGCCACCACCGAGAGCAGCCGGCGCACGCCGAGCGCGCCGATCGTGCGCGCGACGGACTCGGCGTAGTCCGGCTTCACGCAGAGCAGCGCCCCGGTGTGCTCATCGACGTCGCCCAGCTCAAGGCCGGGCAGGATCGCGACGCCCGCGAGGCGCTTGGCGAGTGACTCGCGCGTGGACGCCGTGTGGTCGACGACCGCCAGGCGCTCGGGCGCGCACCACTGCGCGCGCAGCAGGCCTTCGGCGAGGGCCGAGCCCATTTTGCCGCCACCGACGATCACCAGTTCATAGGACATGGACTCAGGTTACCGACGGCCCGCTCTCACCACCGGCGGCGCCGGTACCAGGCGAAGCCCAGGGTCATCATCGTCGGGTAGAGCTCGTCGACGTGGATCAACACCGCGGCCATGATCTCGTCGAGGCGCTCGAGGGTCAGCTCGGCGAGCGGCAGCGCGGTGACCAGGTAGATGGCCGACTCGGGCCCGATCGCGAGGTGCACGCTGCGCAGGTCGGCGTTTCGCACGAGCGCGTAGCGATAGAGCGCCTCCTCGCCCATCTCGGGCGCGGGGACTACTTCGGTCTCGACGTGCACCGAGCGCTGGCGCAGCGAGACCCACACCGTGACGACGTCCTTCTCCTCGCCGCGCAGGCGCACGAGCCAGTGGTAGTGGCCGGTCGGGTCCGCCTCAGCGTGGTGGTCGATCGCGACGGCGTGCCCCTCGCCCGTCCAGGCCCGTGCCCACTCGCCGAGGCGTTCGTCTAGCCGGGTGGCAGCGTCGGCGTCGGCGATCGGGAAGCGTTCCACTAACAGTGCACGAGACCCGACGTCGCGAGTGAGTCGGTGAGCGACGCCAGCGACTCACCGGCCGATCGCCAGGTGTAGCGCTTGGCGAGCAGCACGGCGGCGGTTGACATGGTGGTTGCGTGGTCCTCGTCGAGGACCGTCGCGACGGCGTCGGCCCACGCGGCGGGCGCCCGGCTGCCCACGAGCAGTCCGTTCACCCCCGGCTCGACGAGGTTCGCGAGCCCGCCCACCTCACTCGCCACGACCGGCGTGCCGCAGGCCGAGGACTCGAGGGCGACCAACCCGAAGCTCTCCGAGCGCGAGGGCACGAGGGTGGCGTCAGCCGAGCGCATCCACGACGAGAGCAGCTGGTGGCTCTGGGGCGCGACGAAGGTGACGTGGTCGATGACCCCGGCGTCGGCGACGCGCTGGTGCAGGTAGGCGAGCGTCGAGCGGCCGTCGGGCCCCGACGGGCCCCCGACGATCGCGAGGGTGGCGTCGCGTCCGCGCAGCCTCGTCTCGATCAGGGTCTCGAGGGCGAGGTCCACCCCCTTCAGCGCCTGGAGGCGACCGACGTAGAGCAGGAGGGTCCGGTCGGGGTCGAGCCCGAGCGCCCGGCGGGCCTGGGGCCGGTGGCCGGGGGCGAAGAAGGCGTGCTGGACGCCGAGGGGCACGATGTGAACCCGCGAGGGCGAGGCGTCGTAGTAGTGCACGAACTGCTCGGCCTCGACCTCGCAGCTGGCAAGCACCGCGTCGGCGCAGGCGACGATCGCCGCCTCCTGGGTGGAGCGGACCTCGGACTCGGCCTGGAAGGCGTCGGCCTTCACGCGTTCGAGCGTGTGAAAGGTCACCACGAGCGGCACGTTCAGCTCGTGTTTCAGGCGGTGTCCCGCGAGGGCGCTCAGCCAGTAGTTCGCGTGGATTGCGTCGGGTGCGCCGGTGCAGCGGAACGAGGCCGAGACCCCCTCGGCGAACTCGTCGACGTAGCGTTCGAAGTTCTCGCGCGACAGTGGCGTCGGCGGACCGGCCGTGACGTGGTGGACGCGGAACCCCGGCTCGACGAGCAGCGTGTCGCGCAGGTGCGCGTCGTCGCGGCGGGTGTAGACGTCGACCTCGTGGCCGAGGCGCGCGAGCGCGCTCGAGAGCTCGCGAACGTAGACGTTCATGCCGCCACCGTCGCCGGTGCCCGGCTGGGCGAGCGGTGACGTGTGGTACGAGAGAACCGCGAGTCGGGCCATGGGCTCAGCCTAACGGTGGCCCTGGTCGTGGCCTACGACTGGCGTTTCGTGACGAGCCAGTGCACCGAGGTCTCGTCGACGAGTCCGAAGTCGCGCGAGTCCGTGGAGGCAGCCGCGTTGTCCCCGCGCAGGTCGAGTCGCCGTCCCTCCCGCGCGACGCAGCGCTTGAGTAGGGGCCGCGCCGGGTCGCGCGGGTCGGGCACCACGACCACGTCGCCCACGCGCACGCGGCGCCATCGACGTAGCGCCGTCAGGCGCGCGCCGTCTCGGTAGGTGGGCGCCATCGAGTCGCCCACGACGGTGAGTCGTCTCAGGAACAGCGAAATGAACCTGGTCACGGGCGAACGATAACCCAGCGGACTGACTAACCTGCCTTGCGTATCAGCGAAACGCACCCTCGCGGTGCCAGCACTCGAAAGGCTCACCATGTCGATCGTCTCTCGTCTCACCGCCCTGCTCGACGCCCGCACCACGCCACTGTCGGTCTACGCCCACTGTGACCTGCCCTGCGGCGTCTACGACCCGGCCCAGGCCCGCATCGAGGCCCAGTCCGTGAAGGCCACGATGGAGAAGTACAACGCCTCGAACGACCCGGACTTCAAGGTGCGCGCGACGATCATCAAGGAGGAGCGCTGCGAGCTCGTCAAGCATCACCTGTGGGTGCTGTGGACCGACTACTTCAAGGTCGAGCACCTCAAGCAGTTCCCGAACCTGCACGACCTGTTCTGGATGGCCACCAAGTCCGCCGGCGACGCGAAGAAGACTAACGACGTCGTCGTGGCCGACCGCTTGCTGAGCGAGATCGACGCCATCGCCGAGATCTTCTGGGCGACCAAGAAGTAGCGGGCCTAGCCGAGTTCGGGATGTTCCGAGCAGTGGCTGAGCAGGGGGTCGGCGACGAGGTCGGCCTCGTCGATGGCACGCCCACAGACCTGGCACTGACGATAGGTGCCCGCGCGTAGCCGTTCGAGCGCACGATCGACGCTGGCGAGCGTCGCTTCGATCGACGCGACGGTCTCGTTGGTGATTTCTGACACGGGGTGAATC
>JAJYPU010000178.1 GCA_021795095.1 Actinomycetes bacterium | reverse complement strand
CGTGAGGAGATCGGCGCTGAGGAGACGGTGGCGACCCTGCACATCCTGCTCAAGTACCAGTCCGACATCGAACGCGCGACCAAGGAGATCCTCGGTCACGCGGTGAGCCTTGCTTAACGTCCTCGCGGAGTTCGTCGGCGAGTTGCGCGCGGCCGGGTTGCCGGTGTCGATGTCCGAGCACATTGACGCCGCGCGTGCAATGCGCGTGATCGACCTCGCCGATCGCCGGGCCCTTCGTGACTCGCTGGCGGCGACGCTCGTGAAGGACGGCGATCACCTGTCCGTCTTCTACACCGCCTTTGACGTCTTCTTCGCCGATCGTGCGCTACCACCGGCGAGCGACGAGACACACGACGGAGAGTCCCCCGACGGTGACGCCGGCTCACCGGGGCCGGGCCAGTCGCGTGGGGACGGCGGCGGCGCGTCGGCGCCGCTCAGCGCCGAACAACTCGCGGACCTCCTCTTTCGGGCGCTGCGCGACGGGGATCAGACGGCCCTCAATCGGGGGGCGCGCGCCGCGGTAGCGCGCTACGCGGGGATGGAGCCCGGGCGTCCCGTCGGTGGGACCTACTATCTCTACCGGACATTGCGCAGCTTGGAACTCGATCGGCTCGAGGCGCGTCTGACCGACGGCCGGGCGGCCGAGGATGATCAACTGGCCAAGCGCCTCGCGCGCGACGAGGCCCGCGCGCGCATCGAGAACCTGAAGCGAGCAGTCGAACGCGCCATCCGCGAACGACTCGTGGAGGATCGCGGGTCCAGCGCGCTCGCCAAGTCGGTGCGCAAGCCCCTGCCCGAGGACCTCGACGTTATGCACGCGAACCGCGAGGAACTCGCCCAACTCGAGCGGGCGTTGCGCCCGCTCAGCCGCAAGCTAGCCACCCGGCTGGCGCGACGACGGCGGCGACGTCGACGCGGGCCGGTAGACCTGCGCCATACGGTGCGCCGCAGCCTGTCCACCGGCGGCGTGCCGCTCGATCTGCGCTTCAAGCCGCCGCGAC
The DNA here is from genome assembly GCA_021795095.1 of Actinomycetes bacterium. Next base: position 3,060 of record JAJYPU010000178.1, on the reverse strand, counting down.
CGGCCAAACCCGAGATCGTCGTCATCGCCGACGTGTCCGGATCGGTGGCGTCCTTCGCCCGCTTCACGTTGCACCTCGTGCACGCGATCAGTTCCCAGTTCTCCAAGGTCCGCAGCTTCGTCTTCGTCGATGGCCTTGACGAGGTGACCGACTACTTCGACGGGGTCGACGACCCGGCGGTCGCGGTGGCGCGTATCAACGCCGAGGCCGACGTGGTGGCCTTCGACGGTCACTCCGACTACGGACGGGCGCTGCTCAGCTTCCACGAGCGCTTCGCGAAGGACGTCACGCGGCGAACGACCGTGCTGATCCTTGGCGACGGCCGCAACAACTACCACCAGGCCCACGCCGAGGTCGTCGCGGATCTGCGTAGTCGCGCGCGCAACGTCTTCTGGCTGAATCCGGAACCGGCGAGCTACTGGAACAGTGGCGACTCGATCATCGACCAGTACGCGCCCTACTGCGATCGGGTCGTCGAGTGCCGGACGCTTCGCCAGCTCGAAACATTCGTGGGTGGGCTGTCGTGAGTGGCTGGTCGGTCGAGCCGCCGGCCGCGGTGCGCACCGAAGGTCGCCGACCCGTCGGGACCCGTCTCGTGCTCATTCGTCATGGTGAGGCGATCTGCAACGTCGAAGGTGTGGTCGGGGGTCCGAAGGGCTGTCGCGGTCTGACCGAGACGGGCCGGGCCCAGGCGGCGACGCTCGCCGCTCGTCTCGTGCGCTCCGGTGAACTGGGCGACGTCACGGCGCTGTACACCTCGGTCTTGCCGCGCGCGATCGAGACGGCGTCGATCCTCGCGCCCGCTCTGTCGAGCGGACTGCGCGCGACGGCGGACTGTGACCTGTGTGAACTGCACCCAGGCGAGGCTGACGGGTTGACCTGGTCGGCAATGGTCGAACGCTTCGACGCGCCCGACTGGGACGTCGACCCGCGCGCGCCTTTCGCGCCCGGTGGTGAGTCATTGGCGGGGTTCTTCGAGCGGTGCGTGTCGACCTTCGAGCGCATCGCGAAGTCCCACGTGGGTGAGCGGGTGGCGCTCGTCGTCCACGGCGGGGTGATTGAACAATTGATGAAGGTGGTCACCCGCAGCGAGCCCGGCGAGCGCTTGGGGCTGGTGACCGTGCACTGCTCGATGACCGAGGTGGAGTTCGACGGCGACCGGCGACGGCTCCTGCGCTACAACGACCGGGCGCCGTTCGCCGAGGCGTAGTTCTGGAGGAACTCGGCCACGTGGAACGCCATGTCGAGGCTCTGGGTCGCGTTGAGCCGCGGGTCACAGATCGTCGTGTAGTTGAGGTCGAGGTCAGCCTCGTCGAGGCGTGAACCACCCCCCAGGCACTCGGTGACGTCGTCGCCGGTGAGCTCGATGTGCAAACCGCCGGGCCAGGTGCCCAGTGATTGGTGGACCTCGAAGAATTGGGCCGTCTCGGACAGGACGTCGTCAAAGTGGCGCGTCTTCTGACCGCCGACCACTCGGAACGTGTTGCCGTGCATCGGGTCACAGGCCCACACCACCGCTCGGCCGTCGTCGCGCAGGGCCTCGACCAGTGGCGGGAGGACCTCGCTGATCCGCTCCACGCCCATCCGCGAGATGAGCGTCAGCCGGCCGGGCACGTTCTCGGGGTTCAGCACGTCGGCCAACCGGCGAAGTTCATCGACCTCGATGCTCGGCCCGACCTTCAGACCGAGCGGGTTGGACACCCCGCGCAGGAACTCCACGTGGGCGCCGTCCAGCTGTCGGGTGCGGTCACCGATCCAGAGCATGTGCGCCGAGCAGTCGTACCAGTCGCCGGTGAGCGAGTCCTGGCGAGTGAGTGCTTGCTCGTAGGGCAAGATGAGCGCCTCGTGGCTGGTGTAGAACTCCACGCTCTGCAGTGCGGTGTCGTCGTGCAGGTCGATGCCACACGCCTTCATGAACTGCAGGGCACGCTCGATCTCGTCGGCGACCATGGCGTAGCGCTTGCCCTCGAGGGAGTTGGCGACGAACTCTTGATTCCAGGCGTGCACCCGCGACAGCGCGGCGAAACCACCGGTCGTGAACGCGCGCAGCAGGTTGAGCGTGGCGACGCTCTGGTGGTAGGCGGCGAGCAAACGGTCTGGGTCCGGTCGGCGCGCACCGGGGGTGAAGTCGTCAGAGTTCACGATGTGGCCGCGGAACGCGTCGAGGCGAACGCCGTCGCGCTCTTCGAAGTCGTCTGAGCGGGGCTTGGCGAACTGCCCGGCGATGCGGCCGACCTTGACCACCGGGACGCCCGCGGCGTAGGTGAGGGCGACCGCCATCTGGAGGATCACCTTGAGCTTGTCGCGGATCGAGTCCGCCGAACCCTCATCGAAGGACTCGGCGCAGTCGCCGGCTTGCAGGAGGAAGGCGTCGCCGTGGGCGACGTCGGCTAGATGTTGTTGGAGCCGACGCGCCTCGCCGGCGAAGACGAGCGGCGGCTTTGTGGCCAGTTCGCGCTCGACCCTCGCCAGGTGCTCGGCGTCGGGCCACGCGGGACTCTGGCGCAGCGGACGACTGCGCCACGTCGTAATCGACCAGTATGACGGCGACGATTGCATGTATGTAGCGTAGGGCTTTCTTCCCGCGACGGACAATCGCTCTAGAGTTGGCCCGTGACTCTACGGCGCCTCGGTCTCTTCGGAGGGACCTTCGACCCGCCGCACTTCGGTCACGTCGCAGCTCTGCGAGCCGCCGCCCGCACACACCGATTCAATCGGATTGAGGTCACCGTCGCGGGTGACCCCTACCTGAAGCGCGGGCGCGGTTCGGTCCGACCGGCACCCGTGCGCCTCGCCATGGCCCAGGCGGCCTTCGACGGACTCGACCTCGTGGTGGTGTCGGACCGTGAGATCCGCCGCGCGGGGCCGTCCTACACCATCGACACGGTGCGCGAGCTGCTTCGCGAGGCCGACGAGGTCGACCTCATCATCGGCGCCGACCTCGCGTCACAACTCGACCGGTGGCACGAGGCGTCCGAGCTGGCCACCATGGTCCGCGTCGGCGTGGTGCCACGCCCGGGTGGGGCGCCGGCCATACCGGCGGGCTGGGTCAGCTACGAG
>JAJYPU010000177.1 GCA_021795095.1 Actinomycetes bacterium | reverse complement strand
TCGATCACCACAGAAATTATGGAAATCGTGGGCGGCGCCGAAGCGCTCCGCTCGGGAAAGTGAGAGACCAATGACCATGGCCCCCGAAGAGACCAAGCTGGAGACCGGTCGCGTTGTCGCGATCGCCGGCCCGGTGGTGGACGTCGAGTTCCCACCCCACTCCCTGCCCGAGATTAACCACGCGGTCGAGATGGACATCGAGCTCGACGGTGTGACGATCACGGTGGTCGGCGAGGTCGCCCAACAGATCGGTGAGGGTCGCGTGCGCTGTGTCTGCATGAAGCCCACCGACGGGCTCGTCCGCGGTGCCGTCGTGCGCCAGACCGGACGCGGCATCACGGTGCCGGTCGGCGAGGCCGTGCTCGGTCACGTCTTCAACGTCATCGGTCAGTCGCTCGACACCGACGACATCGGCGTGGTCGAGGACCACTGGGAGATCCACCGCAACCCGCCGTCCTTCGACCAGCTTGAGCCCCACGCCACGATGTTCGAGACGGGCATCAAGGTCATCGACCTGCTCGCCCCCTACGTCCAGGGTGGCAAGATCGGCCTCTTCGGTGGTGCGGGCGTCGGCAAGACGGTGTTGATCATGGAGATGATCCGCCGAGTGGCCGAGCAGCACGACGGCGTGTCGGTCTTCGCCGGAGTCGGCGAGCGTACCCGTGAGGGCACCGACCTCTTGCTCGAGATGCGTGAGTCGGGCGTCATCGAGAAGACGGCGCTCGTCTACGGCCAGATGGACGAGCCGCCGGGGGTGCGCCTTCGCGTCGCACTCGCCGCTTTGACGATGGCCGAGTACTTCCGTGACGTGAAGAACCAGGACGTGCTGTTGTTCGTGGACAACATCTTCCGCTTCGTCCAGGCCGGTTCCGAGGTCTCCACGCTGCTCGGCCGTATGCCGAGCGCGGTGGGCTACCAGCCGACCCTCGCCGACGAGATGGGCGAGCTCCAAGAGCGCATCACCTCGACGCGTGGCCGTTCGATCACCTCACTGCAGGCCGTCTACGTGCCCGCGGACGACTACACCGACCCGGCGCCGTTCACGACCTTCACCCACCTCGACGCGACGACCGAGTTGAGCCGTCAGATCGCGGCGCTCGGCATCTACCCCGCGGTGGACCCGCTCACGTCCACCTCGAACATCCTCGCGCCCGAGGTGGTCGGGGACCGACACTACGCGGTGGCCCGTCGAGTCCAGCAGATCCTCCAGCGCAACAAGGAACTCCAGGACATCATCGCGATCCTTGGTCTCGACGAGCTGTCCGAGGAGGACCGCATCACCGTCTCGCGCGCCCGCAAGATCCAGCGGTTCCTGTCCCAGCCGATGTTCGTGTCCAAGGTCTTCACGGGCATCGACGGCATCAACGTGCCGGTCGCCGAGACGATCGAGTCCTTCGAGCACCTGGTCAGCGGCGACCTCGACCAGTACCCGGAGCAGGCCTTCTTGAACGTCGGCGGTGCGTCTGACGTCGAGCGCAAGGCCGCTGAGCTGGCGAACGAGTAGTCGTGGCAACGTTGAAGGTTGAGATCGTGACGCCCGAGGCGGCGTTGTGGCGCGGCGAGGCGAACGCGCTGATCGCGCGTTCCTCGGAGGGCGACTTCACGATCCTGCCCCAGCACACCGAGACCGTCGGTGACATCGTGGCGGGCATCGTGCGAGTCCAGACCAACGAGGGCGAGCTCGCCTTCGCCGTGCACGGTGGCTACTTCCAGGTCGGCCCCGACGACGTCGAAGGCGTGACGCGCGCGACCGTCCTCGCGGGCGTCGCCGAACGCACGACCGATATCGACGTGCCGCGAGCCCAGGCCGCGAAGGAACGGGCCGAGGTCGAGCTGGCGGCGCTGACCAAGGGCGACCCCGAGGACCACGCCGCGCACCTGCTCGCGCACGCCGCGCTCGAGCGCGCCGAACTGCGCCTGCGCGCGGCGGCGAGCTAGGGGACGACGCGTCTTTCGCGACGTCAGCGCTCGTCGCGGTGCACGCGGGAGGCGGGCCGATTGCCCGTCACGTCGTTGAGCCGCGGACGGACTCGAATCAAATAGTAGAGCGCGACCACGGTCGCGGTCGCGTCCCCGGCCACCAGCAGGACGACCATCGCGACCACCCATCGCCACTTGGAGCGTCCGATTGCTTGGAACACCCGTTCGGGTGTGCCGACGGCGTGACCGATCGCCCAGGCCGACGTCACGAGCACTGCCACGACGAGGAGTGAACCGATGAGTCCGACGATCGCGCCACCGCGCGCGACGGTCAGGTGAACCAGGAGCAGCCGAATCGTCAACGTCGACTGCGTGATCGTCGCGAGCATGACCCACCTCGCTCATCACCGTACCCCGTACGGCGATGCTCGTTAGCGGGCGTTCACGTACTCCAAGAGGTCGCGCTTCTCGTTCTCGAGCTCGGTCACCCGGGCCTTCACCACGTCGCCGATCGAGACGATCCCGACGAGCAGGCCGCCCTGGACGACCGGCACGTGGCGGATGCGCTTCTCGGTCATTGTGGTCATGAGTTCGTTCACCGACGTCGACTCCTCACAGGTGGTGACCGACGTGCTCATCAGGGCCGCGACCCGAAGGTCGAGGGCGTCGGCGCCCTCGCGCGCGAAGGCGCGCACGACGTCGCGCTCACTCAAGATCCCGGTCAGCGGTCCCGTGCCACCGACGACGACCAGGGCGCCGATGCCCCGCTCCTTCAGCATCGCGACCGCGTCATGAACGGTGCGTTCCTGGTTGATCGTGGCGACGTCGCGTCCCTTTGTTGCCAGCAGGTTGGCTACGTTCACTCCGGCCTCCTCAGTTCTCACGAGTTGTCCTCGTAGCCGGACCCTAACGCGCGACCGCGCCGGTCGCAACGTGTTGACTCGTGCACTGATTCACGAATCCCCCCTTCGCCAAATGGTTTCTCAGTTCGTTGAAGGGGGATTAGTCAGAAGCCGGCGGTGGTGAACTCCTGGAGCTTGTTGTGGCGGTGGAACGTCTCGATGGTGCGTACGGTGCCTGAGCGTGAGCGCACGACGAGGGACTGGGTGGTGGCACCGAAATCGGTGAAGCGCACGCCTTTGAGGAAGTCGCCGTCAGTGACGGCGGTCGCCGAGAAGTAGCAGTTGTCACCGGTCACGAGGTCATCGGTGGTGAGCACTCGGTCCAAGTCGTAGCCCATCGCCTCGGCGGTCTCGCGCTCGACCTCGTCGCGCGGGTACAGCACGCCTTGGATCTCGCCACCGAGCCCCTTGAGCGCTGCGGCGGCGATGACGCCCTCGGGCGTGCCGCCGATGCCGAGGAGGAGATCGGCGCCGGAGTTCGGCCAGCCCGTCGCGATGGCACCGGTCACGTCGCCGTCCGAGATCAACAGGACTCGAGCGCCGGCCTCGCGGATCTCGCCGATCAGCTCGTGGTGGCGAGGACGGTCGAGCACGACGACGCCCAACTCCTGGACCGGCTTGCCGAGCCGCTTGGCGAGCTCGCGCAGGTTCTCGGTGGGGGTCGCGTTGATGTCAACGGCGCCGCGTCCACGTGGGCCGACCGCGATCTTGCGCATGTACACGCACGGGCCGGGATTAAACATGGTGCCGCGCTCCGAGAGCGCGATGACCGAGACCGCACCCTTACGGCCCATGGCGGTCATCGTCGTGCCGTCGATCGGGTCGACGGCCACGTCGACCAGGGGCGGCTGACCGTCGCCGATGTGCTCACCGTTGAAGAGCATCGGCGCCTCATCCTTCTCGCCCTCGCCAATGACGACGATGCCGTCCATGGCGACCGCGCCGAGCACGAAGCGCATGGCGTCCACCGCTGCGCCGTCGGCCGCGTTCTTGTCGCCGCGACCGGCCCAGCGAGCGGCGGCGATAGCGGCCGCCTCGGTCACGCGAATCATTTCCAGGGCGAGATTACGGTCCGGTTCTGACGGTGGTTGCACGCTACGAAGCGTAGCCCGCCTGTCGCGACTGGGTCCGGTTGGAGCCCCTCTCCGTAGCGGCAATACTGGATGGGTGAGTTCGTTGTTGGTCAAGCCCGCGGGTCCCTTGTCGGGCGATGTCCAGGCCTTCGGCGCGAAGAACGCGGTCTTGAAGCAGAT
>JAJYPU010000176.1 GCA_021795095.1 Actinomycetes bacterium | reverse complement strand
ATCAGAAGTCCCGACTGACCAACTTCAAGGTGTTGCGGTCGGTGTGCATGATGATGGTCGGCCACTTCTTGTGCTCGATGACCGAGGTCTCGTCATAGGAGTAGGTGTCGTCGGTGACGGTGACCGTCACGTCGAAGCGGGTCGTCTTGGCGACGTCGTCGAGGTACTTGTTCGACAGGATGCCGTAGGTGTTCGACCCGAGGACGGCCTCGAGCTGGAAGGTGGTGGCGTCGGCTTCGGCTGTGCCGCCGGCGATCAAGGTCGAGGCTCGCGGGATCATGAAACAGCGCATGACCTGCTTGGCGGCGGCGTCCCACATCCAGTAGCCGATCTCGGTGTGGAAGGGGTTGTCCTGGCCCGCACGGTAGGCCGACATGCGGTAGTCGAGCCCGTAGAGGTGCTGCTCGCCGTTGTCCACCGGTCCGAAGGGCTTGAAGACCACCGTCTCGCGGTACGGCGTCTCTTCGATCTTGCCGTCTTCGTTGTGGTACGAGACGTCCAGCCCGTCCCACCCCGACTCCCACGTGCCCACGAGTCCGCCGAGCGGACCCCACTCTTCGTACGCCATAGTTCCTCCGGTTCGTCCGTCGTCATACTAGGTGCCAGCACCCGCCGAGCCAATCCGGCGTGCTTGGAGTTCCCCCAGGTTTGAGACCTGGACGAAGGCGATGAACGCCGGGACCACGGCGAGCCAGGGCTGGGCGTGGAGCTGGAAGACGACGAGGGCGAGCAGGACCCCTTCGCCGAGCAGGCGCCGTTGGGCGAGCACGGGGCCGTGGAGCTGTGTGTTCACGAGTGCACTGACATAGAGCACGTTGACGGCGGGGATGACGGCCAACGCGAGCGTCCCGCCGAGGGTCCGAGCCGCCACGGCGTAGAGCACGGTCGCGAGGAGTAGCAGCGCGACCGCCAGGTCCGAGGCGCTGAGTGCGAACCACCGGGGCGTCGGTTCGGCGGTGCCGGGCCAGTGGGCGAGTGTGCTCGCGAGCAGGCCGAGACCGGCGAAGAAGGCGACGACGCCGACGCGCGTGACCCGTCCCAGCGCGACGGCACCCCCCACGGCGTCGATGGCCGAGGTGGGTTCGCCGAAGGGTCGCGTCACCGCCGTCCACTCGTGACCGTTCCAGACCCGCCAGGACCGCGAGCCGCCCGGATCGGGGTACCACCCCGGGGGCACCGTCTGGTTCACCGTCGGGGACACCGGGATAGTCTCCCATAGGAGGGGGTGTCGAGTGCAACCACGAGGAGCCGCAGCACCGACGTCGGGGCAGCAGGACCACGTCGCGTTGGACACCGCGGCGCTCGATCGCGTCGTCGAGGAGGTCCGAGCGCACCGCGACGATTGGGCGCGACGCACAGCGCTTGAACGCGCGGCCATCCTCGAGCGGATCGTTCGCGACACGATCGCCGTCGCCGAAGACTGGAACGACGCCGCCTGCCGGGCCAAGGGCTACGACCCGCAGGGCCCCGAGGGTGGTGAGGAGCTCTTCAGCGGGATCGGGACGTTCGTTCGCATGGTGCAGGCGCTGCGCCGCTCGATGCTGGACATCGCCAAGTCGGGACGGCCCGAGTACCCCGGTCCGGTCCGTCACCGACCCGGCGGACGCATCAGCGTTCAGGTCATGCCGACGTCGGGGTTCGACCGCGTGCTCTACACCGGGGTGACCGGCGAGGTCTGGATGGAGCCAGGCGTCGACGAGGCCGAGGTGCGAGCCACGCAGGCCGACGCCTACGCGGATCCGATGAGTTACGCCGGTGTCTCACTGGTGCTCGCCGCGGGCAACGTGGCGAGCCTCGGTCCGCGTGACGTGCTCACCAAACTCTTCGGCGACGGCGAGGTCGTCGTCCTGAAGGCCAATCCCGTGAACGACTACCTCGTGCCCTACTGGGAGCGGGCCCTCGCGGCCCTGATCGAACCGGGCTTCCTGCGCATCGTGTCCGGTGGCGCACGCGTCGGCGCCTACCTAACGACGCACCCTGGGATCGACGACGTGCACGTGACCGGCTCGGACAAGACCCACGACGCGATCGTCTTCGGGGTGGGCGACGAGGGCGCTCGTCGCAAGGCGAGCAATGAGCCGCTTCTCGATAAGCCCGTGACCTGCGAACTCGGCAACGTCTCGCCGGTCGTCATCGTGCCGGGCGAGTGGACGGCCAAGGAGCTCGCCTACCAAGCCCGCCACGTCGCCACGATGCTCGCCAACAACGCCGGCTTCAACTGCTTGAGCCCACGGGTGTTGATCACCCACGCGGGTTGGTCGCAACGCGACGCGTTCCTTGAGCAACTCGAGTTGGTCTTTTCCAGTCTGAAACCCCGGCGCGCCTACTACCCCGGGGCCTTCGAGCGTCGTGCGGCCTTCCTCGAGGCCCACCCCGACGCCCTCCAGATCGGCGAGGCCGAGGAAGGCGTCATGCCCTGGACGCTCATCATCGGCGTCGACCCGACGCAGCACGACGACGTGAGTTTGAACGTCGAGGCCTTCTGTGCGCTGCTGAGCGAGACCGCGCTCGAGGCTGATTCGACCGTCGAATTCATCGACCGCGCGGTCGACTTCTGCAACGACGTCGTCTGGGGCACGCTCTCGATGACGGTGCTCGTGGACCCGCGCACGCTGGCCGTGGGCGCCGTCGGCGCGGCCGTCGACCGCGCGGTGGCCAACCTGCGCTACGGCTCGATCGGCGTGAACGCCTGGCACGCCCTCAGTTTCGTGTTCGCGACCACCTCCTGGGGCGCCTACCCCGGCCACGACGCCACGGACATCCAGTCCGGACGTGGCGCGGTGGGCAACGCCTTCCTCTTCGCCAAACCACAAAAGTCCGTGGTGCGCGGTCCCTTCGTCGTGACACCCGAACCCGCGTGGTTCGCGACGAACCCGAACGCCGGTCAGGTCATGCGGCGACTGCTCGCCTTCGAGGCCGACCCGTCGTGGTGGAAGGTGCCCGCACTGGTTCGCGCCGCGATGAAGCACTGACCGCGATCCAGCCAACCCGCCCACCCGCGGGCCCACGGTGACGGTGACCGTCTACCCTGGTGACGTGTCGTGGGTTGACGTCGTCATCGTCGGATTGGCGCTCCTCGCGGGGGTGCGAGGGTTCGCGGTCGGGGCCCTGCGCCAGGTTGGCGCCATCGCCGGGTTCCTCGTCGGCTTCTTTGTCGGTACCGCGCTCGCCCCGTCGTGGTCGTCCACGTTCACGCACGGGACGTGGCGCCCCGCGGTCGCGCTCGTCATCGTCTTCATCGGTGCGGCCGTTGGCTCATCACTCGGCTCCTGGCTCGGCGGACTCGCCCACGACACCGCGCGTGTGCTGCACCTGGGGACGCTCGACCGCATGGTCGGTTCCGTCGTCGGCGCCGCGGGTGCGATCTTCTCCAGTTGGCTGATCGCCGGACTCGTCGCGACGGTGGCGTGGGGATCGATCGCGAGCGCGATCCAGGGCTCGGCGGTGCTTCGCACGCTCAACGCCGTCTTACCCCCCGTCCCCGCTATGGAGAGTCGGGTCCAGGTGCTCTTGCGCAACGCCGACCTGCCCAACGTCTTTGCGACGGTGATCGCGCCGAGCGTGCCAAGCGGTCCCGTGCACCTCGGGGCCCTGCGCGCACCGGTCGCCCAGCCGGCGTCGGTCTTGAAGGTGCTCGCCTCGGGTGGCTGTCCGCTCAATCACGAAGGGACGGGCTTCGTCGTGGCCCCCCACGAGGTCGTGACCAACGCCCACGTCGTGGCCGGGTCCCGGTCGGTGACGGTGGGCGGACTGCGCGCGACGGTGGCGCTCTTCGACCCGCGCGACGACCTCGCGGTCCTGCGGGTCCCCGGACTCGCCGAGCCGGCGTTGCGCCTGCACTCGGTGCGTGTCGTGCCCGGCACGCCGGCGAGGGTCGTCGGTTACCCACTTAACGGTCCACGAACCCTCGCGCCCGCCCAACTGCGCGGGTCGATCACCGGAATCGGTCGCGACATCTACAACCAGGACCTGCTCACGCGCACCTATCTGGTGGTGGCCGCGCAGATCTCACCGGGCAACTCGGGTAGCCCAGTCCTCGTCGGGGCGAGCGTTGCCGGTGTGATCGTGTCGAAGTCGCTGAGCCAGCCCCAGATCGCCTACGCGATACCGGCCAACGTGGTC
>JAJYPU010000175.1 GCA_021795095.1 Actinomycetes bacterium | reverse complement strand
GAGGGGCTGAGGATCCCGGCTGCAACCTCTGGCGCGTAGCGGGTTCCACCGTTGGCGAACGTCGCGTAGGCATCCGCCAATGCGATCGGCGTCAGTGCGGTGGCGCCCTGTCCGAAGGCCATCTCGATGTTGTCACCCGTGTACCAGGCCACGTTGGGGAAGGCTTTCGGCGCCTGGGCGTGCAACGCCTTACGCACCGCCGGGGAGTCCACGCGTCCGGGCACCTCGTTGGGCAGGTCGATGTTCGTGTACTGGTCGAGTCCGTACTGGTGGGCGACGTTCTGAATCGCCGTCTGGCCGTACTTGCGCTGGTGGAGCCAGAAGAGGTAGCCGAGGTTGTAGAAGTAGTAGTCCGAGGACACCGTGAGGGCGAGCGGTAGGTTCACGAGACCGTTCCCGAAGGTCTCGGCGTCGTGGAAGACGCAACCGTGACCACCTTGCAGACAGCCCGGAACCACGTAGATCCCCGTGTCGTTCACCAGGGTGTTCGGTGAGAAGATCCCCGTTTGCATCTCCGCAGTCGCCGTGACGAGCTTGAACGTGCTGCCGGGCGTGTAGAGGCCCTGGATCGCGTAGTTGTTGAACGCGCCAACCTTCATGAGACTGTTGAAGGTCGACTGGGAGAGTCCGTTCACGAAGGAGTTGAGGTTATAGGACGGGTAACTCGACATCGCGAGCACCGCCCCCGTGTTGGGGTCGAGCACCACCGCGGCACCGTTGACCGCCTGGGGGTAGTGGTGCGACACGGGGTCGAAGGTCTTGCGGTCGACCAGGATCTGCTGGGCGAGGTACCCGTCCAGGGCCCGCTGCAGACCCTCGTCGATGTTGAGCACCACCGAATCACCATTGGTCGGTGGCGTGGTCTTAGCCGTCGTCAAGATATTGCCGAAGGCGTTGACCTCGAGGGTCTGGGTGCCGTCGTGTCCGCGCAGGTACTGCTCGTAGAAAGCTTCGATTCCGGACTTTCCGATCTGGGAATTGGTCTGATAACCCTGGTTGGGGTGGGCGGCGATCTCCCGTCCGGTAATCGGTCCCACGTAGCCGAGGACCTGGGAACCAACGTTTCCCCCATTGGGGTATGACCGCGTCGACACGTTCAAGATGGTCACGCCGGGGAACTCACTCGGGTGCAACTTGATGAATTCGACCACCGTGGCCGGTGCGTTCAGCATGATCGGCGCGGGTTGATACGGGTCGTATTGGGCGTTGTTGAGCGCCGCGTTGATCGACGTGACGCTGACTCCGGTCAGCGCGGACAGCGCGCCCTTCACCGACGGATCGAGTGCCGCCTCGGCTCGCGAGAGCTGAACCTCGGTCGTGGTCGTGTTGGTCACCAAGGGACGCCCGTAGCGGTCCAGGATGAGTCCGCGCGCCGCGGGGATGGTGCTCACGCGCAGCGAGTTGGCGTTCACTGTCGCGACCGCGACCCGGTAGTCCAGGATCTGCAGGGTGAAGAGCCGGTAGACGAGCAGCACCAGCAGGAGCGCGAAGAAGCCACCGATAATCCGCCAACGACGCTCCGGTCGGGCCTCAATCTCATCGGGCGACGCCACCAGGTCACGGATGCCTACCGACCGCCGTACGTTGATCGATCGGCCCCGTCGGTGGAATGGGTTCAACGACTCCCACGGACGCCACAGCCTCGAGAACAGCGAACCGGTCGGTCGCTCACGCCACGATCGCTTCATCAGCGCGACCGCCCATCGATTCGAGCGAGCGCTCGCGCCAGGCGAGCGCTCGGGCGCGCGAGGAGGAAGAACGCGATCGCGTTCACCTCCATGCTCGCGAGCAGGCTGCCTCGCCACAGTCCGAAGTTGAGCTCGCCGTAGCCGAGGGCCACGTAGAACGCGGGCGCGAGCAGTCCGGCCACGCCGGCGAGTACCGGGGTCACCCACCACGCCGCGGAGTCGAGGTCACCGACGCCCTCGCGCCCGAGCCTCGACGCGATGTAGGCCAGGGTGACCGCGACGACGATCGTGAGGCCGAACGGCGCCGCACTGTGCGTGTCAAAGAAGAGTCCCGACATCACGGCGCCCCAGATCGCGAGGCTGGTCGCACCCGTCAGACCGATCGCGAACGGCCACAGCCACACCAGCATCACGACGACGCCGTCGAAGCGCAGCGCCGAGAAGACCGCGAGCTGCAGTCCGACAACGGTCAACGTGACGAGGGCGACCGGCAGGAGCGCGCGCCTCACGAAGTGGGCTCCCACTGCACGACGTCTACGTAGAAAAGATGTCGGAGATCCGCGGTGGGGGTCACCGTCACGTTGTAAGTGGTCGCGCCGGGGGTGAGTTTGACGGTGGCGACCCGTGCGACGGGAAGTCCGGGCGGATACAGGCCACCGCTCAGTCCGTCGGTCGTCAGGATGGTGCCCGTCGAGAGCGCCGTCTTGAGGTCGACCGCCGTCGCCGAGAGTCCGTTGTTCACACCTCCCCCGCTTATCACGATTGACTGGTGTCCCTTCCCGAAGGTGACACCGACCGACGACGCGACGTCGGTGATCAATCGAACCGTGGCGCCGCGAGGCGTCGTCGAGATCACCGATCCAACGAGACCACCGTTGGCGACGACGGGCATGCCCGCGAGGACCCCGCTGTCGCGACCCTTCGAGATATCAAAGGTCGCCGCGAAGTTCGTCGGCGAGACGCTGACGACCTGGGCCGCCACCGTTGGTAGCGAACCGATGAAGGGGACGTGAAGCTGGACCGTGAGCTGTTCCAACTGGCGTTGCAGCGCCCAGGTCTCGTCAGCGCGCAGTTGCGCTCGACCGAGCTCGTAGCGCAGACGCTCGTTCTGCGCCACCACGTCGCTGTAGTTGATCGCGCCGGCGAACACGTGGCCGATCGGACGAGCGATGACGTCGATCGTCCAACTGAACGGCGTAATCACGAGGTTCGCCACACTGCGCAGTCCCGAGATGACCCCGACGGTCATGTACAACAGTGTGACCACGATCAGCGTGCTCACCCCGAGGGTCCACGCCCGCCTCCTTGACCGATCGGTGACCACGCGTTAACGCGACGGGCTGGACTTCAACATGCGAGAGAACGTCTCGAGCTCTTCGAGGCACATCCCACTGCCGAGGGCCACGCAGTTCAACGGGTCATTGGCCACGATGATCGGCATATTGGTCTCGACTTCGAGACGCTGGGCGATGCCGTTCAAGAGGGCTCCGCCGCCGGTCAACACGATACCCTGTTCCATCAGGTCGGACGCGAGTTCCGGTGGCGTGCGGTCAAGGGTAACCTTCACGGCGTCCACGATGGCCTGCACCGGTTCCTCAATGGCTTGACGAATCTGCTCGGTCGAGATGACCACGGTCTTGGGCAGTCCGGTGACGAGGTCACGGCCGCGGATCTCAGCGCGCAACTCCTTTTCGAGCGGGTACGCCGATCCCAGCTGAATCTTGATCTCCTCAGCGGTGCGCTCACCAAGTGCGAGCTGGAACTCCTTCTTCACGAACGCGACCAGCGCCTCGTCGAGTTCGTCGCCGCCGACACGGATCGACTGGCTCGTGACAATACCGCCGAGCGAGATGACGGCCACTTCAGTCGTACCGCCGCCGATGTCCACCACCATGTTGCCGCTCGGCTCGTGGATCGGCAGACCGGCGCCGATCGCTGCGGCCATCGGCTCTTCGATGATGTACGCCTTACGGGCTCCCGCGAACTCCGCGGCTTCGATGACCGCTCGCTGTTCCACCCCAGTGATACCCGACGGCACACAGATCACCATGCGTGGTTTCGCGAAGCGTCGCTGGTGCACCCGATGGATAAAGTAGCGCAGCATCTTCTCGCAAATCTCGAAGTCGGCGATGACGCCGTCCTTCAAGGGCCGGATCGCTTGGATGTTGCTCGGTGTTCGACCAATCATCCGTTTGGCTTCAGCACCAACGGCCAGCGGTTTACCGTCCTTCACGTCGATGGCGACCACGGACGGCTCGTTCAGGATGATCCCGCGACCGCGCACGTAGACCAGGGTGTTAGCGGTGCCCAGATCCACCGCCATATCACGGCCCAGGAGCGAAAAACGACTGTCAACCATAGAAACCCTTTATCGAGGCCGCCGACGCTTCCTCACGCTGTAAGGCTAGGGCAAGAACGTGGTCTCCGACCAACCGTCTC
>JAJYPU010000174.1 GCA_021795095.1 Actinomycetes bacterium | reverse complement strand
CGATCAAGCGCGTGAGCGGGGCCATCAGCGAGGTGCTTCCCGCGAACGAGAGACGCCACGAGTAGCCGCGTCGACGTAGGTAGGGAGCGACGATGAGACGGGGAACGCTGATCGCCACGAGCACCATCGCGATGATGGGGATGAGTTTCACGATGTCGGAGCGAAGTGGCGTCTGCAACCCGACGGTGAGGAAGAACAGCGGAATGAAGAAGGCGTTCGCGAGGCTCGTGATCCGAGAGGCGATCGCCTTGGCGTTGCCCATGACCGCGCGGAAGATGACCCCCGCGAGCAGTGCGCCGAGCACGGTGGGGATGTGGTCGAGCCCGGCGAAGGCCACCACCACGAAGAGCAGGGCGAAGGTCCCTCGCAGGCCGACCTCGACCGGGTCGTTGCGCAGGAACCACCGGTGGAAGTGGCGTGGGACCCGCCGGCGGGCTCGGCTGAAGAGGCTGAGGGCGACGATCGTGAAGACGATCAACACGATCGTCCGGGATCCGAGGAGCACGGTCGTCGCCAGCGAGTCGTGCTTGCTCGCGACGCTCACCGCGTTCAACACGATGAGATAGACGATCTCGGCACCGGTTCCGACCATCAGCACGTCGTTCGCGAACCGTTCACCCATCCACCCGTGGACGTGCAGTATCGGCACCGTCACACCGACCGAGGTGGCGGCCCCCGCGAGCACCCACATCGCAGACGCTCCGGCCAGGTGGCCGATGAGCAGTGAGGACGCGAAGAGCGAGACGGCGAAGAGGCCGACGCCGAAGGTGGCGTTAGCCCGCGAGGTCCGTCCGATTGTTCGAAAGTCGAACTCGAGCCCGACGAGGAACATCAGGATCAAGAAGCCGAGACCACCGAGGGTGGACACGACGCCGGTGCTCGTGGTGAGGTCCTTTGGGACGACGAAGGCGAGCGCGATGCCGGTGACGAGTTCCACCACGGCACTGGGAACGCCCACGAGCTCGCCGATGAGCGGACCGGCGAAGGCGGCGATGGCTAGGACGGCGAGTAGCACGCTGACGCTGAAGGTCATCTCGATTCCTCACTTCCAGTAGTCGTCCGTCCGACGGTGCGCACGGGGAATTCCGATAGTCCGACGCTAATTTTCGAAGATGTTGAGACTTGAAGAATCGTCTGTGAAAAGTCTGTGAGACACGACATCGCACGGTCGCGAGTAGCGCGTGACCAGGGGGTACCGGAATCCGAGCGCCGTCGTTTCTCGATTCACGAGCACACAACCAGCGTGTGGCCGTCGTTCTCCCAATCGACGCTCTGTACGTGAAGGGCCGGAGTGGACAGTATGGGACGAGGAGGTCGTGATGCGAAACGTGCGGCGTGTAATCGGTGCCACCGTGCTGGTCGCGGTCTCGTTCGTCGGTTTCCGCGGTAGTACGGACTCGTCCGGTGAGGTGTCCGCCGCCTCGCGCGCTGCGGTGGTGCCGTGCTCAACCGCGCTCGCGACACTGACGGCCACGACCGACCACGCGCGCTACCGTGCTGGCTCGCCCGTGCGGTTCACCGTCACGTTGCATAACCGCACGGTGACGGCCTGTTCCTACGCGATCGGGCCGACCTCGCCGAGCTATCGCGTGCTCAACGCCGCGGGCACCACGGTCTGGGGGTCGTGCTGGATGGCTGGCGCGCCGAGCCCGTGCGCCGATTTCCTCGTGCAGCGAACCCTCGCGGCCGGTGCGACGGCGCGCGAGCGCTTCAGTTGGGACCAGCGCAGCGGCGTGCCGGACCAGCTGGTTCCCGCGGGGCGCTACCGGTTCTCGGTCTCGCTCCAGGGACTTGGCGCGTCGACCCCGTTCATGCTGGTGCGACCACACAGCCTTGCGCTGGGGGTCGCCGACGCCGGTCGACATTTCACGGTCGTGGTGGGAGCCCAGGTCTCGCTGACACTGCCGAGCGACAGCGTGCTGCAGTGGGGACCGGTCCACGTGAGTGACCCCTCAGTCCTCTCGATTCTTCCCATCCCGACACCGCTGGGCGTGACGATGTTCGAGGCGGCTCACGAGGGCGTCGCCGTGATCACCGCGACGGGTAACCCTTCGTGTTACCCCCAGTGCCTGATGCCGAGTCGACTGCTCAGCATCACCATCGTCGTTCGCCCGAACTGAGGTCGCCCAGCTCGGCGTCGGATCGACGCCGCCGAAGGGTCATGCTCTCGACGTCGTGCCCTCGAACTGGAAACCCGCCGCGAAGACTCGGTGACAGGCGTTGACGACGTCGGCGTCGTAGAGCGTTCCGGCGCCGCGGGCGATCTCGGCGAGGGCCTCGTCGATGCCGAGCGACGAGCGATACGGGCGGTGATGTGACATCGCCTCCACGACGTCGGCGACCGCGACGATCCGGGCCGGCCGGCTGATCGCCTCGCCGCGTAGGCCGTCGGGGTAGCCCGAGCCATCGAGGCGTTCGTGATGTTGGCGGGCGACCTCGGGGATCGGGCTCGGTAGGCCGCTCTCGATCATGATGTCGCTGCCGGTGGTGGGGTGCTTGCGCATGAGTTCGAACTCGAGGGGGTTGAGCTTGCCGGGTCGAGTGAGTATCTCGGCGGGGATTGACATTTTGCCGATGTCGTGGACCTCGGCCGCCTGACCGATCATCTCGGCGACGCGTCGATGTTCGCCGAGTTCGAGGGCGATGGCGACGCTGAGCTCGGCGACGTGACGCTGATGACCAGCGGTGTAGGGGTCGCGTAGTTCACTGATCGCTGTGAGCGCCCGCAACGTTCCCGTCAGGGCCTCACTGAGGCGTTGAACCGAGCGCACGTGAGACAGGTCGAACTCGATCTCGTAGACGACCGCGTGGAGTCCCTGGATCGTCCAGTCGTCGAACTCGTTCTCGTGATTGGAGAAGACGTTGAGCACGAGGCGCCGTTCGTGGGCGGCGAAGGGTAGGGCGATCGCCGAGTGCAGGCCTAATGACTCCATCTCGTTCGCCCACTCACGCACGAGCGGCATGTCCGTCGTGTTGGCGACTTGTGCGACGCCAGTCTGTGCGGCGGTCCCGGTGAGACCGGATCCGGTTTTGGTCGACGTCGCGAGCTCAGCCATCGCGCGACTGAGTTCGTCCACCATGCCCGAGGCGTAGCGGATCGTCGTCGCCCGGCCGACGCCTTCGGTGATGAACACCACGGCGTAGCGCCCCTTGGTGTGCAGGGTCTCACAGAGCGCTTCGAAGTACTCGGTCTCGGACTCGACGACCGTGACGATACGGATGACCGCCAGGGCGACCTCCAGGTTTCGGCGGTTCTGGATCAGCTCGGTGACGTCATAGTAGGAGGCGAGGACGCCGATCTGGACCCCGTCGACCATCGCCGGGTAGGTGTTGACCGAGAGCCACCGGAACGCTCGACCTCGCACGCTGAGTCCGATCGTCGTGCCAAAGACGCACTGGCCGGTGCGACAGGTCACGCGCACCGGGTTGGCGTCGTCGGCGAGCGGGACGCCGTGCTCGTCCTCGGCGCGCCACGGTAGGGAATCGAGCGCGTGGCCCACGAACTCGTCGCGGGTCATCGCGAGCAAGGCCGTGGCCGCGTGATTGCAGTCGCGCACGACGAGGTCACTGTCGAAGAGGACCCAACCCATGGGCGTTGCGTGCCCGACCCCACTGGTCTGGAGCGTTGTCTCGAGGTTGTAGACCGAATCGTCCGACACGTCCCACCTCCTGTGACTCGTGCGCCGCCGTGGCGGGCCCACGTCGAAAACTTAGCTTGTGATTAAACCCTTCGGACTTCGTCACGCTGCTTTCTTAACCACCGGATAACGAGTTCTTGGTGGTTTCTGAGTGCCCTTGGGACGTCCGGGACCTGGCTTGGTGAATTTCGGTGGATGCGCTGGAGTGCCGATCCGTGCACGCAGTCGGGAAAATCCCCGGCGAACCCTCATGGGGCTGAGTCGCGAAGGGTGACGGTGCTTCTCCCAGGGCAGTCGCTGGTCTTCAACGAGCTCACGAGCGAGACGAAGTTGCGTGTAGGCCGCGAGAACGAGCCACGTCCAGCGTTCGGCCTGCTTGGGTGTTCGCAGGGCCGGCGTGGTCCAGCCGAGCGTGTTCTTCACGAAGCGAAACATGTTCAATGTCGAAGCGTCGCAGGTAGGCCCGCCAGCAGAGGTCCAGATCGGGCTCAGTGGGTCCCGACCA
>JAJYPU010000173.1 GCA_021795095.1 Actinomycetes bacterium | reverse complement strand
GAACTTCGTCGCGTCGACATCACCGACGAGGCGGCGGCACTCGTCGCCCGACTGGTGGACCAGCACGGACCGCTGCTGTTCCACCAGTCGGGGGGCTGCTGTGACGGTTCGAGTCCCATGTGCTACCCGCGCAACGAGTTTCGGATCGGCCAGCGGGACGTCTACCTCGGCGACGTAGCCGGGACCCCGTTCTACATGGGCGCCGATCAGTTCGAGTACTGGAGCCACACGCACCTACTGGTCGACGTCGTGCCCGGACGCGGTGGCGGCTTCTCGCTCGAGGCTCCCGAAGGTGTCCGTTTCCTGATCCGTTCGTCGGTCTTCACCGACGACGAGATGGCCGCCCTTGCGCCCATCGAGGTCGGCGACCACCACTCCGACTGACCGACACCACTGCGGCGTGGCCGCGGTGCGTCGAGGCCGGACCCGGCGGTCACGAACGACCACTGCTACGCTGCGGCCGTGCGCTTCTCGAACGAGCACGACGCCTTCCGATCGACCGTCCGGTCCGTCGTCGAACGCGAGATCAATCCCTACGTCGACGAGTGGGAGCGCTCGGGGATCTTCCCCGCCCACGAACTCTTTCCCGCGCTCGCGTCCTACGGGCTCCTCGGCCTCGAGTACGACCCGGCCTATGGCGGCGAAGGGGCCAGTCACCTGTTCTCGCTCATCGCCGGCGAGGAGTACGGCCGCATCGCCGCCGCCGGCGTCGCCATGGCAATCGGTGTCCAGACCAGCATGGCCACGCCAGCCCTCGCCCAGTTCGGCTCACACGAGTTGAAGCAACGATTCCTCGCCCCCGCGATTGCGGGCACGGCGGTCGCGGCGATCGCGGTCACCGAGCCCGATGCGGGCAGCGACGTTGCCGCGATCGCCACCCGGGCCGTTCGCGACGGTAGCGACTGGGTGATCAACGGGCGCAAGCTCTACATCACCAACGGCACACAGGCCGACTGGGTCTGCTTGCTCGCGCGAACCTCGAACGAGGGCGGCTATCGCGGGATGTCCCAGATCATCGTGCCAACCTCGACACCTGGCTTCAGCGTCGCGCGCAAGCTTGACAAGCTGGGCAATCGATCCTCGGACACCGCCGAACTCGTCCTTGACGACGTACGCGTACCGATCGAGAACACGATCGGAGAACCGGGACGGGGATTCGAGCAGCAGATGCGCCAGTTCGTCGTCGAGCGCATGAGCGCCGCCTACTCGATCGTCGGACAGTGTCGCTACGCGCTCGAGCGGACCCGCGACTACCTGCTCGAGCGGACCGTCTTCGGCGAGCCGCTGGCCACGAGGCAGTACGTCGCGTACCGCCTCACCGAGCTCTCGGCGCGCGTGGACCTCCTGCGCAGTCACAACCTGCAGTGCGCGAGCGACCTGATGGCCGGCGAAGACATCACCCGGGCGGCGACGGTCGCGAAGCTGACCGCCGGGCGACTCGCGCGTGACGTCGCGGACCTCTGTCTGCAATTCCACGGCGGCGTGGGCTACATGGAAGAGACCTGGACGGCCCGGTTCTTCCGCGACATGCGTCTGTCCTCGATCGGCGGTGGCGCCGACGAGGTAATGCTGAAGGTGCTCGCCCGACTCGACGGCTACCCGATGTAGCGCAGTTTCGACCTCGAAAGGACTTCGAGTGAAGCCAGACCTCTCCGGACTCTCCCCCCTTGACGTGAACCTCGCCACGCGCGCGTGCGTCGGGGACGCCATCGGACGCTCGGCGGCCATGTTCCCCGACCGGGTCGCGGTCCTCGACCGCGCAGAACCGATCACCTACCGTCAACTCGACGAGGCGGCCGAAGCGCTCGCTGTGTCGTTTCACCGAATCGTCGACGAGCGCCAGACGCCCGTGACAATGCTGATGGGCAACTCGTGGCGGTTCCTCGCGACGTACTTCGCGTGCGCGAAGGCGTCCCTCGTGGCCATGCCGGTCAACGTAACCCTGGCACCCTCGGACATCGAGTGGATTATCACCGACGCCGCGTCACCCGTCGTCGTCGTGGACGCCGCCTTCGTCCCGATCCTCGATGGCCTGCTCACAGAACTCACCACGGTCACGACGGTGATTGTCGTGGGTGACGCGTCCCTCGCCAACACCCGCGTCACGACCCTTCACTGGGACGAGCTCGCCGTCGGCGAAGCTGCGCCCCTCGCCGTCCTCGTGGAGGATCGCGACACGGTCCAGTGCCTCTACACCTCGGGCACCACGTCACGTCCAAAGGGCGTCCTCGTGAGTCACCTCAGCGTGCTCGTCGCCAGTCTCACCAACGCCCTGATGATGGAGCACCGCTGGGGATCGGAGCCGTCGACCCTGCTCAACGTCCTTCCCCTTTTTCACACCACAGCGCTCAACACGCTCTGTCTGCCAGTGCTCGTCACCGGGGGAACGGTCGTTCTGCCGGGGCCGTTTACCCCAGTCGGGATCCTCGACGCCGTCGAGGCGAACCGGGTCACGCACATGATGCTCCTGCCGATGATGTGGGCCGCCATTGTGAATGAGCAGGCGAGCGCGCCGCGCGACGTCTCCTCGGTGCGTCGCGCCGTCTACGCGATGGCCCCCATGAGCCGTGAACTGCTCGGCCGGGTCGACGTCGCCTTCGCGAACGCCGCAGTCATCCTCGGATCGGGCCAGACCGAGGTAGTGCCCGCCACGGTGCTGCAGTGGCCCGAGCACCGCACGTCAGCGCCCGAGTCGTGGGGACCTTCCGTTCCAACGGTGCGCACCGACTGTCTCGACCTCAACGGGCAGACGGTGCCCGTGGGCGAGACCGGTGAGATCGCCTACCGTGGTCCCCACGTCGCGAGCGGCTACTGGAACAACCGCGACGCCAACACAGCGGCCTTCGCCCACGGCTGGTTCCACAGCGGTGACATCGGCCATCTCGACGCAAACGGCGTGGTCTGGTTCAGCGACCGGCTGAAGGACATCATCAAGACCGGTGGCGAGAACGTCTCGTCGGTCGACGTCGAGCGAGTCGTCAGCAGCGCCCCCGGCGTCGCCGAAAGCGTCATCGTCGGCGTGCCCGACGAGCACTGGGGCGAAGCCGTGTGGGCCGTCGTGGTGCCCGATGGGTCACTCGACCCCGCGCTGCTCGCGACGTCGGTCATCGCCTACGCCAAGGACCGTCTGGCGGGGTTCCAGGTGCCCAAACGGGTACTCGTCGCCGACCAGTTGCCCAAGACCGCGACCGGCAAGACCCGCAAACACGAGGTCCGCGACTGGGTTGCCACGCACACTCCCGCCGACCCGGCGTAGGTCGTGCGCGTCGCCGATAGATTGCCACTAGGACAGGAGGCGTCGTGAAGGCTCGAACGGTGACCGTCGCCGCGATTCAGATGAATTCGGGCTCCAACCCCGAACAGAACCTCGAATCCGCGGTCGCCCTGGTCGAGCTCGCGGCCGACGAGGGGGCGACGTACGTCCAGGTTCCTGAGTACTTCAACTACCTCGGTCCGTCGCGGCGTTTTAACGACGTGGCCGAATCCATCCCCGGACCAACGACGGCGCGCATGGCGGCGGTCGCGAAACGTCGGCGGATCCACCTTCACCTCGGCAGCATGCTCGAGCGCCGCGACGACGAGCGACCCTTTAACACGAGCGTCCTGCTCGATTCCTCCGGATCGATCGTCGCGACCTATCGCAAGACTCACCTCTTTGACGTCGACGTGCCCGGCGCCATCACCCACCGCGAGTCCGACGACTTGAGCGCTGGCGAGGAGCTCGTGGTGGCAAAACTGAAGCGCTTCAGCGTCGGGCTCTCGGTCTGCTTTGACGTGCGGTTCCCCGAGCTCTATCAGACGCTGACCGCCAACGGGGCCGACGTGCTAGCCATTCCGGCCGCCTTCAACGCGAGCACGGGTAAGAGCCATTGGCACGTGCTCGTCCGATCACGAGCGATCGAGAACCACGCCTTCGTCGTCGCCGCGACCCAGGCCGGCGTGACGAGCGACGGCATCGCGACCTACGGTCACGCGCTGATCGTCGACCCGTGGGGCGTGGTCCTCGCCGAGTCGTCGGGGGTCCAACCCCAGGTGGTCACCGCCACACTCGACCTCGACGAGGTGTCGCGTCGTCGCGCGCAGATCGCCGTCACGCGCTTCCGGCGACCCGCGCTGTACCGCCGACCGGTTCGGGTGATCGGCGC
>JAJYPU010000025.1 GCA_021795095.1 Actinomycetes bacterium | reverse complement strand
TACTTCGACACCAAGACGGTACGATAAATCCGAGACGGAAAGGGGAAGCGATGCCATTGTCAGAGCACGAACAGCGGATCTTGGCCGAGCTTGAAGAGTCGCTTTCCAAACAGGATCCCCGATTCGCGAAGTCAGTACGCGAGACGAACGTCTACTCCCACGGTGGCCGTCGCGTCCGCTGGGGTGCCGCCGGTTTCGTACTCGGTCTGGCCATCTTGGTACTGTTCTTCTCACGGTCGATCGTCATCGGACTCGGCGGTGTAGCCCTGATGTTCATCTCGGCCATCGTCATCGAGCGAAACGCGCGGCTCTTGGGTCGCGCGTCGTGGCAGGACCTTACGCGTCGTATCCACGGAGATGAGACGCACACGACTGAGAGCCCTCGGGCGCGGTCGTTTCGCGACTGGTTGTCGCGCCAACGCAATAAAGACCAGTGACCCCCTCGGGGGCGACGGCGTACGCCGCCCCGGTGCTGGCGATTGACATCGGTGCGACGAAGATTGACGCGGCGGTGGTTGAGACCGACTGTTCACTGCGCGACCGGCGCCGACTACTGCTCGCCGAACTGGACGACGTCGCGTCAGCACTGGTGTCACTCGTGCGCGACATGGCATCCGCGCATCAGGTGGCGGTCGTTGGCGTGGGGTGCGCGGGACCGATGACCGACCACGGTGCGACAGTGTCACCCGTCAATATCGACCAGTGGCGCGAATTCCCATTGCGTGATGTCCTACGCGAGAGCACGGGGCGCGACGTCTTCATCGAGGGCGACGCGCGAGCACTCGCGCTCGCCGAAGGTGCGGTCGGCGCCGCTCGAGGTCAGCGATCGTACCTGTCCATGGTCGTCTCATCGGGCATCGGTGGCGGGATCGTGTTGAACGGAGGACTCCTCGACGGCGAGAGTGGTAACGCGGGTCACGTTGGCCACCTCACTGTTGTGCCCGGCGGCCGGCTCTGTCACTGTCACAGTCGGGGGTGTCTCGAAGCCGAAGCCTCGGGGATCGCAATCGAGGCGAAGACCGGACGTCCTCCACGCGAGGCTGATGACTCAGTTCGTCGACAGGTCGGCGAGCTCGTCGGTCGAGCGGTCGGGACGCTGGCGTCGGTACTGGATTTCACGAAGTGCTACGTCGCGGGATCGGTCGCGCTCGGTTACGGCGACGTGTTCTTCAACAGCGCGAACGAGGCAGCCACCCGTGTGTCGACGATGCCCTACACGAGAGGCCTGACCATCGAGCGCTCGGGCCTCGACGCGGATGGACCGCTCCTGGGTGCTGCGTACGTTGGCTGGCTCGGGGTCGAGTCATGAACGATTGGCCGCCGAGATTCGCACGCTACCTGTTGAATCACCCACGAGACGTCCCCGTCGTGATCGCCGCGGCCTGGGCGCTGCGGCGCACGGGGTGGTGGCGACGCACACCGTTTCTACCCATTCCCGACGACGCGTACTGGCAGTTCCGACTCGCCACCTTTGGCGGTTCGCCGACGGCGCATCTCGTTCCCCGTGAGATCGTTGACGCTGCGAGGTGGTCGCGGCGTCAACGGAGCACAAGGTAGGTTGGGCTAGTGGGTCGCGTCTTGTTACTCAACGCCACCTTTGAGCCACTCCAATTGGTGAGCGAACGTCGTGCGGTGGTCCTCGTGCTCGGAGGCCGAGCCGAACCGATCGCGACCGACGACGATCCTGTCGTCTATCGATCGGCGTCGGTCACGGTCCCGATTCCAGCCATCGTCCGTCTGAGCGAGATGGTCAAACTACCGACGAAAGTTCGCACTCCGCCCCTGACCCGTCGGGCGTTGCTGCTACGTGACGGCTATCGGTGTGCCTACTGTCTCGAACACGCCGACACGATCGATCACATCGTCCCGCGGAGCCGGGGCGGGGAGCATTCGTGGACGAATGTCGTCGCGGCGTGCCGTCGGCACAATATGCAAAAAGGCGATCGACTGCTCGAGGAGTTGGGCTGGCGCTTGCAGATCGAGCCCCGCGTGCCCGAGGGACTCTGGTGGCGTTGGCGCTATCTTCCCGACTCGCATCCCCTCTGGGCACCCTATCTGCCGCGGGCGTCGTGACAGCAGCGGTCGACGAAGGCGAGGAACTCTACGACTACGACGCGTTGCGAGCGATCACCGAAGCGACGGTGTTCGTCGTGCACGTCAACCAGCCCACCGTGGTGCTCGGTAGCCGACAACGTGCGGATTTGCTGACCAACGGGTTTCGATCGTCGCGCGCCATTCGACGACGTCGAGGCGGTGGTGGAATCGTGCTACTCCAACCAGAAGACCTCTGGGTCGATTGGTGGATTCCCGCCGATGATCCCCGCTGGTCAATTGACCTGCGCGAGACATCGCGGCGCGCGGGTGAGCGATGGCGGGAGTCGCTCGGCGACGTGGTTGACGGCGAACTCGTCGTCCACGAGGGCCCGCTAGAGGTCGACGGTGCCTTCAGCGTGGTCTGCTTCACCGGGCGAGGACCGGGCGAGGTGTTCTTGGAGCACCGCAAGGTGGTCGGTGTCACGCAGTGGCGCGTTCGTGAGGGCACGTTCGTCTCGACGGTGCTGCACGGCCAATCGACGTTGCCGCTCATCGAGGGACTGGTGGACCGTCCCCCGGGGATCGCCGACGCCCTCGACCATCACACCATCGAATCGCTCGGCATCGTCGACGCAGAAACAGTCGTGCAGCGACTCGTGTCAGTCGATGGACCGTGGCACTCGCGTCGATTGGTACTCGTCGACTGAACCAACGTCGATAGAACGACTGACGATCTCGGTTTGACGATGGCGATGGCCGAGGCGTCGATTCGAATCACGTGCGACCACCCCAAGAGGCAAAAGACGCACCAGGCGAGGGTGTCCCGGGAGAGTGGGGCCTGCGGCGCCAACCCGTAACCGACGTCGCGCGGTTACCAGCGCCGCCGATTTGGCGCGGGACCTGGCTCGCTGTTTTGAAGATGGCGCGACCACGAAATCGTGGTCGCCGGGACGTCACGCCAGTCTCCGATCGGGTCGGGAGGGGGGGCGTTCGGTCGAAAAGTGGTGCAAATAGGAGTCAAGTGGTGTATTGTGTCGCGAAGTGGGGCCAAGTGGTGACCTAGAGGAGGTTCGAGGTGTTCGGGTTCGTTGGTCAGTTCCAGCACTCGCTGGATGCCAAGGGCCGCCTCATCCTGCCCGCGCGCTTTCGTTCCGAGTTTGAGCGCGGTGGCCACCTCAGCCCCAATACCGAGGGTTGTGTCGCACTGTGGACCCCCGGGGAGTTCGCCCGACAGACGGAGGAGCGGTTGGCCCAAAGCCGTCGCGGGGGTGCACAGGATCGTCAACAGGCGCGGTACTGGGCCGCCAACTCGTCGGACGTCGAATTCGACCGTCAGGGCCGTTTCGCGCTACCTGCGGTCATTCGTGAATACGGTGCGCTGCGCGACGAGGTGCTCATAGTCGGAGCGTTGGATCACGTGGAGCTCTGGGACCCGCAACGATACGCGACCGCCGTCGGTCCGGCAGAACGGATGTTCAAAGACGGTGTCGAATGACGATGGCAACCGCGTTCGCGCTGGGCGAGGGATACGTGCGACGCTCTCACGGGACACTGGGACCACGACGCGAGACCATCGTGAGGGCCACGATGTCTGACGAGTCCTACCACCGCCCGGTCCTCGTCGAGGAGATCGTCGAGATATGCCGTGGGCTGCCGGGCGGCGTCATCATCGACGCCACGTTGGGTGGCGGTGGGCACGCCGCAGCGATACTCGAGGCCATCGAGCGCGTGAGGATTCTCGGCATCGACCGAGACCCCGAGGCCCGCGCAGCGGCGGCGGCGCGTCTCGCGCCGTTCGCTGACCGCTCACGAATCGTGTCGGCGTCGTTCGCCGACGTGCCCGCCGTGATCCGAGCCAACGACGACTTCCTCGCCGCCTCACTGGTCGTCGGGGTCTTGATGGACCTCGGTGTCTCGTCACACCAACTCGATGACCCGTCGAGGGGGTTCTCCTTCCGTTTTGACGCTCCCCTCGATATGCGCATGGACCCAACGACCGGCGAGACCGCCGCCGAGTTAATCGCGCGCATCTCGCAAGAAGAGTTGGCCCAGCTGTTGCGAGTCAACGGTGAGGGTCGATTCGCGCGTGCGATCGCAACCGCCATTCGAGAAGGTCGTCCAACGACGACCGGCGAGTTGGTCGCCCTCGTCGAGCGCGCGGTACCGATACCAGCTCGACGTCGCGGCAACGTCGCGACCAGGGTGTTCCAAGCACTACGGATTGCAGTGAACGATGAGCAGGGCCAGCTCGACGACGGCCTCCAGGCGGCTTTTGACTCGCTCGCGTCCGGCGGAGCGTTGATAGTGATCTCGTACCACTCAGGCGAGGATCGCGCTGTCAAGTCGTTCCTACACGAACTTTCGACGGGCGGCTGCCACTGCCCACCAGAACTCGGGTGCGTCTGCGGAGCGGTCCCGTCCGCGCGGATCCTACGGGCGAGTGCCGTCTTGGCCCGCCCCGATGAGATTGCGTCCAATCCCCGGGCGCGATCGGCTCGACTACGCGTCGGATGGAAGTTAGCGCGATGAGCGTCATTACTTTCCCCCGACGCGTCGAACGACGGCTCGGTTCGCCGAGCCGGCCGACCGTTCGAGCCGCGGGGCACCGCGCAACGGTGACTCGTGAGCCACGAGTACGGACTGGGTGGCGGAATGCGTCCCCGGCTCTTCGGTCGATCATCATTATGGGTGTGGCGTTGGTGGTATCGCTCGGTGGAAGCATGGTGGTCGCTAACCGTCAGGTAGAACTCCAACGACTCCAGAGCGCGCTCTTGCAGGCGCAGTCGAACTACGCCGTGCAGGTAGGGTCCATGACTAATGCCTCAGCACCGAGTCAGATCGCGTCCAAAGCTGGCGCGTTGCATCTCGTTGACCCCACATCGGTAACGCAAGTTCCCGCCACGTCGCTTGAGAGGCCGCTGCCGTTACCGCAGTTCAACGGGTACGCACCGGTCACATCAAGGTCGAGTCGGTGAGCCCGCGAGCCGCGACGCCTCCACGGCGGCCCCGTAGCAGGACAGCATCGTCGGTCGGGACCAGCCGTTCGGTGCGTCGCATCCGACTACTTCGATTCTCGCTCATGGCGGTCTTCGCGTTGCTCGCGGTGCGCCTCTTCATGATCCAGATCGTCGATCATGCGCACTACGCTCGGCTCTCCGTCGGGCAAGTCCGCGAGGATCTGGTCACGACGGCGCTGCGAGCTGGCATCTACGACCGCTACGGGCAGATTTTGGCCGTCTCGAGGCCGACGTCACTCGTCATCGCCGACGACTTCCAGATCGCCCATCCCATGACCGAGGCGCGGGCGATGTCACCCATGGTCGGCGTGCCCGTCAGTCAGTTGACGCGGCTGCTCTCGGAGCGACACGGCTACGTCGTCATCAACAATCACCTCGACTTGACGATGGGTCGTCAACTTGCGACGATGAACTTCCCCGGTATCGTCGTGCAGAACTCCTCGATTCGCTCGTATCCCAACGGTGCCGAGGCGACGGCCCTCCTTGGTGGGGTCAATGCTTCGGGGGTTGGTTCGGCCGGACTGGAGTACGAATACCAAAAGCTCTTGGCGGGCCAGACCGGCATCACGCGCGCTTTCGTATCGGCGTCGGGCGTGAACCTGCCCAGCACTCACACGACCGTCATCAAGAAGGCCAAGCCGGGCGTCGGTCTCGAGCTGACGATCGACTCGTCGCTGCAGTTCGTCACCGAACGCTCTCTCGCGCACGCGCTGGCGTCCACGGACGCCGTAGCGGGCACCGCCGTGGTGATGGACGTTCACACCGGCGAGATCTTGGCCAATGCGTCCCTGGTCAACGTCCGCGCCAAGCCCGGGGTCCTCGGTAAGGTCCCGTCATGGGGAGTTTCGGTCGGGGTACCGGGCATCGAGCAGACGATCAACGACCTAGCGTTCAGTTACGCCTACGAGCCGGGTTCGGTCTTCAAGGCCGTGACGTTCTCGGCCGCTCTACAAGCGGGCATCATCACGCCCACGACCGTCTTCACGATCCCTAACAGCATCATTGTCGGCGGTCGGCTCTTCCACGACGCCGAAAACCACGGACTCGAACATCTCACCGCCACCCAGATCCTCGCGCAGTCCTCCAATATCGGTACCTACAAGATCACCAATCGACTCGGTGAAGCGGGTCTGCTCAGCCAGGTCGAGCGTTTGGGTTTCGGTCAGTTGACTACGCTGAACTTCCCTGGCGAGACGGCCGGACTTCTCGTGAACGCGAATAATTGGTTTGCGAGCGACATGGCCGCGATGCCAATCGGACAGGTCGACGCCGTTCCACCGATCCAAGTGCTCGACGCCTACAACGCCATCGCGAACGGCGGCGTCTTCGTCGAACCAAAGCTCGTACGTGGCTACGTCCTGGCCAATGGTGCCGTGCGAGCCGCGCCCCCGAGCAAGACCCGACAAGTGGTGACCCCGGCGGTGTCAGCGACGTTGACCAAGATGCTCGAACAGGTGGTTCTCGCGGGAACCGGCACCAACGCGATCATTCCGGGCTACCCGGTCGCTGGCAAGACGGGTACGGCGACGATCCCGTACCCGGGCAAGGATCTGCTGTTATCGGGTCAGTTCGACGCCACCTTCGTCGGATTCGCTCCGGCCGACCACCCGGTACTCTCGATGATCGTGGTGGTCGAACGTCCGTTGACGACCGTGTACGGAGGCACCGCCGCGGCACCGGTCTTTCAACAAGTGATGTCCTACGCGCTGCACCACTACGCGATTCCGTCGTCGGGAATCACCGTGAAGCCGCTCAAGGGACTGGCCTCGATCGCCTCGGACGTCACGTGATGCAACTCGGCGACCTCTTTGACGACGCTCCCTTGGACATCGTTACAGCGAGTGTCGAGATCGATCGCGTCGAGATTGACTCGCGGGCGTGTGGTCCAGGGACCCTCTTCCTGGCCGTTCCCGGCTCTCGCGACGACGGTGTGCGCTACGCCGCCGACGCCGTCGCCCGCGGTGCAGTGGCCGTCATGGCGACGGTGCCGATGGACGTCGGCGTGCCGGTCGTTGTCGTCCCGCCAACCCAGGTGCGCGCGATGGTGGCCCACGTAAGTGCGGCGATCGTCGGTCACCCGGACCGCCAGGTCGAGCTCGTCGGTGTGACGGGGACCAACGGTAAGACGACCGTGACCACAATCGTGGCCCAACTGGCGAAGGGTCTGGGGTGGAACGGTGCGAACATCGGGACGTTGACGAACCTGCGAACGACGCCGGCCGGGCCCGAACTCTTTCGGAGCATCGACACCATCGTGCGCGGCTTCGAGGATTCGGCCGCGAGGTCGATCCTCGCCCTCGAGGTGTCGAGTCACGCACTTGACCAGGGTCGAGTCGATGGACTCGAGTTCGCGGTGGTCGCGTTCACCAACCTGAGTCACGATCACCTCGACTATCACGGGACGATGGAGGCGTACTATCGCGCCAAGGCACAGTTATTCACGCCGGAACGAGCGCGCCGGGCCGTGATTTGGGTCGACGACCCATACGGGGCCCGGCTCGCAGACGAGTCGACGATCGCCACGACCGTCGCGTCGATGGCGGACGCGACGAGCGTCACCATGTCGCTCATCGGCACGACGTTCTTCTGGCGCGGACAACTCGTTCGTTCGCCCCTCGTGGGGGAGTACAACGTCGCCAACGCCATGATGGCGATGTCCATCATGAGCGCCCTGGGCGCCAATGAGGCCGAGGTCGTCGAGACGCTCGCGGGCGTGCGTCCGGTGCCAGGTCGCTTCGAGATCGTGCACAGTCACGACGTCGTCGTGATCGTGGACTACGCCCACACGCCCGACGGGCTGGATCACCTCCTGCGTGATGTGCGTTCGCTCGCACCCTCGTCTCGCATCATCACAGTGTTCGGGTGTGGGGGCGATCGAGACCATGAAAAACGACCGGCGATGGGGTCCACGGCGGCTGAGTTGTCCGATATCGTCTTCGTGACCTCGGATAATCCTCGCTCGGAGGATCCAGATGGCATCATTGATGCCATCATGGCGGGCGTAGCGAACGATTCGAACGTCCATCGCGAGATTGACCGACGTCGAGCCATCTCGTGCGCACTGAGTGAGGCGCGCACCGGTGACGTCGTGGTCGTCGCGGGGAAGGGTCACGAGACGACCCAGATCATCGGCGACACTGTGCTGGAGTTCGACGATCGAGTGGTCGTCAGGGAGCTGATGAAATGAGTCCACGATGCTGAGCCTGATGGAATCGGGCGGGATCGGATTCCTCGTGTCGCTCCTGGCGACGCCGGTCTGGATCCGCTTCGTGCGCCGTCGCTCGATGGGTCAGCACATTCGCTCCGACGGTCCCTCGTCGCACCAGGCCAAGGCCGGCACGCCAACGATGGGTGGTGTGATCATCGTGCTCGCGGGCGTCATCGGGTATCTCATGGGACACGTGGGCACCTCGATCAACTTCACGCGAGCTGGCGTACTCGCGATGTCAGTGACCGTGGCCTCGGGGGTCGTCGGTTTCGCCGACGACTACTTGGCGATCCGCAACGCGAGGAACCTGGGTTTGAACAAACGGGGCAAACTGGCCGGCCAACTGTTGATTGCGGCGGTCTTCGCGGTACTCGCCATCTACTGGGTGAAGACCTCCACCGACCTCTCGTTCACGCGGTTCTCACTACCGGGTTGGAACCTTTCGGTTACCGGGTGGATACTCCTCGCGGTCTTCGTGATCGTAGCGACATCGAACGCGGTCAACTTGACCGACGGACTCGACGGATTGGCGGGCGGCTCGGCGACGTTCGCCTTCGCGGTGTTGTCGATCATCGGATACTGGCAGTTCCGACACTTTTCTATTTACCACCTCCACAGCGCGCTCGACCTCGGGTTGGTCGCGGTTGGCCTGGTGGGATCGTGCCTGGGCTTTCTCTGGTGGAACGCCGCGCCCGCGCGGATCATGATGGGCGATACGGGGTCACTCGCGATCGGTACCGCTCTGGGCGCCTTGAGCCTCCTGATGAACCTCGATCTGCTGCTCGTGGTCTTGGGCGGACTCTTCGTCGCCGAGACGGCGTCGGTAATCCTCCAGGTACTCAGTTTCAGGCTCTTCGGTCGACGGATCTTTCGGATGGCGCCGTTCCATCATCACTTCGAGCTGCGCGGTTGGCCCGAGACGACCGTGATCATCCGGTTCTGGATCCTTTCGGGCCTGTGCTCGGCCCTCGCACTGGGGATCTTCTACGGCGACTTCCTAAAAATCGCCAAGGTGGTCTGATGGACGAGGCGCGACCGGGCCGATTGTTCCATCCGTGGCCGCGGGGTAATCCCGCCGCCCGGTCGCTCTTGCTCGCCACGATGATCATGGTCGCTTACGGAACTGTCGCCGTCGCGTCGGCGAGCGAAGGCCAGGCTACGGCCAACGGTGGCTCGAGTTGGAGTATCGCCATCCACGACGTCATCTACCTGGGATTCGGACTCCTCGCCCTCTACCTCGGCGCAAGGGTGCGTACCGGCTTCCTGATTCGCCGCGCGCCGCTCGCGATGGTGGGCGGAATCGGATTGCTGTTGGCGGTCAAGGCCATCGGCGTCAGTGCGAACGGTGGCAAGCGGTGGTTGAACCTCCACGTGATCTACCTCCAGCCGTCAGAGCTCTTCAAATTCGTCACGATCCTCTACGTGGCGTGGGCCGTCCTGTACCACCATGAGGAGTTGGGTGAGTGGCGTCGGTTGGCCCTGTGGATGTCACCCGTCCTGTTCGGCAGCGGACTGATCCTTCTAGAGCCTGACATCGGGACGTCCTCGGTCGTCGTGGCGATCGCGGTGGTGGTGCTCGCCGTCGCGGGACTCAGTCGTCAACTCCTGACGAGAATCGCGGTCCTCGGGGTGGTCGCCTTTGGTGGGTTCATGCTCATCAAGCCTTATTCGGCCCGTCGGTTCCTCTCATTCCTGCACCCCAGCCAAGACCTCCAGGGCAGCGGCTATCAGTTATTGCAGTCCAAGATCGGCCTCGGAGCGGGTGGCCTGACCGGACTCGGCCTCGGGCACAGCCGCGAAAAGTGGGGACTCCTGCCCAACCCGCACACCGACTTCATCTTCACGATCATCGGTGAGGAGCTGGGTCTCATCGGGACCCTGGCCGTGATCGGACTGTTCGTGTGGTTCCTGTTCAGCGCCACGCGAATCGCCCTCAATTCCCAAAACGCGGTACAACGACTGGTTGTCGTGGGGATCGTGACGTGGATCGTGCTCGAGGCGGTCATCAACATCGCCTCGGTGGTGGGTGGCTGGGCGGTGACCGGGATCCCACTGCCATTCTTCTCGTACGGCGGTACCGCGCTGATCACCGAGCTCTTCGGGGTCGGTGTCCTGTACAACATTGGACACGATACGAGCCGGCTTGGCGGACTGGACATCGAGGACCACGTCGCCGTGGTCGGTCGCACCTCGCGTACGTCACCGCACCTCGCACCGCGTACCGCACCGCACCCCGCGCACCGCGCCGCAACGCCCGTCGCGCCTCGGTACAGTCCGGGGGCGCGCGAACGCGTCAGACGGTACGACTGATGCTCGGACCCGTCGTCGTGACCGGAGGCGGTACCGGCGGTCACATCTTCCCGATGCGCGCGATCGGCGAGGAACTCGTCGCCAGGGGTGTACCTGCCACCTCGATCCACTACGTCGGCAGCCGCCGAGGTCAAGAGGCATCGCTGTTGGCCGATCAGCCCATAGACCTCACCCTCTTGTCCGGACGGGGGATCCAACGGTCGTGGCGGGTTCGTGCGCTGGTCCAGAACCTCGGTGCGGTCGCCGGACTCGCGACGGCCTTTATCGCGGCGTTCGTGCGAATTGGTCGCTGGCGTCCGTCAGTCGTGGTGTCGGTCGGCGGCTACGCAGCGGCGGCCGTGGGCGCAGCGGCGGTGCTCTGGCGCCGTCCGCTCGTGCTGGTCGAACTCGACGCAACCCCGGGCGCGGTGCACCGAATCCTCGCCCGATTCGCGAGCCGGCGGTGCCTCGCTTGGGGTCCGGCGGATGCTCGCAGCGTCGTGACGGGCGTCCCACTCGGTCACGACGTGCTCGCGGTCGATCGCGGACCAGCGGCGCGGGAGCGGTCGTGCGAGACCATGAAGCCGCCAATCGAGCCGGGTCGCGAGGTGGTGGTTGTCATGTCGGGTTCACTGGGAGCGACGAGGGTTAACGACGCGGTCAGCGAGCTCGCGCGGCGCTGGTCGCGCCGCGGTGATCGAACGATCATCCACGTCAGTGGCCGTCGCGACGCGTCGCGAGTCCTCGCGCGACGTCAGCCCTCAGACGGGCTCGATTATCGAATCATCGAGTTCGCGGCGATGGCCCCCCTGTGGGCAGTCGCCGACGTGGCGGTGTGCCGCGCGGGGGCCACAACCCTCGCCGAACTCACCGCGCTCGGAATCCCGTCTGTGTTGGTGCCGCTGCCCGGCGCACCGGGGGACCACCAGACCCGCAACGCGCGGGTTGTCGCTGATGCCGGTGGTGCGGTGCTCGTGCGCGATGAGGACTGTGACGCCGCAGCGTTGGAGACGGCGCTGGAGCGTCTCCTCGCCCCGAGCGAGCGCGAGCGCGCCAGCGAAGCCGCCCGGCGGCTCGGCCATCGTGACGCCGCGGCGGGCATCGCTCGCGTCGTGCTCGAGGTCGGGGGTCGCCCGACGTGATCTTCGATCGCGGGACACGGGTCCACATCGTTGGCGTTGGCGGCGCAGGGATGAGCGGGCTGGCCCGACTCCTCGCACTGCGAGGTTGTAGCGTGTCGGGCTCTGACGCGCGGTACTCGATGGTCCTTGACGAGCTGGGCGCCGCGGGTGTCACGGTGCACGTCGGTCACGACGTCACCTTTGCAACCGACGCACAGGTCGTGCTCTGGTCGCCGGCGGTCGCGACGGACCACGTCGAACTCGTAGCGGCGCGCGAGCACGGCGCGATCATGGTGACACGCGCCCAGGTGCTCGCCGAGTTGGCGACCATGCAGCCCGTGGTGGGGCTCACCGGAACCCACGGCAAGACGACGGCGACGTCGATGATGGTGCACGTGTTGCACGCGGCCGGAGTCGACGCGTCGCGGCTCCTCGGCGCGCCGGTGCTCGGGGTCGGGGCGAATGGTCACTGGGGCGCCGGTCCGCTGGTGATGGAGGTCGACGAGAGTTACGGGACCTTTCGCGAGTTGGCGCCGTCGTCGCTGGGTCTGTTGAACGTGGAGGCGGACCATCTTGACTACTACGGTGACCGGCGCACACTCGATGCGGCCTTCGCCGATCTCGTCGCGCGCACGACCGGTCCGGTCGTTCTCTGGGCGGACGATCCCGGGAACCGGCGGGTGCTGGAGGTGGTCGAGCGGCCGGTAACCACCGTTGGGCGACGCGACAGCGAATGGATCGTGACTAACGAGGTGCTGGCGAGACGTGCGGCCCGATTCGAGTTGACCCGTGGCGCCGGCGACCACCTCGTCTTCGAGCTGTCGGTGACGGGCTCGCACAACGTCGCGAACGCGGCGGTTGTCGCGACCCTCGCGCTCGCCCTTGGGTTCGAGCGAGAACACGTGATCGCGGGACTACGCGCATTCGTCGGTGCGCCGCGGCGCTTCGAGTATCGAGGCCGGTGGCGGGGGGCCGACGTGTACGAGGACTACGCGCACCTGCCTGGCGAGGTGGCGGCGACGCTGGCGGCGACGAGTGCCGCGGGCTACGAGCGCATCGCTGCGGTCTTTCAACCGCATCGGGTGACCCGCACGATCGCTCTGGCAGCGGATTTCGCCACCGCCTTCGAGGGGGCGCAACGGGTCATCGTGACCGACATCTATCGGGCCGGTGAGGGGAATCCGACGGGGGCGACTGGTCGACTGGTCTCGGACGCCGTGGCGGGAGCGCTCGCGGGGCGTGTCGACTACGCTGCGACCTTCGCCGAGGTGGTCGCCGCGCTCGAGGCCGGACCCGAGGTCGACGCGATTCTTGTGCTCGGGGCCGGCGACATCGCCGAGGTGATCAGTCTGCTACCCGACGGACTCGAGTCGTGAGTCTGGACCGGCTCATCCGCGATGGCGGCGCGCGTGTGCTCGAGCACGCGCCGGTCGGACCGTTGACGACGTACCGGGTCGGGGGTTCGGTGCGGGCGCTCGTGACACTCGCGTCGATGGCGGACGCGCTTGAACTGTTGCCATTGGTCGAGACAACGGGGCTTGAGGTCGTGGTCATCGGCAATGGGTCGAACCTGCTCGTCGCCGAGGGTGAACACGACGCCGTAGCGATTCGACTCGTCGGGGACTTCACGAGCTTGACCTGGAGGGATGACGCGGGATCGGTCGCGGTCGTTGCCGGTGGCGGCCTGGACCTGCCGGTGATGGCGCGTCGACTGGTCGCCGAGGGGATTGTCGGATTCGAGTGGGCCGTCGGGGTGCCAGGCTCCGTCGGCGGCGCGGTGGCGATGAACGCCGGTGGACACGGGTCCGACATGGACGCGAATGTCACTTCGGTGGATCTCTGGCACGACGGTGCTGTGGTTGCCTGGGAGCACGCTCGACTCGTCTTCGGCTATCGCTCTAGTGCCGTGAGTGGAAGCGACGTCGTACTCTTCGCCACGTTATCGCTGGTCAAGGGGGATGGCGAGGAAGCGCGGGGCCGGTTGAGCGAGATCGTGCGCTGGCGGCGCGAGCACCAGCCCGGTGGCGCCAACGCGGGCAGCGTATTCCGTAATCCCGAACACGATCACGCCGGGCGGCTCATCGAGGCCGCCGGCTGCAAGGGGCTGCGGCTCGGTAGCGCGATGGTCAGCGAGAAGCACGCGAACTTCATCATCGCCGATCCCGGCGGGTCCGCCGACGACGTGCGCCGGCTCATAGCACTCGTGCGCACTCGGGTGGCCGATGACGCGGGTGTGACCCTCGTCGTGGAGAATCGATTCTTTGGCTTCGAGGATGCCCTGTGAGCCGTCGAAGGCCGGTCGCCGGGACCGTGGACGTCTCATCGCGGGCACCCAATCCTCGTCGGCCACGCAGGCGCGTCGGTG
The DNA here is from genome assembly GCA_021795095.1 of Actinomycetes bacterium. Next base: position 3,851 of record JAJYPU010000025.1, on the reverse strand, counting down.
CGGAGTCGGAACCGTCACGTCGACGGCGGCGTCGGTCGCGGGCGCGCTCGACGGACGCGTCAGCCGCGCCGCACCGGCGGCGCCGGTGGCTTCCCTATACGATCGCGTTCCTGCTCGTACTGGCCTCGCTCGGCGTGGGCCTCAACTGGCTCATGCACTCATCGATCGTTCAAGTCCGTCACGTCGTGGTGATCGGACTACGACACGAGTCACGTGGTGCGGTGCTCGCGGCCAGCGGGCTCACCACAGACCCGCCGCTGCTCGACGTGGCCACGTCTCAGGTCGCTCGTCGGCTGGCAGTCTTCCCGTGGATCGGTACGGTCACGGTGACCAAACGGTGGCCGAGCACCGTGGAGATCGTGGTGCACGAGCGCACCCCCGTGGCGGTCGCCTTCGACGCGAATCACACGTTGCAGTACGTCGACGCGACGGGTCACGACCTCGGGCCGGCGCCTCTTACGGCGAATCTGCCGACCCTGGAGTACCTGCACCCCCAGCAGCGCAGCTGGCCCTTCCAGCACGCCGGATTCAACGCTGCGCTGGTCGCCAGCCGCTTGCCGCCCGCCTTCGCCGCGCAGGTCTCGGTGATCACCGTTGACGCGAGCGGCTCGGTCTCGCTGAAGTTCACTACGCCAGTCACCTTCATCCTGGGCCGGCCGACGGACCTCACCGACAAGTTCGTTTCGGTGGCCTCGGTGATCGCGCACACGCAGTTGCACCCCGGTGACGTCGTGGACGTGCGGGTTCCGGGTGAACTCGCAGTATCGGGCCCGTCGGCAGGGTAGTTTGGTATTTGACCGAAATGGAGCCACTGACTAGCCTGCAATGACATTTTGTCGTGCACGCGCGCGACGCCCAGCGCGGTGGGTCACAATAGGTAGAGTCGCCCGAAGGGGGTTTCATGAGTCTGAGCCAGAACAACTACCACGCGGTCATCAAGGTGATCGGTGTGGGAGGTGGGGGCGTCAACGCGGTGAATCGCATGGTGGCAGCGGGTCTGCGCAACATCGAGTTCATCGCCGCGAACACCGACGCACAGGCGCTCTTGCTCAGCGAGGCCGACCTCAAGATCGACATCGGACGCCAGTTGACCAGGGGCTTGGGTGCGGGTAGCGACCCCGAGATTGGTCGCCAGGCGGCCGAGGAGCACCGCTCGGAGATTGAGGAGGCGTTGAAGGACACCGACATGGTGTTCATCACCGTCGGCGAGGGTGGAGGCACTGGAACCGGCGCCGCGCCCGTGGTCTCAGACATCGCGCGTTCGTTGGGGATCCTGACGATCGGCGTCGTGACGAGGCCGTTCTCCTTCGAGGGCAAACGCCGCGCGACCCAGGCCGAGAAGGGGATCGAGGCCCTGCGCGGCAAAGTTGACACACTGATTGTGATCCCGAATGACCGGTTGCTCTCGGTCACGGCGGCCGACACTTCGATGCTCGACGCGTTCAAGATTGCCGACGACGTGCTGTTGTCGGCCGTTCGCGGCGTCACCGACCTGATCACGGTGCCCGGGCTGATCAACACGGACTTTGCGGACGTGAACGCCATCATGCGCAACGCCGGCAGCGCCATCATGGGCGTCGGCCAGTCCACCGGGGAAGGCCGAGCCGTGAACGCGGCTCGCGCGGCGATCACGTCGCCACTCCTGGAGGCTTCGATCGACGGTGCGCGCGGTATCCTCATGAACATCGTCGGTGGCTCCAACGTGACCTTGACCGAGGTCACCGACGCCGCCAACATCATCCACTCGGTAGCCCACCCTGACGCCAACATCATCTTCGGCAGCGTCATCGACGACTCGATCGGCGACGCCGTGCGTGTCACGGTCATCGCCGCCGGTTTCGACCACCAGACTCCCGCCAAGGCGGTGCCGACGACCACCAGTCAGCCCGTCATGACCGAGGGGCCGCGTACCGACATCTTCAGTTCCGCGAACGACGACTTCTTCGACGTTGGCGGCGATGACGACCTTCCCAGCTTCCTCCGCTGACGCCCGCCTGTTCGAGCGGGTTAGCGAGAACGTCCGGCTCGCCAGACGCCGCATCACGGACTCGTCGCCCACGCCCGAACAAGTGCGCATCGTCGCGGTGACCAAGACGTTCGGCCCGCAGGCCGTGCGAGCCGCGGTGGCGGCGGGGATCGAGACGGTGGGTGAGAACTACCTTGTCGAACTCGAGGCCAAACGTCGGACCATCAGCGACCTCGACGTGCGCTGGCACTTCCTCGGGGCGCTGCAGTCCAACAAGATCGCCCGCGCGACGCGAGCCGCGGACGTGCTGTGCGGGGTCTCCAGGGCCAAGGAGGTCGTGCGGATCGCTTCGGTGGCCCCGGGCTCGACGATCTACGTGGAGGTCGACGTGAGCGACATCGCGACGCGAACGGGGGCCTCGGTGCCCGTAGCGACCGAGCTCGTCCTCGAGGCTCGTCGACTCGGGCTCGACGTACGAGGTCTGATGACTGTCGCACCGCCCACGGTCGAGGGGGCACGCCGCGCCTTTGGGACCGTTCGTGAACTCGCTGATCAACTGGATGTCGTGGAGCGATCGATGGGCATGAGCGACGATCTCGAGCTCGCCTGCGAGTACGGTTCGACTGAGGTTCGCCTCGGGCGGGCCCTTTTCGGCTCGCGGGTGGCTACGTGACGTGGTGGCCTAACATGGTTTCGGGCGGTAGCCGCAAGGGGAGCAGATGAAAGATAAATTCCGAAAGGCGTTGGGGTTTCTCGGGCTTATTGAGGACGAGTACGGTGACTACGCGTCGAGTGTCCCCGCGCGCCCTTTCACGGACGAGAGCGCCTACGAGGAGCCCGCGGACTGGCGGCCGGGCCAGCCCGGCGCGGGTCGGCCGTACCCGCCGTCAGCCGCCCCGGTGCCCCCGAGGACCCAACAGGCCGCTCGACGGCCGTCGTCAATCTCGGTGCTCGACAACGCGGGTGAGCCGCCACGTGTGCGCCCGATGCCGAGCCCGCGTCCCCGCCCACCGGCGACGCTCGCCAACGAGTACGAGCCGGCGATCCTGTTCCCCCAGTCCTACAACGAGTCACGGCGGATCACCGACCTCCTGCGTAGTTCGCGGGTGGTGGTGCTCAACGTGACGGGGCTGGAGCCGAGTGTGGCGAGACGGCTCGTCGACTTCGCGTCGGGCACCGCGTACGCACTGAGTGCGAAGATCGAGCCGCTGGACCAGGGCGTCTACCTGGTCTGCCCGCAAGGCTCGCATGTCAGCACCGACGCCCGGGCATCGCTGCGCGCCTCGGGGTACCGTTCGTTTGACGCCCTATGAGGCTGATCCACCTCCTGCTGTCGCTCTACATCTGGGTCTTCATCGTGGCCGCGCTGCTCAGCTGGTTCCCCTCGTCGAGCACGGGCGGGGTGGCGTCGTTGCGGCGCGCGCTCATGATCGTGACCGAGCCGGTCCTTCGGCCGTTGCGGCAGATCCTGCCGCGTCCGCAGTTCGGTGGCGTGGGGATCGACTTCTCAGTGCTGGTCGCGATCATCGCGTTGGAGATCATTAACGCCGTGATCTAGTGGTCGGCGTCGCGACTCGTTTCTTGAGGGGCACGAGCCACGTTGCGTCGGTGGTCGCGCGGTATGGTTGCTGGTATGGACAGCACCGATAACGCCCGATCCGCCCTGGATTCCATCGATACCGTCGCCTTTAAGGTCGGTCTCAAGGGCTATAACGTCGACGAAGTCGATGAGTTTCTCGAGCGTTTGTCAGGTGAAGCGCGTCAGCTGAAAGACCAGTTGCAGCAACAGCGCCAGCAGTTGCGACAGGCGGCCGAGCGGATTAACCAGCTCGAGGCCGCGCGGGCGAGCGCCGGTCCGGCGCCCGCACCGGCACCCCACGCGCCG
>JAJYPU010000172.1 GCA_021795095.1 Actinomycetes bacterium | reverse complement strand
ATTGGCAACACGCCCATCACCGAGATCGACGAGGACATCCTTCGCGCCCACGTGGCGTACGTGCCCGGGGAGACCGGACTCCTGCGCGGGTACGCCCAAGACGTCCTCGTCCTAGGGCGAACGATCGCGCGGCCTCTCGACCAAGACCTCATGTCGGTAGGCATCGACGTCGAGCCGACAACGAAATGGGACGAGGTCTCCCGAGGCGAGGGTCAGCGCATCGCGGTCGTGCGATCCCTCGCTATCGGACCGGACATCGTGATCCTCGACGAACCGACCAGCGGGCTCGGGCGCGACGAGACGACCGCAGTACTCACCCTGCTTACGGCCAGTCGTGCCACCGTGATCATTGCGACCCATGATGACCAGATCGTCGCGTGGAGCGACTTCGTCATTGACCTGAGCGACGGCGACCTGACCACATCGCCGTGAAGTGTCCAGCAGGCCCTAGCCGTTGATCGTCTTCATGCCGCTTTCGTGGTAGCGGTCGCCGACCACCGCGCCGCGCGGAACGGCCGCCTCGAGTGCGGCGATGGCCTCGGCGCTCAGGTGGATCTCGCTCGCGGCGATGTTCTCGTAGAGCCACTTTTTGCGCTTGGTTCCGGGAATCGGCACAACGTCCTCGCCGCGGCTCAACACCCACGCGAGTGCCAGTTGGGCGACGCTCACGTCCAATGTCGCGGCGATCGAGGCCAGATTGCTTACCAGTTGCAGGTTCTGCTCGTACGCCTCGCCGACGAAGCGCGGGTGGTGCTTGCGAGTGTCGCGCTCGTCGGTGCTGGTCCGGTTCGCGGCCTCGCTCGTGAGAAAGCCCCGGCCGAGCGGGCTGTAGGCGACGAACCCGATACCGAGTCGACGGCAGGTATCGAGCACGCCATCCTCGGGATCACGGGTCCACAACGAGTACTCCGACTGCAGCGCAGTCACCGGGTGCACGGCGTTGGCCCGCTCGATTGTGGCCGACGACGCTTCGGAGATGCCGAGGAAGCGGACCTTGCCCGCCTCGACCAACGACTTCATCGCCCCCCACGTCTCCTCGACGGGAACCGACCGGTCGACGCGGTGCTGGTAGTAGAGATCGATGACGTCCACACCGAGTCGCGCCAGCGAGTCGTTGCACGCCTGTACGACGTATTCGGGGCGTCCGTTGACACCGAGGAACTGTCCATCTTCGCTCCGTTGGTTCCCGAACTTCGTCGCCAGCACCACCTCGTCACGTCGAGTTGCGATCGCCCTACCAACCAGTCGCTCGTTCGTGAAGGGGCCGTACATGTCGGCCGTGTCGAGGAAGTTGACGCCAGCGTCGAGGGCCGCGTTGATCACCGCAATCGACTCCGCTTCGTCACCGACACCGTAAAACTCGCTCATCCCCATGCAACCGAGTCCCTGTTGCGAGACGGCCAAGCCCTGGCCCAAAATCCGGTGTTCCATGTTCGTTCCTCTCATGTGAATTTGCTCACAATGAAGTCATTCCAGCGATTTGACGATCACCTTAGTGGTGTCACGCGCACTATCTTCTTCGTATTGGCTGGGGGGGCCAACCTACGCGAGCCCGCTCGTTTCGTCAGACGAAACGAGCGGGCTTCGTCGTTCTCCGAGCGCTCGCGTGCCGGTTCTCGTCTGTCCGCGTGGGACGAGCGACCCGCGTCGCCATAGGGTGACCGTATGACCAAAACTGCCGCCCCGAGGCCAACCGAGTCTGAACTCGTGAAGCCGCTCCTGCGCGGTTGGCTCCACGTGGGCGGTGTCGTCATCTTGCTCGGCGCGTCGCCGATCCTCTATGTCCGCGCTCGGACCTGGACCCAGGTCGTCTGGGTCACCTGCTTTGTCGTGGGCGTGTCCATCATGATGCTCACGAGCGCCCTCTTCCACCGGGTCAACTGGAGTGCCCCCCACCGGCGCGCGTGGCGGCGCGCCGACCACTCGGCGATATTCGCCGCCATCGCTGGGTCGTACCTCGCCATCGCGGGACTAACGATGCACGGAACGATTCGCGTTGTGCTGCTCTTGGTCGTAGCCGGCGGAGCCGCCGTGGGTATCCTGATCCGCCAGCTGGCCTTAGACACCCCGAAGTGGGTGAACACGCTGCCCTACCTCGTGGTCGGCTGGGCCGCAGTCGGTGTGCTGCCTCAGATCTACCGAGGCGGCGGTCGGGTTCCCTTCATCCTCATTGTCCTCGGTGGCGTCGCGTATTCCGTCGGCGCGGTGTTCTACGGCACCAAACGTCCCCGACTCAACCCCAGGGTCTTCGGGTACCACGAGCTCTTCCACGCCTGCACCCTGCTCGGCGTCGCGGCGACCTTCGCCGCGATCGCCGTCGCACTGCACTGATCAGGACAGGGGCGGCACCAAGTTGAAGTGGACGAGGGTCGGCGACGACTGACGCATTCCAATCGTCGTGATGGAGCCATTGTCGAGGCGTGTGCGCCACGCGACCGATCCTGGCACACCGAGTGCCCACACCGTGGCCGACTTAATCGGACTGACGTGGCTCACGATCGCGAGGTGTCGGTGATGATCGTGGAGCAGGCTCGTTCGATCGGCGAGCAACCCGTCCAATACCGCGTGCACTCGACGGTCGACGGACTCGAGTGACTCGCCATCGCCAAGCGCCAGGTTGTGATCGGATTCGAAGACTCGCCACTGGTCGTCGCTGACAACGCTCAGCGGCTGTCCGTCCAAATAGCCGTAATCGACCTCGATGAACTCCGGTCGCACCCGCGCCTCCAGGTGGGGCATCGCGAGACGCGCCGTCTCCCGAGCGCGCTGCAGCGGTGAGGTCCACACCTCCTCGACGCCCTCGAGGAGTCGTCGTAGCGCCCTGGCCTGTCGCTCGCCCAAGTCGGTCAACGCCGGGTCGCTGCGTCCCACGAGCAGCCGCTGGGCGTTGGTCGTGGTCTGGCCGTGACGGATGAGAATAATCACGGCACCAGTATCCGACCGCACGAGGGACAGTCCATGAAGGAGTCCTCATCCTGATTCTTTGCCCGGTCGAGGTCGAGCGGTGCCAGGGCGATGCGACAGCCATCGCAGCGACCAGTAACGATCTGTGCCGCGCCAGAGGTCCCCACACGGTCCATGGCGCGCTGATAGCGGATCCGCAAGTTCTCGGGAACGTCACGGGCCCGCTCGTCACGTGCGACGCGAAGCGATGCGACCTCCTCATCCAACGAGGACCGTAACTGTTCAATCGTGCTACGCAACTCTTCGCGTCGCGCCAACTTCGGTTTGATGTCGCGTCGCAATCGCTCCACGAAGGAGTCGCGCTCCTCGATCGATTCGAGAAGCCCGAGGGCCTCTTCGTCGGCCTCGGCCCCCTGCGCCGATATCGACTCCAGCTCGTGCTGCATCGCGGCGAGGTCGCGCGCGCCACTCGTCGAGGCGGCGAGGGCGGTCTCGAGCTCGCGGCGGCGCCGCTGAATCCGATCGGCGCGTGCCGCCACCTCCTCGTACGTCGCACGCATGGGCGCGACCGCGCTCTCGGCGTCACGGATAGCGACGACCTCGATGCGCAGTTGGCCCTCCAGGTTCGCGAGCTCCTCGGATTCGGGCAGATGGTCTCGCTGGGCAATGACCCGGTCGATCCAACGATCCGCCTCCATTAGGGCGCGTAGTGCCTCGGCGTCAGTCATCGCCGTAGTCTGACACGTTCCATGTCGTTGTTTGCACCGCCAACGCGGCCAGCGCGGGACGAAGCGCTGGCTCCGCCCGTTCCACGGCAGCGTCGTAGTCGAACCAGTAGACCTCGGGGCTCTCGCCGGGCGGCGGCGACGGATTGATCGGTGGCGCCGTCAGCACGTAGCGCAGGTCGTAGTGGGTGTGGCCGCGCGGGCCGGGATGGACGTCGACGTGGAAGAGCAACGGCGGTCGGCGATGCCGTGCGACGAGTCCCGTCTCCTCGCGCGTCTCGCGCAGTGCCGCGGACTCGACGTCTTCGCCCGTGTCAACGTGTCCACCGGGTTGCACCCAGATACCGAGACGTCGATGCCGGTGCAGGATCACCCCCCTCGTGGAGACCACGAAGGCCGACGCGGTGATGTGGTGGTCATTGGCGGACTCGTCGAACGCGTCACCGGGCCAGCGCAGACGATCCAGTGTCGCCGCGATCGAGGCGGCCTCACGCTCGTCGACCGGCGTGAGCGCCTCGATCGAA
>JAJYPU010000171.1 GCA_021795095.1 Actinomycetes bacterium | reverse complement strand
ATGGCAACGGCCCCGCGACCGCATGGGCCAACCGCGATCTTGCGCATGTACACGCACGGGCCGGGATTGAACATGGTGCCGCGCTCGGAGAGCGCGATCACCGAAACCGCACCCTTACGACCCATGGCGGTCATCGTCGTGCCGTCGATGGGGTCGACGGCGACGTCGACCAGGGGTGGCTGACCGTCGCCGATGTGCTCACCGTTGAAGAGCATCGGCGCCTCGTCCTTCTCGCCCTCGCCGATGACGACGATGCCGTCCATGGCGACTGCGCCGAGCACGAAGCGCATGGCGTCCACCGCTGCGCCGTCGGCCGCGTTCTTGTCGCCGCGACCGGCCCAGCGTGCGGCGGCGATGGCGGCCGCCTCGGTCACGCGAATCATTTCCAGGGCGAGATTACGGTCCGGTTCTGACGGTGGTTGCACGATACGAAGCGTAGCCCGCCTGTCGTGACGGGGCCCGGTTGGAGCCCCTCTGCGTAGCGGCAATACTGGATGGGTGAGTTCGTTGTTGGTCAAGCCCGCGGGTCCCTTGTCGGGCGATGTCCAGGCCTTCGGCGCGAAGAACGCGGTCTTGAAGCAGATGGCGGCCTGTCTGCTGGCGAGTGGCGTCCACCACTTGACCAACGTCCCCGCGATCAGCGACGTCGCAGTCATGACCGAGCTGCTGCGGGCCGTGGGCTGTGCGGTGGTCTCGGGCGACCACCAGCTGACCATCACCGTGCCCGACGCGAAAGACCTTCATCCGATCGCGCCCGCCCACCTCTTCGAGGCGATGCGCGCCTCGATCGTCGTGCTCGGCCCGTTACTCGCGCGCTGTGGCGAGGCCCACATGGCCCTGCCCGGCGGCGACGACTTCGGGCAACGACCGATCAACTTCCACACCGACGGCCTGTCGGCGATGGGCGCCGACTTTCACAACGACCGCACCTCAATCCACGCGACGACCACGCGCACCCGGTTGCGCGCGACGCGGATCACCCTGGAGTATCCGAGCCACACTGCGACGGACAACCTGTTGATGGCCTGCGTGTTGGCCGAGGGCCGCTCGGTCATCGATAACGCCGCGCGCGAACCCGAGGTCGAAGACCTCGGCCGCCAGCTCATCGCCATGGGCGCTCGCATCGAGGGACTCGGCACCTCGCGGCTGACCATCGACGGCGTGGAGTCGCTCCACGCGGCCGATCACGAGGTCATCCCCGACCGCGTCGTCGCCGCGACCTATCTCGCCGCAGGGCTGATCACCGGTGGCGCGGTTCGAGTCATCGACGCACGTGCGGACCACATGGAGATGCTGCTGCGCAAGATCGAGGCGATGGGGGGCGTCGTGGACGTCACCGGCCCGGGCATCGTCGTGCGCGGGCCCGCCCGACTACGGGGCTGTGACGTCTCGACGCTGCCCTACCCCGGGGTCGCGACCGACTACAAGCCGCTGCTCACGACCATGCTCGCGGTCGCCGACGGGGTCTCGGTCGTGACCGAGAACCTCTTCGCCGGTCGATTCCGCTACGTCGACGAACTGGTCCGGCTGGGCTCGAACATCACCACCGACGGCCATCACGCGATGATCCGGGGTGTCGGCCACCTCGTCGGAACGACGGTGCGCGCGACGGACATCCGCGCGGCCGCCGCGCTCGTGCTCGCGGGCCTCGTCGCGGAGGGATCGACGACGGTTGAGGGGCTCGAGCACGTCGAGCGCGGGTACGACGATTTCGTGGGACGCCTCACCGGCCTCGGCGCCCGGATCGAGCGTCTTCGATGATCGCGCGCGACCCCGACGAGTTGATCGCCCAAGCGGGCACGGGGTCGCGCACGGCCCTGGCGCGCCTGATCACCTACGTCGAGTCCGGCGGCTCGAATCAGCGCGCGACCGTCTCACGCGCCTACTCGACGCCCGCCCCCTACGTGGTCGGGCTCACCGGTCCGCCCGGCGCGGGGAAATCTACGCTCACCGACCAATTGATCAAGACGGCGCTCGCGAGCGGTTCCTTCGACGGGACCCAGGCCTTCGACCAGATCGGTGTGCTCTGCGTGGACCCGAGCTCGCCCTTCACCGGTGGCGCGATCCTCGGCGACCGGATTCGCATGCAGGACCACGCGACCAACGATCACGTCTTCATCCGCTCGATGGCCACGCGTGGCCACCTCGGCGGACTCTCGCTCGCCGTGCCCGACGCGATCCGGGTACTCGGCGCGGCGGGGTTCTCGGTGGTGTTCGTCGAGACCGTCGGCGTCGGGCAGATGGAGGTCGACATCGCCTCGGCCGCCGACACGACCATCGTGGTAACCAACCCCGGTTGGGGCGACTCGATGCAGGCGAACAAGGCCGGCCTGCTCGAGGTGGCGGACATCTTCGTGATCAACAAGGCCGACCGAGCGGGGTTGCGTGAGACCCGTCGGGACCTCGAACAGATGCTTGAGCTCGGCAGCGCTAAAGAGCCCCGCCCGCCGATCCTGGAGACCGTGGCCAGCACGGGGGCGGGCACCGACGAACTCTGGCGCGCGATCATCGACCATCGACGACTCGTGACCGGCGCCCAACACGACCAGCACCGAGCGACCCAGGCACGCGCCGAGTTGGACCGGGTTCTGTCGGTGATGCTGCGCGCACGTATCGGCGAGTTGGCCGAGGGCTCGGCCTACGCGGACCAAGTCACCGCATTGATCGCCGGCGAGACCGACCCGTATCGGGCAGCCGAGGCGTTACTGTCTGAGACGTGATTGCCGCGTCGGTCGGTTTCGACCTCTTGTTCCTCGTCCACGTCCTCGCCGCCGTGGCGACGTTCACCGTCATCGCGGTGATGCGAGCCGGGGCCGTGGCGGTCGCCGGCGGCGCCGACGCGGTCGTCCAGCGTCGCCGCTTCCCCGAACGGCGCAATTGGGCGGCGAGGGTCGTCCATCTCCTGGTCTTGAGTGGGCTGGCCGTATCGGCGACGGGCGGAAGCGCGGACTCACTGCGGCGACCCTTCGTAATCGTGGGCCTGCTGTGCTATCTCGCCATCGCCGGCCACCTCGAAGCGCGAACGTTGCCCCTGGAGCGTACGGTGGCCAGCGAGATCGCCCGCAATGGTGTGGCCGAGGTCGCCAAGGGTCGCCAGCTCACGCGCTCGATCGACGTCATCGCGGTCTTACTCGCCATCGCCCTGATCTCGATGCTCGTCCAGTTTTAGGTTCGAGGCGAACGACCTAGAGGAAGGCCGCGCGCCCGACCATGCCGGCCGCGACCGTGGCGTTGGTCACCTCGTCGATCAGCACGAAGCTCCCCGTGACCCGGTTGTCCCGGTAGTCGTCGACGACCAGTGGGTCTGCGGTCTGCAACTGGACCAAGCCGATGTCGTTGGTGCGCAGCTCGTCGCCGTCTTCGACGGTGAGCGTGGCCACGTCGACGACGCCGTCGAGCCCGACGATGCGCGCCGGGGTGACCCGTGTCGTGTGCTTCAGTCGTAGGCGCGAGCCGGTAGTGAGCGGACGTTCGCCGAACCAGCAGACGGTCGCCGTGATCTCGCGCGTGACCCGCGGCAGCGGCGCGCAGGCGAGCAGGTCGCCGCGTCCGGCGTCAGTCTCGTCGGCGAGCGCCACGTCGATCGAGAGTCCGGCACCGGCTTGGACTTCGGGACCGTTGTGCAACGTGTTGAGGGCAGTGATCGTCGTCTCGATGCCCGCGGGCAGCAGGGTGACGACGTCTCCCTCGTGCAGAGTGTCACCGTTGACCATGCCGGCGTAGGTCCGCCCGCCGCCGGGCTGGCGCAGGACCCACTGGATGGGCAGTCGAGGGCCATTGGTCGAGTTCGTCCACGCACCGGCATCACTCGACTCGAGCGCCTCGAGCACGGTCGGGCCGGGGTACCAGGGAGTGTGGTCGGACGCGTCGACGACGTTGTCACCGAGCAGTGCCGAGGTCGGCACGCAGGTGATCGCGTCGAACCCCAGCTCACCGGCGACGGTCTCCACCTCGTCGACGACGCTCTGGAAGGCCGCGGGCGACCAGTGCACCGCGTCCATCTTGTTGACCGCCACCACGAGGCCGCGAACGCCGAGCAGCGCCGCGATGCAGAGGTGGCGGCGGGTCTGCTCCTTGAGTCCGTGCGCGACGTCCACCACGACGAGCGCGAGGTCCGCCGTGGAGGCGCCGGTGGCCATGTTGCGGGTGTACTGCACGT
>JAJYPU010000024.1 GCA_021795095.1 Actinomycetes bacterium | reverse complement strand
TGCGGGCGGGCCATGTGGGAGTACGCACCGAGCGAGAACCGCTTCGGCACCACGATGGCGCTCATGCTGCTGCCGTACTGGACGAACAACTGCATCGACTCGATGGAGGGGCTCTTCTTCGAGTCCTCGGCGACGACGCCGTACCATTTCCTCGACCAGGCCGAGCTGAGCAGCCAGCCGAGCAACCCCCAGGTCGGCCTGCCCTACGGACAGCTCAACGTCGCCGAGGGCGTCACCCACCTGCAGATGCTCGGGGTGCGGTACTACATCGCTTTCTCACCGCTGGCGGTCGCGGAGGCCAACGCCGACCCCCAGTTGCGCTTCATCGCCCAGACCCGCGCCTGGCCGTCCCCGGGGGTTCGCTGGCGTATCTACCTGATCAAGTCGAGCCCCATGGTCGAGGGGCTCGCCAGTGAACCCAACGTCGTCGGTGGCCTCGCGAGTCGTACCGCGTGGCTCGCCGCCAACACGACGTGGTGGCTCGACCCGGCCCGGTGGTCGGTGCTCGCCGCGGCGAGCGGACCGCCCTCGTGGCCGCGCGCCTCGTCGATCACCCACCTGCACCCGAGCGCCCCGCTGGCCAAGGAGACCGTGACCCACGTGGTCGTTGGCCTCCAGCGGATCTCGTTCCACGTGGACCGCCTGGGCGTACCGACCCTCGTCAAGATCTCGTACTACCCCCGGTGGCACGCGATCGGGGCCACGGGACCGTACCGCGTCAGCCCCAACCTCATGGTGGTCGTGCCCACGAGTCACGACGTCTCGCTGGTCTACGGATCGACGCCGGCGGTGACCCTCGGTAACTGGCTGAGCGACGTAACCGTCGCGCTCGGCCTGGTCGTGGCGTGGAACGCGTACAAGAGGCGCCGACGGTCCCGGCAGTAGCATGACCAGCGTGGATACCGGCGCCATCTTCAAGGCCTATGACGTGCGCGGGACGTATCCCGATCAACTCGACGAGGTCGTCGCGCGGGCGGTGGGCGTGGCGTTCGCTCGCTTCGCCCGGTCACCGAGGCTCGTGATCGCCCGGGACATGCGCCAGTCCGGCGTGTCGCTCAGCGCGGCATTCAGCGACGGAGCGCGTGGCGAAGGCGTCGAGGTCGTTGACCTCGGCCTCGCCTCGACGGACCTCTTGTACTTCGCGTCGGGGTTTCTCGACGCGCCGGGCGCCATGTTCACCGCGTCGCACAACCCTGCCCGCTACAACGGGATCAAACTGTGTCTGGCCGGCGCCCGGCCGGTCGGTGTGGAGTCCGGGCTCCTCGACATCGCCGCCGACGCGCAGGGGCTGCTCGGCGTCGACGCCGAACCTCACGCGGACCGGGTCGAACGGGACCTCTGGCCCGACTGGATCGCCCACGTGCACTCCTTCATCGACGTCACGGCATTGCGCCCGCTGCGCATCGTGGCCGACGTCGCCAACGGGATGGGGGGTCTCGTCGCGCCCCGAGTCTTCGCGGGCCTGCCCGTCGAGCTCGACGTGCTGTACCCAGAACTGGACGGGACCTTTCCCAACCATCCCGCGGACCCGCTCAACCCGGCCAACCTCGTGGACCTGCAACGTCGCGTCCTCGAGACCGGGGCCGACATCGGGCTCGCCTTCGACGGTGACGCCGACCGGGTGTTCGTCGTTGATGAGCGTGCCGAGCCCGTTTCGGGCTCGACGACCACCGCGATGGTGGCCGCCGCGCTCTTGGACCGCCATCCCGGCGCGACCGTGCTCTACAACCTCATCTGCTCAAAGTCCGTGCCCGAGGTCATAGCCGAGCACGGCGGGGTCGGCGTGCGCACGCGCGTCGGCCACAGCTATATCAAGCAGGTCATGGCCGAGACCGGCGCCATTTTCGGTGGGGAGCATTCGGGCCACTACTACTACCGGGACAACTATCGCGCCGACTCGGGCATCATCACCGCCTTGATCGTGCTTGAGTTGCTCAGCCGCTCGGACGTGCCGCTGTCGGCGCTGCAGGCACCCTTTCAGCGCTACGCCTCCTCCGGCGAGCGAAACACCGAGGTGACCGATCCCGCCGGCACGGTGCACGCCGTCGCCCAACGTCTGCGTAACGAGGGTGTGGCGGTCGACGAGATGGATGGGCTGAGCGCCGATTTCGGGAGCTGGTGGTTCAATCTGCGACCCTCGAACACCGAGCCACTGCTACGGCTCAACGTCGAAGCGCGAGACGAGCCGAGCTGCGCGCGCCACGTCGATGAGGTCGTCGCGATGATCAAGGAGGCGTGATGGCCCTCGACCCGTTCCTGCTGGAGTTGCTGGAGGACCCCGTCGATCACGGCCCACTGCTGTACCTGTCGGATGCGAGCGTGCTCTACAACCCGCGTCGTCGCGTCGCCTACGAGGTGCGCGGGTCGATACCCGTCCTCTTGCCCGACGAGGCCCGGGCCGTCTCAGACGAGGAGCACGACCGGTACGTCGCCGACCCCGATGCCCGGTCGACCGGGCGACCGCTCAGCTGAGCCGCTCGACGATCATGGCCATGCCCTGGCCGCCGCCGACGCACATCGTCTCCAGTCCGTAGCGCTTGTCCCGGTCTTCGAGGCCGTTGAGCAAGGTGGTCATGATGCGCGCCCCGGTCATGCCGAAGGGGTGGCCGAGCGCGATGGCCCCGCCATTCACGTTGAGCTTGTCCCAGTTGATGCCGAGGTGCTTGGCCGAGGGGATCACCTGAGCCGCGAAGGCTTCGTTGATCTCGACCAGGTCGATGTCGTCCATACTCAGCCCGGCGCGGGCCAACGCCTGACGGCTCGCTTCAACGGGACCGAGGCCCATGATCTCGGGGTTGAGAGCGCTGACCCCACTCGAGACGATCCGCGCCAGGGGCGTCAACCCGAGCGCCTTGGCGCGGGTGTCGCTCATGACGATCACGGCCGCGGCGCCGTCGTTGAGCGGGCAGGCGTTGCCCGCGGTGACGGTGCCGCCCTCGCGAAAGACCGGGGCCAAGGCGGCCAGCTTCTCGAGCGTGGTGCCGGCCCGAGGGCCGTCATCGGTCGCGATCACGCGCCCGTCGGGGAGTGTGATGGGGACGATCTCGCGCTCGAAGAAGCCGTTGTGCTGGCTCGCGACGGCGAGCTCTTGGCTGCGCAGGGCGAACGCGTCCATCTCGGCGCGCGACACCTGCTCGAACTCGGCGACGTTCTCGGCGGTCTGGCCCATCGCGATGTAGACGTCGGGGAGCCCGGGACTCGGGGTCCACGGGTCACCGGCGCGCGCCGAACGAGCCGTCGTGCGCGCGATGGCCTCGTCGAAGCGCGGGTTCATCGCCTTGGCGATGTCCGAGGCCCCGTTGCCGAAGCGCGACACGGTCTCGACGCCAGCGGCGATAAAGACGTCGCCCTCGCCGGCCTTGATCGCGTGCGCGGCCATGCGAATCGTCTGGAGCGACGACGAGCAGTAGCGGTTGACGGTGACGCCGGGCACCGTGTCGAGTCCGGCGAGAATGGCGACGACGCGCGCGATGTTGAATCCTGACTCGCCGGCCGGCTGGCCACAGCCCATCATCAGGTCGTCGATGGTCGTCGGGTCCAACTGGGGCACCTTGGCCAGGACCTCGGCGACGACGTGGGCGGCGAGGTCGTCGGGGCGTACGTCGACCAGCGACCCCTTGAACGCTCGACCGATGGGCGAACGACCGGTGGCGACGATGACGGCTTCGGGCATGGATCCTCCTCGGGGCGGACTAACCCTGGTGAGCATAGTGAACAGCCAAGGGGCCGTTCGCGCCGAGGATCAGGCGACGCCGAGCGGCCCCGCGTCCTCGAAGCCCTGACGCACGCCCTGACCAGCCCGGCGGGCGAGCTGCTCGGGTTCGAACAGCATCCAGTACGCGTTACGCGCGTGCTTGGCCGAGCGGTTCTTGAACACCGACGCTAGGACTTCGGGGTCGTCGGCCTCGTCCTCGTGGACGAAGACCTCGAGGATGGGTGTCGAGGTGAGGAGTTGGGCTTGCATGATGCCGAGGGCCGCCTCGTGGGCGCACTGCTTGTCGATGGGTGCCTTGCCCGGCATGCCGAGGGCGACCACGATCGAACAGCCGTCGCGCTCGATGAGGTTCTTTGCCGCTACCGCGAGGTCCTTGAAACCGGGGACTGTCTTGGAGACCACGGTGAAACGACTCCCGTATCCCGGACAGTCCGCCAACTCGGCGCGCGCCGCGCCACCCATGTCATAGCGGGCGAACATCGTGTCCACCACGCCGATACGCACCGGGACCTCGTGCTTGGTCTTCTTCTTACCCATCGCAACCTCCAGTGCCAGTGTAGGGATGTCGCTCAGCGCGGCGCGAGGCCGACGATGGCCTCCTCGAGGGTGACGCCCACGGGCACAATCGCGATCGTCGGCATCGAGACGCCGGCCTCGACGTAGCGCTGGACGTGATCGCGGCAGGCGTCGAATGATCCGTGGACGATCAGTGCGTCGACGACCTCGTCGGGAATCGCCGCGTTGGCGAGCTTGCGGTCACCGGCGGCCCAGGCGTCCCACATCGGCGTGAGTGCCTCCCCGCGACCGAGCCAACGATGGAACTCGGCGTAGGCGTTGACCGTGAGGTACGAGGAGATCATCCGTCGTCCGACGCTTCGCGCGAGGTCGGCGTCGGCGGTGGGTACGACGAACAAGCGAGCCGCGATGGCCTTGTCGGGGCCCACCTCGGCCCGGCAGGTGGCGACGTCCTCGACGGCCAGCCAGTTGAGGATCGCCCCGTCGGCCTCGGCGCCGGCTAGGTGCAGCATGCCCGGGCGCAGCGCCCCGAGCAGGATGCGGGGCCGATCCGTCACGGGCCGCGAGAGCTTAAAGCCGTGGACGCTGAAGGTGGGGAAGTCCTCGTCGATCTTCTCGCCGTCGAGCGCCCGATTCACGAAACGCAGCACGTCGCGCGTGCGTGCGAAGGGCCGGTCGTAGGCGATCCCGTTCCAGCGCTCAACGACCGGTTGGCTCGAGGCGCCGAGCCCGACGGTGAGTCGTTCCCCGGCCACCTCGGCGAGGGCGGCGATGGTCATCGCGAGCAGCCCCGGACCGCGGGTGAAGACGGGTGCCACGGCGAGCCCGAGATTGAGTCGCGGCTCCCACGCCGCGGCTAGCGCCAGCGGCGTGAACCCGTCGGTCCCGTCGACCTCGGCCGACCACACGTCGGTGTAGCCGAGTTCGACCAGTCGCGAGTACCAGGCGCGATGTTCGCCCAGTGAGATGCCATCGAAGGGGATGGTGATGCCGTAGCGCGAGGTCATGCCCTAGTGTGTCAGAAATCGCTAATGCAGATAGTCATCGCCGCGCGCCGGCGGGACGTGCACGCCGCGGCGCTCCAGGTCGTGTTCCCAGCGGTCGATGACCGTCTCGAGCACCGCCACGCGGGCGTAGTGCTTGTCCTCGGCGGCGATGATGTCCCAGTGGGCGTGGCCGTGGTCGGTCCAGTCGCGCATGTCGGTGAGTGCCTCGAGGTACGCCGGACGCATTGCGCGATTGCGCCAGTCGTCCGGAGTGAGCTTCCAGTGCTTGAGCGGGTCCTTCGCTCGGTCATTGAACCGCGACAGCTGCTCGCCGTCCGAGATGTGCAGCCAAAACTTGATGATCGTCACCCCGTCGTTCACGAGTGCGCGCTCGAACTCGACGATCTCGTCGGCCGAGCGGCGCACGGTGTCGTGGTCGATCAGTCCCTCGACGCGTTCGACGAGCAGCCGGCCGTACCAGGACCGGTCGAAGACCGTCATCTCGCCCCAGCCCGGCAGGTTCGGCCAGAACCGCCAGAGGAAGTGGTGGCGTCGTTCCTCGTCGGTGGGCGCGCTGATCGGGATGACCCGAACGTGACGCGGGTCCAGGGCTCCAGTGAGACGGCGGATGGCGCCTCCCTTGCCGGCCGCGTCGAAACCCTCGAAGAGCACCACCAGCCCGGGTCCGACCTCGTGGGGCTCGAGCAGCCCCGCCGTCAACAGACGAAGGTGTACGAGTCGGCGCTGGGCGGCGAGGACGCGCGATTCAGATTCCTCGCGCGAGAGTTTCGCTGAGAGGTCGATGCCGTCAACGCTCTTGCTCATCGCCCTCCACGGTCCTCCACCGTGGAGGGTATCGCACGAGGACGGGTCGGTGAGGGCCTGTTTCGTAGGATTGGTCCAGGGAGGAGTGATGCGCGCGAGGATCTGGATGGTGGCACTCGCCGTGCTGGTGCTGTCCCCGTCGCTCGAGGCGACGGCGTCGGTGCGTGCGTCGCCGCAACCGGTGTGTCTGCACGGCTCGACCCCCGTATCGAAGGGCCCCGCGGCGTTGTGTTCACGCTGGCGCCGGCTCGACCCGTGGTCGCGGGTGCCCACGGTGTTCACCACCACCTTCCGGCCCGACCCGCACGAAGCGACCGTCGTGTACGCCTCGTGGCTACGCAGTTCAGCCTCGATCCTGGCGCTCTATCCCGGTTACCTGGGCCCGGGCGCGACGAGTCTGGCGCGCGGGCCCGAGGAGGTCCCACCGACGGCCCGTGGCCGACTGCTCGCGACCTTCAACGCCGGGTTCTACGAAGCCGACAGCGCCGGCGGCTTCTATGTGAATCGAACGCTCTACTTCCCGATGGTCCGCGGACTGGCGACGGTGGTGCGCTACACCAACGGCACGGTGAACGTGGTGAGCTGGGCCGGGGGACCGCGCCCGGGTGCGAACGTGGTCATGGCCCGACAGAACCTGACACTGCTGGTCGCGAAGGCGCGACCGACGGCCCTCGCCGCGAACAACGGCGCCTGGGGGCTGACCTTGCACGGGGCGCCCGCGGTGTGGCGAACGGCGCTCGGTGTGGACGCGGCGGGCAACCTGATCTACGCGGCGGCCCCCGCCCAGACCGCGGCGAGCCTGGCTCAGGTGATGGTGGACCTGCACTGTGTGCGAGCCATGGAACTCGACATCAACCCCGAGTGGCCGATCTTCGTCGCCTACGCCCGCCCCGGGGCCGGCGCGCCGTCGTTGGTCGTGCCGAACCCGAACCAGATCCCGAACCGGTTCCTCTACCCGAGCACCAAGGACTTCTTCGCCGTCTTCCAGTCCACCAACCCCGGTGAAGCCCAGCCGTGGTAGGACGCCACGCGTCCCAGTCCGCGAGACGCGCCTGGTTCGTGGGTGCGGCCGGGGCCGTCGTGCTCGCGGGCGCCGCCACTGTGACGTTGGTTGCGCTGCGTACGTCGACCTCGACCACGACGACGACCGTCGTGCCGACGACCTCACTGCCATCGATCCCGACCACTACCACTACCACCGCGACCGCCCCGACCGTCACCATCGACGCCGTCGGCGACACCGAGCTCGGCAACACCCCGACGCTGCCGCCCGACCCGGCGGGCTACGTCGCGCCGCTGCGGCGCTACCTCGACGCGCCGATCGTGTTCGGCAACCTAGAGGGAACGATGACCGCAGCGAAGCGTTCCAAGTGTCGGCCGCCGTCGCCGTACTGTTACGCGTTCAAGGTGCCGCCGAGTTTTGCCCAGGACTACCGGGCGGCGGGCTTCACCGTGCTCAACAGCGCGAACAATCACGCCTACGACTACGGCGCCCCGGGGATCGCCAGCACGTCGCGGGCCCTCGCCCGCGCCGGGATCGTCCAGGCCGGTTTGCCCGGGCAGATCGGCCTCGTGCACGAAGGCTCGGTGCGCGTCGCCTTCGTCGACTTCGCGCCCTACTACAGCACCAACGACATGCTCGATCTCGCCCAGGCCGCGACCCTGATCGCCGACGCGCACCGTGAGGCCCAGGTGGTGGTCGTCTACATGCACGCCGGTGCAGAAGGTCCCAACGCCGCCCACGTGACGCGTCGCGTGGAGACCTTTGCCGGCGAGGACCGGGGCAACCCGTACCAATTCGCCCACGCCGCGATCGACGACGGCGCCGACCTCGTCATCGCCAGTGGTCCCCACGTGCTGCGCGGTCTCGAGTGGTACCGCGGTCACCTCATCGACTACAGCCTGGGGGACTTCGTCAACTACTACGACTTCGCCACCGTCGGGCCGCTCAAGTACTCGGCGGTCCTAAGCGTCACGCTCAGTGCCACGGGTTCATTCGTGGCCAGTCGGTTCACGTCCTTCGTCCTCACGAGCGCCGGACTGCCTCAGTTCGATCCGTCGGGTGCCGCGGCGACCTTCGTCAACCAGCTGTCGACGAGTGACTTCGGGGCTAACGCCGCCATCATCGGACCGACCGGGGCGATCGAGCCGGTCGGTTAGCAGCCGCCCCCACCGGGTACGCCCG
The DNA here is from genome assembly GCA_021795095.1 of Actinomycetes bacterium. The sequence goes on along the minus strand of JAJYPU010000024.1, from coordinate 9,739 downwards.
GACCGAGGGCCGGGGCGTCGACGGCGCCGACGTCAGCCGGTCGAGGGTTCGGCCCCAGGTGCACGACGTACCACACGCCGCGCCAGGAGATGAAGGAGAAGATCCCCACGGACCGGACGGTCCCACCCTCGTGGTAGAGCAGACGGACGCCGGGCAGGTGCCAGTACCCGATGCGGTTCTCACAACCACCCGGTGGGATCCAACTCATGTCGGCCAGGTTGACGCGATCGCCGATGAAGGAGCCAGCGTCGAGGGTGGCCGCGTGATACGCGGCGAGGTCGAGCCGATAGAAGGCCCACAGTCGGTCACGGAAGTCGGCGGCCGGGTCGTAGATCGCCTTCAGCTGGACGTAGGCGGAAAGGGGGAAGAAGAGCGCGCCGGCCTGAGCTACGTCATTGGTTCGGATGGCGTGCCAGAGCTCGCGCACCCGTACCGTGAGCGCCTTGCCGGTCCAGGGTCGAGTCGTCTGGGGGAGCAGGCGATGACCGGACGCCCCGGCCGTCGCGGGGGCCAGGGTCAGGCCGATAGCGAGCGTGACGGCCCCGAGTCGGTGCTTCATCCTCATTGGCGCACGTGCTCACCACGACGTCGCCGCCACCGCGGCCACGCGGGTACGAGGAACAGCGCGAGTACTCCGAGGAGGAATCCGGCCGCGGCCGCCTCCTCGTGGGGTGGCAGGAAGGTGTAGGTGACGGTCGAGGTTCCCGAGGGCAGCGCGATCGTCTGGTACACGCCGTCGGTCGTGGTCAGGGGGACGGACCGGCCGTTCACGAACGCGTGCCAGCCCGGCATCATGAGTTCGCTACGCACGAGGGTCCCCGGCGCCTTGCAGGTCGCCGACGCCCGGTCCACTGCGGTGCTCGAAACCGTGCAGTTTGCATTCGGTGAGGAGAAGAAGGGCGTGGTCGTCGGCAGTCGGTAGATGTCGGCGCGGAAGTCCGAGAAGACCAGCTTCACCCCGAGGTGCACGAGGGCACGACTCGGTGGCGCCACCGCGGGGAAGAGCAGGTACTGGACGTCCGCTGCCTGGTACGCGGCCAGATGGTTGACGAGCGCGTTCTCCTGCTCGACGATGCCGGTCATGCCCCCGGCCACCATGTACTGGCGCGGTGTGGCCATCCCAGGGTTCAGTTGGGTCGAGATGAGCTTCGCGAACGCCTCGGGGAAGGGCAGGTCGATGGCGTTGAGCGCGTTCAGGCTGTACTGCGAGCCCCAGTTCGGGTAGAGCACCGCGAAGTCGAGGAAGCGTGACTCGCCGAGGTGCTGCTGGAGATAGGTGATCGGCGCCTGGTCGACGGTGACGACCTTTGGCGCCTCGGCCGTTGGAACGAAGAAGAACACGAGCGCCTCGCCCGCGAGCACGATGGCGAACAGGGTCGGGGCGACGCGGTGCTTCGAGAAGAAGCCGACGAGCAGGATCAAAGCGATAGCGATGAACGGCAGGGCGTCTAGCCCCATGAAGATGATGCGAGTGCGATGGGCGACTACGACGCCGGCGTTGGCTGGCGCCGCCCCTTCGGCCGACCAGATGGTGAGCAGCAGGCCAATCGTGGTCGTCACGAAGAAGAGCCGTCGCGCGGCCCGACTGGTGGCCAGATCGGTGACGGCGAGGCCGGCGAGCACGACTACGGCCAGCTCAAGGCTCGGCATCATGTAGCGCGATACGGCGATCTGGTTCACGTAGGGGATGAGGTTCCAGAGGGGGCGCACGTGTGCCACGTTGAACATCGCGAGTATCGCGAGCAGGATCCAGGCGGCGAGCGCGATTCGAAGGGGTCGGAGCCGGGACCCGAAGAGACCAAGGATCGCCAGGGTCGAGGAACCGGCGAGGAGGTAGCCCCCGATGCTGCCCCACGCGTAGACCGCGTTGTGGTTGCTGAAGATCGTGCCGTAGACGTACGGATCGAGGAACATCGGGAGCGCCTGGTTGGGCAGTACGGCCGTGCCGTCGATGGAACCGACGTGGCTGCCGATGTTCGCCACCCGTAAGAAGTCGGCGAAGGCGACGACGATGGGCAGCGAGAGCAGGACACCGACGCCACCGCCGAGCGCGACTCGTCGCAGGGCAACCACCCGTTGCTCACGCACCAGCGAGAAGAGCCGGACGACCGCCCACACGAGTGCGAGCAAGCCGTCGAGGAAAGCCACCTCGGGAAATCCGGCGTAGAGCGAGAGCGCGAGCGCCGCCGCGATGACGTACCAGCCCCCACGCGCCCGACCGGCTACGCCGTCGTAGACCATCTCGATGCCCAAGATCAGCATCGGCAGGAACGCGACCGGGTTGAGCACCGCGTTCCCGAGCCACGCGAAGGTCCCGTTCAGGGCGAAGACCACACCGATGCCGGTGGCGACGCTCGTCGCCATCCCGAGGCGGCGTCCGAGGAAGTAGGTCGAGATACCCGCGATGATCTCGAGGATCACGTGGAACAGGTACAGCCCGTTGGGCAGTGCGAACACGAGCGTGAGGGGGAACAGTGAAGCGCCTTGCATCTCACCGGCGAGTGGCTGACCGAGGCCCTCGAAGTAGTTCCACCACGGCAGGTGGCCGTGCAACAGGTCCATCGCCGAAAGATGGCCGAGGGGCTGAGTGATGTAGCCAACGTTGGGGTCGATCATCGGGCGCCCGCAGGTGATCCGACAGAGCGAGTGCGCGATGCCGCTCGTCCATGCGATCGGGTTGTTGTTGGCCAGACCCGTCGTGTACATGGCGTTGCCCGCGAGCACCGCGATGACGATGACGATCACGGGCCACGCCCACGATGGCAGTCGTCGATTGGCCGCTCCTAATCGGTTACGCAGCGAAATCACGGAGCCAGGCTACAAGAGGGGCGCCCTGGGGTCGGGTTGTTCCGTTCGTGACCTCGTCGCATCAGCGGAAGCGGTAGTACATCGTCTCGCCGAGTAGCAGGAGCGATTCGGGGAAGTACGGGTCCGAGAAGGTTCCAAAGATGTCCCATCGGCGGATGAAGCGGTTGCGGTCGTCGAGCGGGTCGAGTGATCCCCTCGATGAGCTCACGTGGTGGTAGAGCTGCACGTCAGGGGTATAAACGACGTATCGGCCACTCACGTGACTGCGCAGGCAGATGTCGACGTCATTCATCACGACCTTCAATTGTTCGTCCATGCCACCGAGCTCGTTCCACCACGCGCGTTCGACCATCTGGACCGCCCCGGTGACTGCGGCGACGTCGCGCGTGGCGCTCACGAAACTGTCGGCGTGCCAGTAGTTCGAGTCGGTTCGAAGGTGTTGAGGATAGGGCGAGATGACGATGCTCTCGTGCTCTTTACGGCCGTCCTGGTCGAGGAGACATGCGCCGACGAACCCGACGTCGGGCAACGCCGCTAAGGCGACGAGGCGCTCCAGCCAGTCGGGCGTGACCACGATCGTGTCGTTGTTGAGCGTGACCACGTAGTCGGCCTTCGCGTGGGCGACACCTCGGTTGACGATATGGGCGTAGTTGAAGGGACCCGGGCAGGGCACCACTTGGTAGGGGCACGCTTGGAAGTACGCGAGGGTCTCGGGGTCCACGGAATCGTTGTCCAAGATGATGATGTTGTAGTTGGGATACGTCGTCTTCTCGGTGATGGCGTTGATGCACTGTCGCATCAGGTCGACGCGGTCGCGCGTCGGGATCACGATGTCGATCGACGGCGCCGGCGTGGGAACCGCGACGTGCCACTTGACGAGACCGGGGAAGGCCCCGGGTTCCACGGAACCTGTCCACCCGCGACGATCGAGCGCGGCTTGGACGACGCGCAGTGTGTCGGCATCCAGGTGCGACCGGTCAAAGGATGAGGTCCGTCGTCCGCTGAGCAGGAGCTCGGCGACGTGATGGAACGTGGCGTCGAGCTCACTCAGCTTGAGGTAGAGGTCGTGTTCGTAGGCCCACCCCGCATCGCGAGAGAACCCGCCGACGCGCCGTATCGCGTCCATCCGGATCAGTGCCGGACGGCCGACGACGTTGTAACTGAGCAGCGTGTGGGGGCCCACTCCCGGGCTCTTCAGGGTGGGGGCGTGCGGGGTCGGGCCGTACTCGTCGGCGAAGACGACGTCGTCATCGTCTCGGGCGTGGGTGCGCAGGACCTCGCGCGCCAGCGTCGCGTCGCCGGTGGGGTCCGCCGAATCGGCGATCATCAGCCAGGTCGTGGTGGCGCGACTCACCACGTCGTTGAGGGTCGCGATGAACTCGTCGGGGCTCGCGGCGCCCTCGTCGACGCGCACGATGGTGACGTCCGTCGCGGCGATCCCCGCCGCGGAACGTTCGGGTTGGTCGAGCAGGTACGGCCGGTAGTTGATCGGGAAGAACACCTCGTCGGGTGCCTCGACGACCAATTTGGTGGTCGGTTCGGGCTTAGTCGTACCGCGAACCGCGCGGATCACCTTGAGGAGGGGACGTCCGAAGAAGCGTGCCAGGCGGTAGCGCCGGGTGTCCTCACCGAGCATTCGGCCGATCGTGCGGCGAATGCGGTTGCCCGAGACCATGTGGATGTTGCCGTGGAACTGGGCCCACCGGCGACGTAATTCCTCGTCGGTGATCACCGGTTTTGCCTCGTCTACGTCAAACTGACGGATCTCGAACATCAGCCATCCTCAGAAGTACTTACGCACCGCGTAAAAATCACCGCCCACGCTATCGGAGTGGGCCGGTCCCGCCGTTGCCCGATCGGCGCGGCGTACCACGTGCTCACGACCGCCCACCTGGGACCGCGTTTCCTAGGGATCGCTGGACTCAGCCGAGGGTCTTGCGCATCTGCAAGGACGTCACCTCGTAGCCACTGCTCTCGTAGAGTTGTCGGGCGACGTGATTCGCCCCAAAGACGTTGAGCGCGATTGCACGGGCCCCCAGTCGACGGGCCTCGAGTTCTGCGGCGTCGAGGAGTCGGCGCCCGAAGCCGCGGCCCCGGTATCCCGGCTCGACTTCGATCGCGTAGATCCACGCCCCACCGGTGACTGGATCCGTCGGCTCGGTGGCGAGCCAAAGGTACCCAACGACCTCGTCCGACGGTGTTCGCGCGATGTACCAGTGCATGCCCGGAGTCGCGATTCCGAGCGGCACGAGTCGGTGTTGCTGGACGCGTGCGAGTTCCTCGGCGTCCACCGCACTCCAGTTCCCAGCGCGGATCTGCTCGGCGACGTAGTCATCCATCAGAACGGGGAGTCGCGCCTCGAACTCATCGACGGTCATGGGGTCGAGCCGCACATCCTTCACGCGGCAACTGTAACCGCCGTCGTTCGACGATTCTCGGGCCGCCGTGGCCGCAGTTAACCAAGAATTCATTTTTGGATCAGCCGCCCGTAACTCTGGGGACATGACATCGTCACGTGACGGGGCAACACTCGGGACCGGGGCGAATTCGGAAGGATGCCGTGAGCGTTTCAAATTCAGAAGTGAGCGGAGTCGGTCCGGCCGACACCGCGACGACGGAGGCCCGCACCGTTGGCCAGATCCTTGACGACGCACCGACGAGTCGATTCCACCACCGCGCCGTCCTGATCTCGGGCATGGGCTTCTTCACCGACGCCTATGACCTTTTCGTGATTGGAACCGTGGCCGCACTCGTCCAGTCGCAGTGGTCGCTCTCGACCACCGAGACGAGTTGGGTCACCGGGTCGGCGATCCTCGGCGCCTTCCTCGGTGCGATGGTCTTCGGTCGCATCGCTGACAAGATTGGACGCAAGTCCGTCTACACGGCCGTCGCGGTGATCATGGTGATCGGTGCGATTAGCTCCTCGTTCGCCCCCAACGTCTTGACCTTGGTGCTCGCACGATTCGTGCTCGGCCTCGGCATCGGTGGGGACTACCCGGTGTCGGCTGTCTTGATGAGTGAGTACGCGAACCGTAACGACCGCGGACGTCTCGTGGGACTCGTGTTCTCAATGCAGGCGGTCGGCCTTATCGTTGGACCGCTGGTCGGGTTGGCGCTGCTCTCCTCGGGATTCTCAGAGAACTTGACGTGGCGCCTCCTGCTCGGTCTAGGCGCGATCCCCGCGGCCGCGGTCATCTACCTGCGTGCACGCATGCCCGAGTCGCCACGATTCCAAGCGCACGTCCGCCATCAGAGTGAGCGCGCGGCCGCCGAACTGCACCAGTTCGCCAACGGCGCTGTGGACGCGACGGTGGTGAAGGCGAACGCGACGACGTTGATGGCTCCCCGTCAGTTCTTTGCGAATCGGCAGATGTGGCTGTTGATCATCGGTACGGCGGGTAGTTGGTTCCTCTTCGACTACGCCTACTACGGCAATACGTTGTCACTACCGAGCATCCTGCTTGAAGTGTCACCCACCGCGACGATCAAGGTGAAACTGCTACTCACCTTGGCCATGTTCGTGGTCTTCGCGTTGCCGGGGTACATCCTGGCGGTGACCAAAATAGACCGAATCGGACACCGAAGACTGCAGTCGATCGGCTTCTCAGTGATGGCCGCCTGCTTCTTACTGCTCGCGGCGGTGCCCCGGTTCACGACGATGGTGGTGCCCTTCGTGCTCATCTTCGGGTTCAGTTACCTCTTCACCGAATTCGGACCGAACACGACGACCTTCGTCCTGCCCTCGGAGGTCTTCCCGGTGGAGATGCGCACGACGGGTCATGGGATTGCTGCGGGTATCGGCAAGTTCGGCGCGTTCGTCGGTGTCTTCATGGTGCCTCGCCTGCAGGCGTCGATCGGACTGCGCGGACTACTCGTCGTCGCCGGCATATCGGCAATCCTTGGACTCGCCACCACGGCGATGTTGCCCGAGCCAGCCAAGACCTCGCTCGAGGATTCCTCCAATCGATCGGCGTAGCGTCGTCGCGCGTTGACGCTTCCCTACAATGGGCGCATGGACCTGGGGCTGGACGATCGCGTCATATTGATCACCGGGGGAACCGACGGACTCGGACTCGCGTTGGCCAAGACCCTCGTGGGCGAGGGTGCTCGGGTCGCCGTGTGCGGCCGTGATCTCGCCCGGCTCGAACGGGCGCAGGCCACGCTCGGCGACGAAGCCCTGTGCGTAGAGGTCGACGTAACGCGCGCCGGTGACCGCGAGGCCTTCGTCCTAGCCGCGAGGAACCGGTTCGGTCGAATCGACGGGCTGGTCAATAACGCCGGACGATCGGCGGCCACACTCGTGGCGACCTCCGACGACGACGAATGGCGCGCGGACTACGAGCTCAAGGTGGTGTCGGCGCTGCACCTGGCCCGACTCGTCCTCGACGACCTCGCGGTCTCGGGTGGCGCCGTACTCAATGTCCTCGCGATCTCGGCGCGTGCCCCCGGCGCCGGATCAACGCCCACCGCAGCGTCCCGGGCCGCGGGTCTCGCGCTCACTAAGGCCCTCGCGGGCGAGGTCGGACCACGTGGCGTGCGAGTCCTCGCCATCTTGATCGGACTGGTGGAGTCCGGGCAGTGGGTCCGTCGAGCCGCTCAGACGGGCGTGCCGGTCGCCTCGATGTACGACGACCTCGCCCACAATGCCCGGATTCCGCTCGGTCGCGTGGGCCGGGCCGAGGAGTTCGCGAGCTTGGCCGCCTTCTTACTGTCGCCGCGTGCCAGTTACGTGACCGGTGTCGGCGTGAGTCTCGACGGCGGTCTGTCACCCGTCATCTGACGTTCGCTTCGCGTGCCTAGTGCTTGGTGCATTGATTCGCGTACTACGGTGTCCAGGTGCTTACGCCGACTCAACGTCCTCGCGCCAGCGGTATCAACGTTGTGACTCCCGGGCGCGACTGCTCGGTAGGACGGTTGCGATGATGGTGCTCTGGTCGGTGGTGCTCTTCGTGCACATCACGGTCGCCGCGTTCTGGGTCGGCGGTCAGCTGATGCTGTCATTCGTCGTGATGCCGGCACTTCGCCGTGATGCGACACCTCAACAGTTACGCGCGATCGCCCAATCCGCCGGTCGCCGGTTCACCGTCATCACGAACCGCGTGCTGTTCCCGACGCTGTTCGTCACTGGTCCGTTGCTCGCGTGGCACGATGGCGCGCGGTGGTCCAACCTCACGACGTCAGCGTTTGGGCATCTGTTGGTCGCCAAGGTGGCGCTCGTGGTGGTCGTCGTCGTCATGGCATCGCTTCACGGGTTCGTGGCCCGCCGTACAACGCGGCGTGGCGTTCGCATCTACGCGATTACGACCGTCATCGCGTCGGTGGGGGTTCTCGCTTTCGCCGCGTTCCTCTCAATGGCGCCGACGCCGTAGTCCGAGGCAAACTGCGCACGCCGGATGCGTTGTGGCGGAAGCAGCGACCGCCAGGGCGGAACGAGTGACGCACGGCCGCTGTTCGCGTGTCGCGAACGGTTGGGTGTCCGTTCTTTCAGCGTTGTGCGGATACGTGCTCGGCGTCGACGACCTCATACGAGGGGAAGAAGTCGGGGTCTTTCTCGTAGAGGAAACCGTAGAAGCCGCGCGCGACCTTGCGGAGAACGCCCGACACTGTCCGATGCGTTTCGGTCTTGTGTTCCATCGATAGTCTCCCAGTCCTCGATAGACGCCAACAATGATGCTGAACCACTACCACCAATCAGCCCAATCGTACGGTTGGGCTGATTCGGCGCCTGCTTGTCGTACCGGGACTAAAGTCCCGAATTCGCAGCGGTGCGCCACGGAACGCGTCGCGACCCAATCAGGCTGACTCGTCGGTAGCGAGCCGCGTTCGTCGCGGATTCGGACGTAGGCTCAGGGTCAATCTCGGTCGGCGGCAGTTGGACGAGGGTGTACGTGCTGGGAGGTGCGACGTGGCCGACTCACGGGTGCTTCATCGACTGCAACGACAGGTCGCGGACGTGGCACAGCTCGAGGGATATCTGGCCACGATGTTGGCGGCGCAACGACGGGTGGTGCACGCGAATCCCGAGGCGCTCGCGGCGTTCGACGGATTCATCACGATCGCCAAACACCACCGGGACGCGCTGGACGCGTACCGGGGCAGTGACTCTCTCGATGTGTCCAGTCCACCCCCGATCCCGTTGGTCGGTGAACGACGTGGCGAGCCAACGGTGTCCGACGCGCTGCGCGATGTCTACACGGCCTTCAACGTTGCGGCGATGAGCTACGCCATCCTCGTGGAGTTCGCCCTTCGCCTCTACGATCGTGACTTGCGCGAACTCGCCCCGCGGCACCTCAGCGAGTACACGGCTGCTGCGCAATTCACGGGTGAGCTCATCTTCAGCGCCGTGGTCGACGAACTGGTCGAGGACGGCGCGGATTGTGAGTGCATCTGTCCAATGTGCAGTATCGGTGTCTGTGGCTGCGTATCGGCGACTGGCGTCACATTCGCCGAGGCGTGGCGCGAAGCCGCTTTGACGAGTGATGGTGCCCCGGGCTTTCTCATCCAACGGCCCCGCGCGGATAGCGCTCTGCACGTCGCGGGCGTCGAGCGTGGCGACCGTGTCCTCGAGATTGACGATCATCCGGTGGCGTCGATCTTCGACATTCAGGCCGCGATCCGTGCGCATCCGATTGGCGACGACGTTCGGCTCCTTCTCGCAAGCGGGCCAGCCGTGGTCCGCCACGTGAGCGACTACCGCTGCAACTGAGTGATCTCTACTGAGTTCACTCATGCTGCACTCCTCACGGAGTTGTTCGGCCCGACTAACGCCGGGCTTCCCTTCCGCGTGTCATCGCCAGCTGCTGAGAGACTCAGATGCTCCTATGTTTGTCAAGCCGCCGTTCGACTGGCGAGCCACGCTCGATAGCGCTCAATGAATTCCTCGTCGTGGTCGAGCCCACGCTCGATGCGTGACACTTTGATCGGCCCGACC
>JAJYPU010000170.1 GCA_021795095.1 Actinomycetes bacterium | reverse complement strand
GGACGCGTTCGCGGAGCTCGTCGAGCGTAACAACGGCGTGTACGGCGGATGCTGGTGCATTTCCTACCACCCGGAGTGTGGTCAACGGCACCTGAACTACCGCGACGTGAAAGAGGAGCGGGTGAGGACCGGGCGGGCCCACGCTGCGCTGGTGGTCGACTCGAACGGCTTGGCCCAGGGCTGGTGCCAGTTTGGCAGCCCCGACGAACTCTCAAACATCAAGCACAAGCGCGCGTACGACAAGGAACCGCCGCCGGTACCCGACTGGCGGATCACCTGCATCTTCGTCGATAAAGGGCATCGCGGGCGCGGCATCGCGCGTCTCGCACTGGATGGAGCGTTAGACGAAATCGCTCGCGCGGGAGGGGGCCTGGTCGAGGCGATCTCGGAGGTCACCGTCGGGCGAGTGGCGCAGGGTCGGTTCTTGTTCAGCGCCACGGTTGAGCTGCTGGACGAATTCGGGTTCCAACGCGTTCGCCAGGTCGGCAAGCACGCGTGGATCGTGAGTCGGGTGGTCGAGCCGATCACCGGCGACGATGGACGTCGATGAACGGCATGCACTGACGCCTCAACAGCCGCTGTAGCGGCCTCGTTCGCTCCCCGATGTGGTGCTGACTTCACGTGCCCGGCGACGGGACGAGTCCACCCGCGGCTGTGCGCGACGGACCTCGAGGTATGGTCTCGGACATGTCGCGCGCCCTCATTCTTGGTGGCACTGGCGCCATTGGACGGGCGACCGCATCGCGCCTTCTGGAGGCGGGATGGGACGTGCAGGTCACGGGACGCGATTGGCGACACCTACCCGACGAGGTCGTCGACCGGGGTGGGACCTTCATCGCCGCGGATCGTGAGGACAGAGTCGCATTAGCGGCGGCGATGGGTACCGGCGCCGACCTGCTGGTCGACTGCCTTTGCTACAACGCGTCTCACGCCACCGCGCTGCTTGAACTCGCGCGCGACGCGACTGCGACGGTCATGATCTCGAGCAAGGCGGTCTACGTCGACGACGCAGGCAACCACACCAACGCAATGACACCGCCGCACTTTTCCGGGCCGATCATGGAGACCCAGGCGACGGTCGAGGCAGGCGACAGCGACTACCGGACGCGCGACGGTTACCCAGCGTGCAAAGTCGCGGCCGAACGGGTGTTGCTCGACAGTGCTCTGCCCGTGACGGTGATCCGACCGTCCAAGATCCACGGCGTGGGAGCGGCGCCACCGCGAGAGTGGGTCTTCGTGAAGCGGGTACTCGACCGTCGTTCCACAGCCTTCTTCGCCAACCGAGGTGCGTCCGTCGACCACACGACAGCGGCGGCGAACCTCGCGGCACTGATCGAGGCAATCGCCGCTCGCCCCGGATCACGGATCCTCAACTGCGGTGATCCGACGGCGCCGAGCATGCTTGAGATCTCACGCGTGATCAGAGGGTACTTCGGTCACGACTGGCGAGAGGTTCTCCTTGAAGAAGACACTCAGCTCGGTCACTACCTCTGGGACGCCCCCTATCCGTTGGTGCTCGACATGAACGCTGCCCGTGAACTCGGGTACACGCCGGTCGGCACCTACGAAGAGACGGTCACAGCCGAAGTCGAGTGGTTGTTGTCGCTCGCGACTCGCGGTGACGGCGGCTTCGAACTCCCGGGTGTCGACGCACCGCTCGTTGACTACACCGCGGAGGATCGGTTCCTCGCACGCCATTGATAGTCAACTGTGCGCGAACACGGTGCGAGGTACCGGTCAACTCGGACGAGGCGCGAACGAGGCGTTCGTCAGTCGCCGCGCCGAACTCGTCAACGCAGCGGTGCCCGTCGACTCTCGTCGTGGCCGCGGCTGCAGGATACCGAAGGCTCGTCTACTCGGGGGCGTCTTCGCCCACCAGTCCATCGATCGACTCACGAATGAGATCGGCGTGTCCCGTGTGGCGGGCGTACTCCTCGATGAGGTCGATGAGAATGCGGCGTAGGTTTGGCGTCTCGGTCCACGTCGTAATCGCGAGTGGTTGATCCAGTCCGGATGCGGCGAGCGTTTCGGTGACCGCTGCCTCGGAGCGAGCGACGGCCTCCAACCAGAGGGATCGGAGCGCTTCGGGGGAGTCGTCGGCCGCCGATGTCCACTCCCAGTCGTCATGTTCGGCCATTGGTGACCACACCGCGGGGTACTCGCGGCCCAACAGCTGGTGGGTGAAGTAATGGTCCTCGACGAGGGCCAAATGTTTGACCAGTCCACCGAGGGTCACGGTGGAAGGGCCCAACGTCTGGCGCATGGCCGACGCGTCGACACCACCGGTCTTCCAAGCGAAGGTGCGGCGATTACGGTGCAGGGCACCCAAGAGCGCCTCAATTTCGGTCGGGGCGGCGGGGAACGGTCGCGACGCCAATTCGTTCGGCTGGCTCACGCCCCAAGTGTATGACCACGATCGCGCGTCGACAACGGTGATGGCCCCACGGCCACCGTTACGACAGATCCGTTCTCATGATCCAACTGCACAACCCGCATGACGCGCAGCGTGGGCCATCGTTCAGGACTTTCAGCATGGTCACAGTCGAAGATCCGCGAGGGTGACCATCGCTCAATGCTCGACAGGCGGCCACGCTCCATTGGTCATGTGGCACGATTCAGTGGTGCCGTCGAAATGGGGGGTCACGCCGCGCCAAAGCATCGAGGCGATGTGTGCGCGACGCGGACGAGAAGAGGTTATTGCCGGGTGCATCGACATACTCGATGGCCGAGCGGTCGACGATGACCTCATCCTGGCACTCGGGGGACCGCACGCCCGGCGCGTGCTCGATGGATATGAGGGCGGCCGAGATGGCTACTGGCCACGGGTCTGGGCGGCGCGGGGACTTCTGCACGTCTTCGATCCGGTGGCCACTGGTGCGGTCATCCGGGCTGGCCTGGACGACGCGTGGCGAGTGCGGGAGATGGCGGCGAAAGTGGTCGCCGCTCACCGCGTCGACGAAGCGGCCCAGGCCGTCGCCGGACTGCTGGACGATCCCGTGGCCCGGGTCCGTCGCGCCGCTGAGCGGGCCCTGAAACGACTAATTGGCTGAGAGCTCGCGAGGGTCCTCGGCGCGATCACCGGTCGTGTGTACCTCGAAGTGTTCGGGCGTCTTCGCCGTCGTTTGTCGCACCCTGCGCGTTGCGCACCGTGATGGGGTCGCGCTCCATGAGCCGATCGGTTGGCTCGTGAAAGCCGAACTGGCGGTAGAGACCATGCGCGTCGTCGGTGTGCAAGAGCCAGCGCATCGACGAGGCATCGTCACGTGTCACCATCTCGTGCACCAGTGCCTTACCGAGCCCACGACCACGAACGGATTCGTCGATGTAGACGTCGCTCAAGTACGCCATCGATCCGTCCGACACCGATCGCGCGAAACCGACCATGGCACCACCGTCGCGCCGATAGACACCGACGACGCGCGCGGCCGTTTCGACCTGGCGCTGCACATCCTCGCGACGTCGCCAACGCTGCCAGTAGGCCCGCTGCGAGAGAAAGGTCCACAGTGCCTCCCGGTCGACGCGCACGACGTCGTCGTCGAGTTCGAATGCGTCGTCGATGATGAGTCTCACGTGGCCGTATCCCGTTGATCCGTATCTTGACAGTAGCGTTGCGTGCGTACGTCGTCACGTTCGAGACCGCGGTTGTGCCGTTTGACACCGAGGCTTCGCGGACGTGCGCTCGCCACTCCTCCATCGCATCGGTTGCCCACCAGATTGTCTCGGACCATCGATGACGAGCCGGCTCGAGTCACCGCAAACCGGTCAGCCAACCCGTAAGCCTCGAGCGGTGGACATCGTCTGCCTAGCCGCCGAGCACCTGACCATCCGGTGCACGCTTGGCATGCTGTGCGGGGAAGCACTCGTCATTCTCTTGATCGATGAGTCCTGGCGGATCGACGTCATGACCGTGGTCGATGCGGGCTTCGGCGCAGGCACCTACGAGCTCGATCGGACGATGAAACACCGCCTCGATCGGTGACCCGAGCACCAGCTTGGTTGGACGGGACGACGAGGCGCCCGCGAAGGTGATCGCAGCCACGACCCCGATGGCGAGCACGACTCCTACCGCCAGCACGCGTCCCCGGGTGAACTTCACACAGTTCACGTTATGGGCGCGAATCAACGCCGCGGCGACAACAACTCAACTTTGCTGAGATTTCGTTACGGTGATGGTTTGGCCGCA
>JAJYPU010000169.1 GCA_021795095.1 Actinomycetes bacterium | reverse complement strand
CGGTGACCGTCGGGAACGTGAACGACCCGGTACCCGCAGTGCAGGTGTTGGTCGTCGGGGTCGTCGGGTTGCCCGGGACGTTCGGGACGAAGGTAACCGTCGTGCAGTTCGTACCGGTGCCGCTGTCGTCACCGTCGTTGTCCGTATCGCTCACACCATTGCCACCGTCAGCACCTTGACTGTCGTGCGCCGTGCGCGAGTGGTCGCTCTGGGTTGAACAGCCAACCGAGTTCTGGGTCCACTGGGCGTAGAGTGTCGACGAGGAAGTGAACGGGTAGTTCGCCCCATCGGTGTATGGGGTGCCCGTGCCGCCGGAAGCGGTGTTCCAACCGGTGAAGGTGTAGCCGTTTCGCGTGAAGGCGTTCATCGTGAGCGCCGTCGTTGTACTCGCTGTCTCGGGGGCCATCGAACCACTGCCGCCATTGGCGTTGAAGGTCACGGTGTAGCCGTTCGGAGGATTCACCACGTAGGCGAGCGTCGAGGTGAGTTCTGACCCGGAGTAGTCGTCACCATTCTTGCCACTCGACGGACTGCTCTGGGCATCGCCATTGCTGTCCTGGCTCTCGGTGACCCGATCGACATTGCCCTGGTAGGTGGCGCTGACGACGTAACTCTCCGCAGTCTGGAAACTCGTCGTGCAGGTCGCCGTGTAGGTGCCGCCGCTATACGAAGTGCCCGATGCACTGCAGGTGACTGACCAGGTGGTCGACGCAGTCAACGATCCCTCGTCGCTACCCACGATGGTGTAGGTGAAGGTAACCGGGGATCCCGCTGTGCCGACCTCGGGAGACGCCGTTAGTGTCACGTTCGGGTCGGTCGAGTCATGTCCGTTGACTTGGTGGTGATCTGCGGCGCGAGCGTGCGTGATCGACGGTGAACCCGAGGTGGCGGCACCCGCATTGGGCGCGAATGCTCCAAACACGGTCGCGAATGACAGAACCACCGTCGTAAACACTCCGGCGGATGCGAATCGGCCGAGTCCCGTCACGGGACCCACGCGACGTCGGGAAGTGGGTGACGAACTTGCAGCGTTCTGCACGGTTCGAGAAGTCCTACGCATGTTGGTTCCTTACCTAGATTTCTTGGATACTCCGCGCGCCCCTGCACGACCATCATTGTCGGTTGTCTTTGCGTAGTCAAATTGTTGTGAATGGTATGGTTACTGAATCTTGCTGTATTACGTCTGATCCCGCGCCAAGACCTGCTAATTTTCGGGGTTATTCCCTGAGAGCCATCACAGCCCGAGGTCGCCCAGTTGGGACTTTTGTCACATGTCGGTCGGACACCGCGAACCGACCTGGGAGCGGGACGAGCACAGACCTGCGAATGTCTCGCGAGGTAGTCTCGGACGACCATCCACACGTATGGAGAGAGTTAGAGGTGGCTCCATGGGATTGAACGCCGGTACCACCAGGGCTGTCGCCCGACGTCAGAGCACGACGCCGAGCCCGGAGTACCGGTGACCGCCGCAGACGCCGCGCACGTTCCCCCCAGGCGGCGTCGCGCTGGTGAGGAGGAGTCGGCCCTCGCCCGGGCCATCGACTTCACCCGCCATTACAGCGAGATGCGTGCGCGCACGCGAGACGACCCGCCGGGTCCCGCCGTCGAGGACGACTACGCCGGCCACCTTGTCGCCCTCGCCCAAGCCGCCACCGCCAACTTCTGTGACTGGTGCGTCGTCACCGCCGGTCACCCCCCGGGGCAGTACCGCTTCATCCGAACCCGGAGCCGGCACGCCGAGGGTGATGGCCCCCCGCAATCACTACCCGACGAGCTCGTGGCACGCGTTCCCGATCTCGAGACCCTGATCGAACGGGTGGCCGCCTCGGGTCAGCGCGAGCGCGTCCCGAGTGACGTCACCGCGGGACTGCCGTGGTGCGTCGTCATCGCCTTGCCCGTCTACGACGAAGTCGTCGCGACAGTCGCCTTCGTGCGCGACGCGACGGCGGCCGGTTTCGGCCCCGCCGAGCTCGCCGCCGCCGACCAGGCCGCGTGGAGCGCCGCGACGACCCTCGAGCGTGCCGACCTGTTGCGTCGAGCCCGCCAGTCCACCGCGGCCACGCTTCGCGTCGCCGGTCAACTGCGTGACCTTATTGATACATCGCTCGCCCTCGGCGCCGCCATCGACGTCGCGTCGATCGCCAACGAGCTCGCCCCTCGTGCTCGCGCCATCTTTGACGCCGACGAGGCTGTCGTGCTAATCGACGCCGACCAGCCCCTCGCGGTGGCCGCCCCGCGAGGCGAGGCGACGAGGATCATCGCGGGGCTCGAAGGCCCCGACGACCTCGTGACAACCGGACCGCTCCAGATGCCCGTTGAACGCGACGGCTGGCTGAGCGCACCGATCCGGGGGGTCCGGGACCAGTCGCTGGGCCGGGTCGCGATCCGCCGGGAAGCGACCTGGGCGAGTAACGAGGACCGCGAGATTCTCGCCCTGCTCTGCCAAGCGGCCGCGTCGTCACTAGCCGCGGCCACCTTGAACGCCACCATCCGCGCAAATGAGGCGCGCTGGCGCGTCCTCGTCGAGAGCGCCCCGATCGGACTCATCGAGGTCGCGAGCGACGAACAGATCCGGTGGTGGAACCCCGCCGCGGCGGGGATCTTCGCCTGGCCCTACTTCCGAGACGGTGTCCCCGCGCCCACCATCCCCGAAGACGCCCGGGCCGGTCTACGAACCCTGTGGGTCGAGGTCGCCGCGGGAACGCTGCCGAGTGCCCGGACCCTCACCGGTGTCGCAATCGGAAACCGTGTGCGCGACCTCACCGTGTCCGCTCGGCTGCTATCGGTGACGAGCACCGAGTCGACGATGCTCACCCTGGTCGACGACGTGACCGACCGGCGTCTCATGAAAGAGGAACTTCGCCACGCCCACACCATGGAGATCCGCGGCCAGGTCGCCGGCAGCGTGGTCCACGACTTCAACAACCTGCTCACCATCATCGCCGGTTACGCGGAACTACTCGCTGCGGACCTGTCCGACGGCAACGCACGCGACGCGGCGCGCGCCATTGTCGAAACGAGCTCACGGGCGGCAGCGCTCACCAGCGAGCTCCAGACCATCGGGCGAACCCGGCTCACCGAGCCGGTGGTGCTCGACCCGGTCTCGATCATCGAGGCCAACGCCGAGGTGCTGAACCGCGTGCTCGGTGAGGCGGTCAACTTCTCCTGGAGTGGGCCGAGTTCGCCGCTCCACGTGCTCGTCGACGCCGACCAGTTCGAGCAGGTCGTGCTCAATCTCGCCATCAACGCCCGTGACGCGATGCCCACGGGCGGCTCGCTCAAGATCGACGTGCGATCGCGGCACGCGAACGACCTCGACGCCGCCCACCACGTCGCCCCCGGCGGCGACTACGTCGTAATCACCGTCACGGACTCGGGTGTGGGAATGGACGACGAGACCCGTCGGCGCTGCTTCGAGCCCTTCTTCACGACCAAGGGGCCTTTCAAGGGCACCGGACTCGGTCTCTCGGCCGCTCGACGCTTCGTCGAGGAGAGCCACGGCTCCATCGTGTGCCGCAGCGAACGGGGGGTGGGCTCGACCTTTGAGATCGTGCTGCCACTCGTGGACGCCCCACCCGAAGTGGGGTCGGCCCCCGCGCCCGCGGTGCCGACCCCGGCCAGGCCCGCGACAATCGTCGTCGCCGAGGACGACGGGGCCCAGCGACGCCTCGTCACCGAAGTCCTGGCGCGCAGTGGCCACCGCGTCATCGGCGTCGGGTCGGCCGAAGCCGCCCGCGAAGCAGTCGAACACGCGCCGAGCCCCGTCGAACTCTTGGTGAGCGACGTTGTCATGGGCGTCACCGCGGGCGACGTCGTCGCCGCCGAGCTGCAGCGGGCGTTCACGGAGCTGCGGGTCCTACTCGTCTCGGGCAGTGCCACCGAGACGGTCCTTGATGGACTCGACCGCTCGCGTAGCGACTTCCTCGCCAAACCCTTCTTACCGAGTGACCTCGTCGAGCGCGTCCGCGCCCTGCTCACCACCCAGACCCCGGACTAGGGCGGTGTTGATTAATTCCTCTTGGACATCCTCGATTTTCTCGAGGAAATACCCGCAATTATCCTGGTAATAGGTAAAATTAGGTGCATGCAAGGTACCGCCGAAATTGATCGCCAGATGCTGGATGCCCAATTGTTTTGTCGCGGTCTCGTCGGTGAGGGAACGATCTACGCGTTCCTGGCCGAC
>JAJYPU010000168.1 GCA_021795095.1 Actinomycetes bacterium | reverse complement strand
GCCCTGACCGGGTGAGGCCTCCACACCGTTCACCCAGACTCGACTGATCGCGACGATTTCGGCGAACGGCTTGCCGAACCGAACGGTCGCGAGAGCGATCACCTCGTCCACCGTCGCGGCGTCGATTTCGGCGCTGCGCACCCCAGCCGCCTCGCGGGCCGGTCCGAGTAGCAAGAGCCGACTCACGGGGCGAGGTCGCCCACGTCGACGACGTCCTCGGACTGCTCGCTCCAGGCCGATCCACCTTGCCAGACCTCTCGTTTCCACATGGGGACCGTGCGCTTGACGGCGTCGATACAGAACTGGGCGGCCTCGAAGGCTTCGCGTCGATGGGGCGATGAGACCACGACAACGACCGCGGGTTCGCGCACGAGGACCGTACCGATTCGGTGATGGACGGCGATGGCGCGAACCTCGGGCCAGCGTTCACGCGCGCGCGCCGTCACTGCGCGAATCCGTGATTCGGCGAGGTCCACGTCAGTCTCGTAGTCGAGTTCGATGATTTCGTGCTCGAAGGTCGACGTGGTGCGGGCGGTGCCACAGAAGGTAACGACCGCACCGCAGTCGCGACGGGTGGCCCAGGCCGCCAGCTCGTCGGGCGCCAACGGTTGGGCCAAGACCGCCACCCACTCGCTCGCTTCGTCCATCGTCACGGTGAAACCCTAGTTTTCCCAGTGTCGCCCCCCGACGCCGTCCCGGCAACACTGATCTCGTGGTCACAGCGCACATGCGGTTAAAAGCCGACGAATTAGGTGCAAACGCGGGGTTAGCGGCCTAGTATCAACGCACAACGGAACTCGATGCATCGCGCGGCTGCGCGGTCGAGGAGGGTCATGGGCAGCGTGGAGACCGTATCGCGACCCGGTGGACGCCGGATACTCGCGCTCGGGATCCTTAGCGTGTCACTGCTCGCCACAGTCAATCTGGTCAGTACCTCACGTGCGTCGGGAACGACGGCTCGCTCGGTGGACGTGTTGTACGCAGGATCGCTGCTCAATCTCATGGAGAACCAGATCGGGCCGGCGTTTCACCGCGCGACCGGTGACAACGTCGTTGGGATCGCCAACGGGTCAACCGCACTCGCCACCGAGATCAAGGGTGGCACAGAGGTCGCCGACGTCTTCGTTAGTGCGTCGCCGAGCGTCAATCGTTTCCTCGAAGGGCCCGCGAACGGCAACTGGGTCTCGTCGTACCGGGTACTGGGTCAGTCGCGACTCGTGCTCGGCTACAACGCCACGTCGAGCTTCGCGGCAGCGCTGCGTGATTCGCCGTGGTACGACGTCGTCGCACGCCCGGGCTTCCTGCTCGGGCGGACCGATCCGGCCGTCGATCCGAAGGGTGTCCTCGCGGTGACGGCATTACGCGAGGCTGCTCGTCGATACGACCGCCCCCGTCTGGCTGCACTGGCGACCGCGACGAACGACGTCTTCACCGAAGCGTCCCTCGTCGGTGAACTCGACGCCGGCCAGCTCGACGCCGGCTTCTTCTACACCGTGGAGGCGACCGCCGCCCACTTGCATACCGTTGCACTCGTCGGCACGCACCTCGCGGCCACCTTCACGGTGGCCATCGTCAATCGGGCCCCGCACCCGAGAGCCGCCCGTGCGTTCGTCGCGTTCCTTTTCGGTCCACGAGGACGTGCCATCCTGTCGCGCAATGGCGTCATCCCAGCGGGCTCGACACGAGTGGGGAACGTCGGGTCGTCACCGCCCACGACCAGACCGTGAGTGTCCCGCGCAGCGTCGGTCCACTGCGCTGGCTCGCCGGACTCGTCGTGCTGTACCTCACGGCTCCAATTGTCGCCTTCGTGGTTCGACTCGTTACCTCGCCGCGTCGGGGCTTCCACCAGGCGGGGCTCTACCCGGCGCTGTGGACGTCGTTGAGCGGCGCGACCATCTCGCTCGTACTCGTCACGGTCTTCGGGGTGCCACTCGCCTTCGTACTCGCTCGCTCGAAGAGCCGGGTGGCCGCCGTCATCGGGATCCTCGTCCAGATTCCTCTCGCGTTACCGCCGCTCATGAGCGGGATCGTTCTCATCTACCTCGTCGGTCCCTACACGTTCCTCGGGCGTCTGTTCCATCGTCAGCTCACCAATTCGTCCGCTGGCCTGGTCATCGCCATGACCTTCGTGTCGGCGCCATTTCTCATCGTCGCCGCACGGGCCGCATTCGAGTCGCTCGACCCGAACCTGCTCGATGTCGCTGAAACGCTGGGTCACGGTGAACTCTCACGGTTCCTGCGCGTGGCGGTGCCGGTCGCCGCACCGGGGATCCGGGCGGGCATGGTGCTCGCGTGGCTGCGGGCCTTCGGTGAGTACGGAGCCGTGATCGTGTTGGCCTATAACCCCACCTCGTTGCCGATCTACACCTATAACCAGTTCAGCGGCGAAGGCCTGTCGCCGACCCTCGCGCCTACGGCGCTCGCGCTCGTGGTGGCGTTGGTCGTCGTCGCACTCAGTCGGTTCCGCTGGCCACGGGCGCGACAAAATCTCGAAGGCGACGTTCGCGCGCCCAAGGTGGTCAGGTCCGGGCCAATCCGCTTCGAGGTCGACCATCAACTGGGGTCGTTCCACCTGCGTCTGCGCTGCGAACGCCCGGTGCGCCACCTGGCGGTCCTCGGACCATCCGGGGCGGGCAAATCAGTGCTGCTGCGCAGTCTGGCCGGGCTCGCTGGGCCCCACGCGACGCAACTCTGGTGTGGCGACGAATCCATCGGGGAGCAACCTGTCGTGCGGCGTCGGGTCGGCTACGTCGCCCAGGGCTTCACGCTGTTTCCTCACCTCACCGTCTGGCAGCAGTTGAACTTCGCCCGCGGCGCTCAGGCCGATGTCGCACGGTACTGGCTTCACCGACTGGGCCTCGACGGTCTGGAGTTTGCCCGACCGGACCAGCTGTCGGGTGGCCAACGCCAACGTGTCGCCCTGGCCCAAGTGCTGTGCGCCGAGCCAGTGGTCCTGCTCTTGGATGAACCGTTTTCGGCCCTCGATGTGCCCGTACGACAAGAACTTCGTCGTCTCGTGCGCGAGCTCCAGCGTGAGACGGGCCTTTCGACGGTCCTTGTGACCCACGACCCCGAAGAGGCAGGGTTCCTCTCTGAGGACGTGCTGATCGTGCGGGCAGGAACCTCGTTGCAGTTCGGCGCCAGTCGCGAGGTCTTCGCGCACCCAGCGTCGCCGGCGGTGGCTCGACTGCTCGGTATCGCAAACCTGTTGACGGGACGGGTAGTCGAGTTTGGAATCAAGTGCGGAGCAGTCACCATCGATGTGCCGGTCAACGGGTTCGTCGTGGGAGACGACGTGGCCTGGAGCGTTCGCCCCGAGCGGGTGACGCTGACCGCACTCGGTGACACGAACGCAGGGGCGACGCTCCCTGGCACCATCCGAGACATCGCCTACGTCGGCGTGGCGAGTGACTTCGTCGTGGAGGTCGCGGGCGAGTTCGAGATCCTCGTGCGCAGCGCGGACTGGTCGGAGTGGTCGATCGGGGACGTCTGTGGACTCGTCGTGCGCGCCGAGGACGTCTCGTTGTGGCCGCGTGGCGACCTCGATGTTGCTCGTCAATCCTGATCGAGGTCAGAAGGTCGAAGGGATCTCGACCCCGACGTTGGTGGCCTTAACGACGGCGTCGACGACCACACCGGGCTCGAGACCCAATTCGTCGGCGGCTTCACGGGTGATCAGCGACACGAAGCGGTGTGGGCCGGCCTGGATGTCGACCTGGGCGACGACCTGGTCCCGCACGACGCGCGTGACTATTCCCACGAACCGGTTTCGGGCCGACTGGGCGCGGGGCTGATCGGTCGCTGACTCGCCACCTATCGTCACGGCGAGCTGGGCCAGGTCCGCGCCTTCGAAGTATCGGCGTCCGTCCGACGCGGTCGTGACGGGGATGCGCCCGGCGCTCGCCCAGCGGCGCAGGGTGTCGGCACTCACCCCCAAGAGTTCGGCGGCTTGGCCCACTCGATACTTGGTCATCGCCACAGACTAACGAGGCTTAACGACGCGACGGTGGTGGGCGACGCCGTCGGCGAGTTCAACCGCCCGCCATGGCGCCGATGACAAAGAAGACCTCACGGCCGGTCTCGACTTCAGGGGGTAGAGGCTCGTCGGGCGCGACGTGCGAGAGATCCTGCTCGCACGCGAAGAAGCGGATGAAGGGTCGACGCTGTTGGGTGACGGGGTCTCGG
>JAJYPU010000167.1 GCA_021795095.1 Actinomycetes bacterium | reverse complement strand
GCAATGTCCCCTCTCGGAACCACCGATAGGCGATCTGGGGATGCACCCCTTGTCGGTCTGCCCACTCACTCAAGTTCATTGCTTCGAAGTCTTGCGTAGCGGTGTCACATCTGGTGGCAACCCTCGGATGATCGAGGGCACCCGATCACTCGTTAATTTTAGATCATGCGAGTTTCGTTCGGCGTCGACGACGTGGACGTGATCGATCGCACCTCGAATGACGCACCGTGATGTCCGACCACCCGCCACCCTCACCAAGTCATTGGACCCTGCGAGCGAAATTGCTCGGAGTACTCGGCACCCTCGTGCTCGTTGGAATACTCGTCGAGTCGACGCAGCCGGGGGTGTCGATCCCGTCGACGACGACGCCGTCGGCGTCGGTGACGACGTCGATCAAGTTCCACCATCCGACGACGACGGTGACGACGAATCCGGCGTTCACCACACCGTCGGCGGCCCTGAACCAGCGGGCGCGCGGCTGCGGGCTCGCAACGTCGCTACCGAGACGCACCGTCGCCACCAGCGCGATCGGGCACTGTAGCGTCCTCGAGATCGGCGACTCGTTGGGCACGGATTTGGGTTGGGGCCTCGATAGCGAGATGGCCACGACGAGCACGTTCAGACTCCACCTCATGGACAAGACCTCGACGGGTCTGGCGGCCACGTGGTTTTACGACTGGCCCCGCCAGGAGAGGTCGATGCTCGCGCGGTTCCACCCCAATCTGCTTATCGTCTTGCTCGGCGCAAATGATCAGCAGGCCATCCGCTTCGACGGTCGCTCCTACGCATTCAACACGCCCAGCTGGCGAAACCGGTACGCAATGTTGATCCGACAGGTCGACTCCCTGGCCACCCGCGCCGGCAGCTACGTCCTCTGGGTCGGACTCCCGACCATGGCGCCGGCCACATTCAATGCCGGGGTGACGGTACTCAACTCGCTCTATCAACGTGTCGCTCATACCGTGCCGGGCGTCACCTACCTATCGACGTGGGGCCTCTTCACTAACCACCGCGGGCACTACCGCGCCAGCGCACCCGTGAACCACGCGAAGGCCGTGATCCGCGCACCGGACGGGATCCACTTCAGCGCCATCGGCGGCGACGTCTTCGCCACGTTCGTGGTCGACGAGATCGAGTCGATTTACCACGTGAGGCTCCACCTCGACCGACCGGCCTTCATCACCAACTGACCAATCAGTCGCGGCTATAAGACGTGCACGAGTCGTCCTACCGAAAACGTCACGTCCCAGGAGAGCACCAGACAGATCACCAGGAGTATGGCCGTCGCCCACGGATCTCGTCCGAGCTGCGTCGATCGGCGGATTGGATTCTCGACGAAGTGGTACGAGACGACCGCGCAGACGACCGCCCCGGCGATTTCAACGATTCGCGCCAGCGGCGACGAGATGGGGTGGACGAGCTGGAGGGGCAGCATCAACCACGCGAAGTGCCACAGGTAGAGCGAGTACGAGATATCCCCCACGTAGCCCAGGGGTCGCCACGAGAGCCACGCGACGGGCGCCACACGCAGGCTCGACTGGCCCGTCCAGAGCAAGACGGCGGCCGCCGCGCTGGGCCACCACGCGAGCACACCGGGATAGGCGCTGAAGGCGTTAAGACGAAGGGCCGCGACGGCGATGACCACGAGCGCTAGCACCGCGCCGATGGAGTTCGCGAGTGGGGTCCGTCGAGCCCACGAGACGGGGAGGACGGCGACGAGCCCGCCGAGCGCGAACTGCCAGAACCGGGTGAAGGGTGAGTAGTAGGCCGCCACGGGGTTCACGGACGTGAGGTGAAACGACCACCACGCCGACAGCACGATGGCGAGGACGAGGAAACCGGCCAAGGCCCGCACCCGACTGGTTGACGGGGCGAACCGGACGATCGAGAAGATGATCACCGGGTACACCAAGTAGAACTGCTCCTCGACCGCGAGCGACCAGTAGTGCGTGACAAGCGACGGCGCGAGGCCCGGAATGAAGTAGTTGCTCCCGGTGTTGATGAGCCTGAAGTTCTCCCCAAAGAGCGCAGCCCATCGGACGTCGCCGAGCAGTTGGACGTTGAAGTTTGCGCCGAGCAGCACGTAGGCCGCGAACGCGGTCGCCACCAGGACCACCGCCGCCGCGGGCACGATGCGCCGGATACGACGGACGTAGAAGTGCGCCAGATTTTGTCGGATGCTGCGCTTGGGTTGACGAAGAAGCAGCCTCGTGATCACGAAGCCGCTGATGACGAAGAACACGTCGACACCGATGTAGCCACCCTCGAAGCCCGGGACCGAGGCGTGCAACAAGATGACGAGGATAACCGCGACAGCGCGGAGCCCTTGGATGTCGGGCCGGAACGTCGACTGTTCGCTTCGAAGCGGCTCGATCGTTTCGGCCTTCAGGATGCGCTCCTCACATTGCGGGCCTCGCGTTACCAGTCGAGAGTAGCCCCGCTACCCGTATGAACGGCGGGAATCGTCGTGCTCGTCGTTCGTACGGCAACGATCGGTCTTGAAAGCCGTCTCGGGAACAGTCGGATGGAGCCGTCGGGCCGCCCCCATGACCGAGTGGAACGCAGGCGCGACGTCGTCGGGTTCCCTCGCCGAGGTCTCGTGATGGACCAAGGTCGTTACGAGGGCCTCATGCCGGCCGTGGTGTTGGAGGGGTGTATCCGCCCTTTGGTGCCGAGCCAGCCAGTCGCCTATCGCCGCTAGCCAATAGGTACGGTCGTTCGCGCGACGACGCCGCCACCCGGCACCAGACGTCGGTGATCCTGAGCGTTTAACGCCTCAGTTCGGCTCTCAACGGGCGCGCTGCGAGCGCCACTCATCGAACTCGGTGGCCGTGATTCGCTCACCGTGGACGTGGGCGGCCTCCGGTGAGGCGAGCCACACGATGGGCGGACCCATGATGGCGGGATCCAAGAGCCGTGCTCGAACGTCGGGCGAGACCTCGTCGGGGATCATGCCGGTAGCCGTGGCGCCCCCCGGAAGGAGCACGTTGAGGCGAACCGACGTCGTCGCGAGGTCGGCCGCCATCACCTGGGCGAGCGCCTCGACCCCGGCGCCCGACGGGCCGTAGGGCACGAAGCCGGCCCGGGTCATCGTCTCGACGTTCATCGAGATCACGACCACGCGGCCACCGTCCTGGAGCATGCGTGGGACGACGGCGCGGGCCACCAAGAAGGTTCCAACGATCTTCGTATCGACGACGTTGCGAAAGCCGTCCGCCGAGACCTCCCAGAACGGCTGAGGCTGGCTGAGGAACCGCGGGTTGACCGTGCGCATCCCGACACCCGCGTTGCACACGAGGAGATCGAGGCCGCCCAGTTCGCCGTAGATCTCGTCGACCGCGCTCGACACCGCATCGGGTTCTCGAACGTCCATCGCCCAACCACGCGCGCCGGCTCCGAGACGCTGCGCGGCGTCGCGCGCCCGTTCACGGTCGCGACTCGTGACCACGACCTGCGCGCCGGCGAGTGCGAGCGCCTCGGCCATCGCCCGACCGAGTCCACTCGTCCCACCGGTGACGAGCGCCCGGACGCCGTGCAGGTCACGTACCAAACTTTCGGCCATATCCGCCACGCTATCCACTCGTCGTCACGCACCGGGAGCAGTCCGTCGTCGCGGATCCGCCACGAGGCCGCTGCCTCGAGGTCACCGTCACCGCACGACGACGAGTGACGACCGACCACCGTCCGCCGCACTCGCGACGGGTCGCGTCGCTGATCGCCTAGCGATTCACAGTCGTCATGTCGGCGTATCGGTCGCCCGCGCTCGATCCGACCGGCACGGCGGCGTCAAGCTCGGCCAGGTCCTCGTCGCTGAGATGGATGTCGAGGGCGCCGATGTTCTCCTCGAGGTAGTGGCGGTGCTTCGTGCCCGGGATAGGCACAACGTCCTCACCCTGGGCCAGCACCCACGCCAGCGCCAACTGGCTCGACGTGACGTCCTTCTCGGCCGCGATCTGGCGAACACGCTCGAGGAGCTCGAGGTTCTTGGCGAAGTTCTCCCCCTGAAAGCGCGGCGAGTGTCGACGGAAGTCGTTCTCGTCGAGGTCCTCGACGCTGCGGATCGTCCCCGACAGGAATCCCCGCCCCAACGGTGAGTAGGCCACGAAACCGATGCCGAGTTCTCGCACCGTCGTTAAGACACCATTGTCCTCGACGTCACGCGACCACAGCGACCACTCGGTCTGGA
>JAJYPU010000023.1 GCA_021795095.1 Actinomycetes bacterium | reverse complement strand
GTGAGGTCTTCACCTTTGCCGCTGAGCAGGAAGTTTCGGTTTGTGCGGTGCCGACAACCACGCGATACGCGATGCTCGACCACAGTGTGGATGACGACCGCGGCTCAGTCTGATCGTCGATTCGACCGCGCCGGGCGGGGCCGAGCCTCGACGACCGCGAGGCTCAGGGCTTCGAGCTCGGACAAGAGCACACGCAGCTGTTTGGCGTTCTCGAAGAAGACCTGGTAGTCAGCGACCTCGGCGTCGCTGAGATAGCGGGTCACCGTCTTGTTCTCGATCTTTCGGGTCCAGGACCAATAGGGACCGTGCAGGACCGGCGGATCCGCCGTGCAGCGACACCCCGCCTTGCCGCACCGGGTGCGCCGGTGCGTGAGGGTGCCCGGCAGCGCCAAACCGGCTCGAGCGGCGGCGGCGATCTCGTTGCTCAGACGCGCAAACTCGGCCCGGGTCGCCTTGTCCAACTGCACGATGCCACCTTCTCACGTCACATCCGCCCTTCCGCGGACGTCGTACAGTAGCATACTGCTCGATGACACCGGACGTCCCGTCAGCGGCCGCGACCACCGTCGCGAACTACCGGCGCGCGACGAGCGACGCGGTCACCGACTTCGTTCGAGACGTCGTGACTCGAGCCGCGCCCACGAGTGCCACGCGGGCCAAGGCGTTGCTCTTTGGTGCGATGAGGCTCGGTGCCTTTGGCGCCTCGATCGGTCTGGAACTGGTCCCCGAGGTGCTCGTGCGCCCCTCGGTGATCGAACGATGCGTCCTTGAGGCCACGACGCTGACCGCGGCCTCGCGGCGCACGCTGCGCACCAACCTGCGTGCGCTCGCGCGCGCGGTGCTCGCACCGGGGCCCAGTCCATCGGCACTGTCGCGTGAGCGAGCCAAACCCCCCTACTCAACCGCCCAGCTCGCCGCCTACTTCGCCCTCGCGCGCCATCAGCCGACGCCCGCGCGGCGGGCCCACGTCGAGGGGCTCTTGGCCCTGGGGGCGGGGGCGGGCCTGGTCGGCGCCGATCTGCGCCTCGTGCGCGGCACCGACGTCCAGGAACGTTCGGGCGGGCTGGTCGTTGTGGTGAAGGGAGCGCGGGCGCGAATCGTTCCCGTGCTCGCTCGCTACCACGACGCGTTGAGGTCCTCGGCGCGCTTCGCCGGCTCGGACTTCGTCGTCGGCGGAAGAGACCCCCAGCGGCTCAACGTGACCGCACCCGTGGTCTGGCGCCTCGCGGGCGGCGCGGACCTGCCACGCCTGGAGACCTCGCGACTGCGCTCCACCTGGCTGGTCGAGTGCGCCCAACTGATCGGGCTGAAAGCCTTCATGGACGCGGCCGGCGTCGTCTGCTCCCAGCGACTCGGTGACCTGGTGGGCGCGATGGCCCCCGCGGGCGACGACGAGACGGTGCGCCTGCTCACGGGACGACGGTGAGCGCTCTTTCCTGGTTCGAGGCGATCGTTGACCTTTCGGGGGTGGCCCCGCGCCTCGAGGCGCTCTTGCCCGTCGGCGTGCGACCTCGCCAGCTGCGCGTGCGCACGTTGCTGCTCGGAATGCTTCTCTCCCAGGGTGACGGCCGCGCGGCGCACCTCACCCGCGTGCTCCACGCACTGCTCGCGCTGCCCGGCGACGAGCGACGCGCCCTCGGCGTCGACGTTCGCTGGCCGAACGGGTGGCACCCGCTCACCTACCGCCAGGTCGAGCGCACCTTCGCACTGCTCGTCGCGGCGCTCGAGAAGGAGGTCCCCGACGGGGAGCCATCGGAGCGCCTGAGTGGGGTACTCGACGCGCTGATGGAGGCGAGCGTGCCGCGAGCGTTCAAGGAGCGCACGAGCGCCCTCGCCGTCGACTGGAGCGACCACGAGACCTTCTCGCGCCCACCGTCGTGTCGAGGTGGGGTCTGCGCGGACGGTGAGGCGAGTTGGGGACGGCGCAAGAGTGACCAACCGGGACGAACCGACGAGCTGTTCTTTGGTTACGAGCTCCAGGCCGCGACCATGGTGCGTGAAGAGGGCGGACCGGCCGCGCCCGAGTTGGTGCGTCGGATCCTCGTGACGAGCTGCTCGGTCGATCCGCCCGCCGCGTTCGTGGCGGTGCTGACCCGAATGGTGCGAAGTGGCGTCGAACTCGGCGACGTGCTGGCCGACTCGGGCTACGCGCACCGGGTCGCCGAGCACTGGGCGTTGCCGCTGCGGGCGCTCGGCGCGAAGATCATCACCGACCTGCACCCCCAGGACCGTGGACCGCGCGGCACCTACGCCGGTGCGGTGGTCGCCAACGGCAACCTGTATTGCCCGAGCACCCCGACCGCCCTGTTGGCGCTCAACCCACTCTCGCGCGGAGCGAGTGAGCGCGAGACCAGCGCGCACGATCTCGCGAGTGCCGAACTCGCCCGCTACAAACTCGGTCGTCAGAGCGCCGACGACGTCGACGGCTACCACCGGGTGGCCTGCCCGGCGGTGACGGGCAAGGTGCGCTGTCCACTGCGAGCGTCGTCGATGGCGCTCTCGTTCGCGCGACCCGAGGTTCTCACTCCGCCCGAAGTGCCTCCGCAGTGCTGCTGTCAGCAAACGCTCACCGTCCCGGTGAGCGTCGCCGCGAAGTCCACTCAGAAGCACGACTACCCGAGCCGGGCCCACCGCCTCTCCTACGCGCGGCGAACCGCCGTCGAGCGGACCTTCTCGACCACCAAGGACCGCGCGAGCAACGACATGACCCGGGGTTGGTGTCGGGTCACGGGGGTGACCGCCATCTCCTTGTTCACGCTCACCTGCTTTGTCGCACGCAACAAGCGCATCCTCGACTCCTTTGAGGAGAAGCGCATTGACGACGAACGGCGACGTCTCACCGGACTTCCGGTGAAGACCCGCCGCCGACGACGTCGGACACTCACTGATCTCGTGAGCGCCGACTTACCAAGTCCTCCGGCTTAGCGACCCCTTAACGTGGCAGCACTCACGCCACACGGCGTTCTCGTGACTCGACGAGACCCGAGTTCAACTAGCGACAGATGAAGGCGGCCCGCAAACGACCATGGCACTGATGTGTGTCACACCAAACGTGAAGACTGTGAACGCCGAAACGTGAAAACCTCACCGTGCCCCCGGCAGGAGTCGAACCCGCAACCTGACGGGTAGAAACCGTCTGCTCTATCCAGTTGAGCTACAGGGGCGTACACGAAGCGTACTGAACGGACCACCGGTACCCACACCACCGGAGCAAGTCCGGCCCTGTGCCATACTGGTGAGGCTTGGTGGGCGTAGCTCAGTTGGTTAGAGCGCCAGGTTGTGGTCCTGGAGGTCGCGGGTTCGACCCCCGTCGCTCACCCCAAGTCAAGGCGTAGTTTCACCGGACGCCGGACTGACCGGTCCGAGTAGATTCTCCCTGAGGGCCCGATGTCGGGGTCAAAGGGGGATTCATGGTCATTGCTCGTGACTCGTTCTTCATTGACGGTGCGTGGGTTCGCGCAACGTCTCGCGAGACCTTCACGGTCTACGACTCCGCCACTGGTGACGCCTACGGTTCGGTGCCCGCCGGTACCGTCGACGAGGCGAACCGCGCGGTGGAAGCGGCATCGGCCGCCTTCCCGTCCTGGTCCAATACGAGCGCCAAGGAGCGCTCGGAGTACCTCCAACGAATCTCCGAGAAGTTGGCCGAGCGCAGCGACGAGATCGCACTGGTCATCGCCCACGAAGTCGGCATGCCGTTGATGTTGTCAAAGGGCATCCAAGTCGGGCTACCGACCGCGACCTTCGCGGACAACGCGCGTCGGGCCGCTGACTATTCGTGGAAGGAGGAAGTCGGCAACTCGACGCTGCTCCGTGAGCCGGTGGGCGTCGTGGCAGCGATCACACCGTGGAACTACCCCCTGCACCAGATCGCGAACAAGGTGGCCGCGGCGCTGGCCGCAGGCTGCACCGTTGTGCTCAAGCCGAGTGAAGTAGCGCCGCTCAACGCGTTCATACTGGCTGACATCATCGACGAGGTCGGACTCCCCCATGGCGTCTTCAATCTGATCTCGGGACTCGGCCCCGTCGTCGGCGAAGCGATCGTCGCCCACCCGAAGACCGACATGGTGTCATTCACGGGATCGACACGCGCCGGAAAGCGCGTGATGCAGATCGCCGCGGAGATGGTGAAGCGCGTCTCGCTCGAGCTCGGCGGAAAGTCGGCGAACATCATCCTCGAGGATGCGGACATACCCAAAGCCGTCGCTGACGGGGTTTTCAAGTGCTACCTCAACTCGGGTCAGACGTGTTCGGCGCTCACGCGCATGGTGGTGCCCCGGTCACGGCTCGCCGAGGTCGAACAAGTGGCGGTGGCTGCCGCCGAAGGTCTGCAGCCCGGTGACCCGGTGACCGGATCGAGTCTTATCGGTCCGCTCGCGAGCGCCGCGCAGTTGCAGCGCGTACGCAATTACATCACCAAGGGGATCGACGAGGGCGCGCGCCTGCTGTGCGGCGGTGTCACGCCTCCCCCGGGGTACGAGAGCGGCTATTACGTCCAGCCGACGATCTTCTCTGACGTGCGCAACGACATGACGATCGCGCGAGAGGAGATCTTCGGACCAGTGCTCTCGATTATCCCCTACGACACCGAAGAGGAGGCGATCGAGATCGCGAACGACTCGACGTACGGCCTCGCCGGGGGCGTCTGGGCGGCGACTGACGAGAAGGCATTCGAGGTGGCTCGCAAGATCCGCACCGGTCAGGTCGAGATCAACGGCGGTTCCTTTAACGTGGTCGCCCCGTTCGGCGGTTACAAGCAATCCGGCATCGGCCGAGAACTCGGGGCTTACGGGTTTGAGGAGTTCCTCGAGGTCAAGGCCGTACAACACCGATAGCGAACCCATCAGCCACCGGCACGGCGGTATAGACTCGACTTGCGCCGGTAGCTCAATTGGCAGAGCATTTGACTCTTAATCAACAGGTTCCGGGTTCAAGTCCCGGCCGGCGCACCACTTCCAACCGGTGAATCGACGCCTGTTTCGCGTCCATTCACAGAAACACCCGACGCGGCAACGACAAATCTTCCGTTACTTGATTCGCGCTCCTCGGGTGCTATCCGCTGACACCCTCACCCGAAGGTCAGGTGACATCTCGCCGTCGTAGCAGCGCCAACCCGACGACAGCGAGCGTGAGCGCCCAGGCGACAACCACCATCACGCCGACATCGCCCGGAAGTTGATTGTCTTGGATGGAGCCCATCATCGCGTCCGCGGCGTGAACCGGTACCAGCGCCCCGGACGACCACCGACCTCGACTGGCCCCATGACAACGAAGCCACACTTCTCGAGGACCCGTTGAGACGCCACGTTCTCGTCGCTTGTCCGGGCAGTGAGCGTCGTCAAGGACAACTCGTCTCGCGCCAGGGCGCACAGCGCACGCAGCGCGTCGGTCGCGAGGCCGCGCCCGGTGGCGCGTTCGCCCACGCGGTAGCCAACCTCCGCCGCCCCGTCCTTAATCTCGTACAGATTGAATCGCCCCAGAACTGAGCCAACTTCGTCGACCACGACAAAGTAGGCGCACACGCCGGCGTCTTGTTCGTTCAAACACGATTGATGGTGTTCGGCGAAGTGCTCGAAGTAGGCGTCGCCACGATCAGAGATTGTGGCGCTAAAGAAAGCCCGGTTCTCGGTCTCGAATGTGAGGACGGCGTCGGCGTGATCGCTCCGAAGGCGTTCCAGTACCCACACGCGCCGAGTGTACCGGGGTCCGTCACTGCGCCACGTCAGCGTGCTGTCGCTGTGGGTGCGTCGAACCACCACGTCGAGAGCCATCGTCGAGCCACGTAGCACGGTGAAGCGTCGCCCCTGGAAGTGTCATCTGGCATCCTCGGCGTCGTAGTGTGGCCTCAGGCGAGGAGTGACATGGACACTGATCACGCGACCACGGTGCTCGATGCGATCGGATCGACGCCCCTTATCACCGTCGACGGCGTCTTCGTCAAGCTCGAGTACCTGAATCCATCGGGCTCAATCAAGGCGAGGATGGCGCGCTACATCATCGAACGCGCGGAGCGCGATGGCCTTCTCCATCGTGGCGACACGATCGTGGAAGCGTCGAGTGGCAACACCGGCAATGCCATGAGCATGGTCGCTGCGGTGAAGGGTTACCGCATGCTGGTGATCATGCCCGAGGGGCTCAGCAGCGAGCGAGCCGCGATCTCGACGGCCTTCGGCGCCGAGTTGCGCACCATCGGGACCTTCCACGTGAACGACGCGCTCGAAGAAGCCGACCGACTTGGCCGAGAGCCCGGCTACTTCGCGCCGCACCAGTTCTCCAACGAGTGGAACATCGAGGAGAACCGGGCCTGGCTCGGTCCCGAGATCCTCGCTCAGCTGCCACCGGGCCGACCACCGGACGCATTCATCATGGGCGTGGGCACCGGCGGCACGCTCATCGGCGTCGGACAGGCATTCCGATCGGCGAACCCGTCGGCCCTCGTGGTAGCGCTCGAACCCGCCGAGTCCTCCACGATCGTCTGTGGCGATATCGCGTTGCACCGCATCGAGGGGATCTCGGACGGCTTCGTACCGCCCATTTACCAACGCAACGCCGAACTCGTCGATCGCGTCATCGCCGTTCACAGCGATGACGCCGTCGCCGAGATGCGACGGCTGGCGCGCGAACACGGAGTTCTCGTTGGTCCGATCTCTTGCGCGAACCTCGTGGTTGCCCGACAGGTCCTCGCCGAACTCCCCGCCGGCGCCATCGTCGTCACAATCTTCCCCGACGAGGGCGAGAAGTACCTCAGCGAGTACTTCGCTGTCGGTGAGATATCGACGAACCGCTAGAGCGGAGTAACGTACGCGGCCCCGATGCCGCCGTCGACGAGGAACGTCGATGACGTGATGAACGATGCGTCGTCACTGGCGAGAAAGAGCACGGCGCTGGCGATCTCCTCGGGCTCAGCGAAGCGGCCCATGGGTACGTGCACGAGGCGTCGCGCCGCGCGTTCGGGATCCTTCGCGAAGAGTTCGCGAAGCAGCGGCGTATTGACCGGTCCCGGGCACAGCGCGTTCACCCGGATACCTTGACGAGCGAACTGGACGCCAAGCTCCCGACTCATCGACAGCACCCCACCCTTGGACGCCGTGTAGGAGACCTGGGAAGTGGCTGAACCCAACATGGCGACGAAGGAAGCGGTGTTGATGATCGAACCCCCGCCACGCTCCAACAGCAGCGGTATGCCGTATTTGCAGCAGAGATAGACCGAGGTCAGATTCACGTCTTGGACCCGACGCCAGGCGTCGAGACCCGTCGTAAGGATCGAGTCGTCGTCAGCCGGTGAAATGCCCGCATTGTTGAACAGGACATCGACACCGCCGTAGACCTCGACCACGCGCGCGTACATCGCCTGGACACTCGCCTCATCGGCGACGTCGACGTGCACGTACGTGCCGCCGATTTCAGCGGCGAGCGCCGAACCCACGTCGTCGGCCAGGTCAGCGACCACGACCTTGGCCCCTTCAGTGGCGAACCGCTTCGCGGTCGCGAGTCCGATGCCACTCGCACCACCGGTGATGATCGCTACCTTCTTCTCCAAACGTCCCATCATTCCTCCGTTGCTATGAACACGTTCTTCTCCTCGCTGAAGGAGTGCAGCGCGTCGGGACCGAGTTCGCGACCCAGGCCCGATTGCTTGAAACCCCCGAAGGGGGTCGCATAGCGAACCGACGAATTCGAGTTGATCGACAGCGTGCCCGTCTCGACGCCCCGAGCGGTTCGCAACGCCCGACCGATGTCCCGACTCCAAATCGAACCCGAGAGACCGTAGGGGCCCTCGTTGGCGAGGGCGATTGCCTGCGCCTCGTCCTCAAAGCGCACGACCGAGACCACCGGCCCGAAGATCTCCTCACAGTAGGAACGCGCCGCGCGGTCGGTGCCGTCGAGCACCGTCGGTGGGTACCAGTAGCCCGGTCCGCTCGGAGCGCTGCCCTGGAATGCGACAGTTGATTCGTCGACGTAGCTGGCGACCGTGTCACGGTGGGCCGCGGTGATGAGCGGACCCATCTCGCTCGCCTCGTCGCGTGGGTCGATGACTTTGACCGCCTTGACCGCGGCTTCGAAGTACTCCATGAACCGGTCATAACCCGATGACTGGACGAGCAAACGCGATCGCGCACAGCAGTCCTGGCCCGCGTTGTCGAAGACCGCGTACGGCGCCATGGCGCCCGCTCGCTCGAGATCGGCGTCGGCGTAGACGATGTTGGCGCTCTTGCCGCCAAGTTCCAAGGTGAGGCGCTTCACCTGCGCCGCGCACCCTTCCATGATCCGGCGACCAGCGGCGTTGGACCCGGTGAAGCAGATCTTACGCACCGAGGGATGCGTCACGAATCGCTCGCCGACCATCGACCCCTCGCCGGTGATGACCTGGAACACCCCCTCGGGGATACCAGCGTCCAATGCGAGCTCACCGATCCGCATCGCGGTGAGGGGCGTCAACGACGCGGGCTTCAACACCACCGTGTTGCCCGCTGCCAACGCGGGACCCAGTCCCCAGCCCATGATTGGCATGGGAAAATTCCATGGCACGATGATGCCGACCACGCCGAGAGGTTCGAAGAAAGTCATGTCGACGCCACCGGCCACGGGGATCTGGCGACCAGCGTGCCGTTCGGGTGCACCCGAGTAGTAGTACAGGACGTCTCGAACGTTGCCGGCCTCCCAGCGGGCATTGGCGATCGTGTGTCCAGAGTTTGCGACCTCGAGCTGGGCGAGTTCCTCGATGTGGCCGTCGATGACCTCAGCGAAACGCCGCAGCAGTCGCGCGCGATCGGCCGGAGTCACCGTACGCCAGCGCGTCGCCGCCTGCGTCGCACGTTCGATCGCGCGATCGGCCCCGTCGGCGTCGTGCATCGCCACCGACGCGATCTCGACCTCGGTTGACGGATTGACTAGGGAAATCGTGCTCATAACCTCTCAAATCCTCGGAATCGCTCCCAATCGGTCACCGCGGCGTCAAAGGCGGCGATCTCGACACGTGCGGCGTGGACGTAGTGGTCGACCACGTCGTCGCCAAAGGCCTCGCGGGCCACGGCCGACGCGTCGAACAGCGCGGCAGCCTCTCGGAGGGTCGTCGGAACATGTGGCGCGTCGGCGGTGTAGGCGTTACCCGTAAACGGTGGCGCCAGGGACAGTGACTCCTCGATGCCGCGAAGTCCCGCGGCGACCAGAGCGGCCTCGGCGAGGTAGGGATTGACGTCGCCGCCGGGGATGCGGCACTCGACGCGAACCGACGACCCGTGTCCCACGACTCGGAACGCGCACGTCCGATTGTCGAGCCCCCACACCAGTGCGGTCGGCGCGAACGACCCCTCGACGAAACGCTTGTAGCTGTTGACGTTGGGTGCCAGCCACAACGACAACTCCCTCGCGTAGGCGATCTGACCGGCGAGGAAGTGCTCGAAGATCGGCGAGAATCCGTAGGTCCCCTCGCCGACAAAGACCGCCTCGCCCGCCCGGTCGCGCAGCGATAGGTGAATGTGGCAGGAGTTGCCTTCGCGTTCGTTGAACTTCGCCATGAACGTCAAGCTGTAGCCCTCCTGGGCCGCGATCTCTTTCGCGCCCAGTTTGAAGAGCCCGTGCTCGTCGCACTTATCGACCAGCGGGGCGTACCGAAAGGCGATCTCGTGTTGCCCGAGATTGCACTCCCCCTTCAATGACTCGACCTCCATACCAGCGCCACGCATCGACCGTCGTATCCGCCCAAGCAGAGGCTCAACGCGTGAAGTCCCCAAGATGGAGTAGTCGACGTTGTACTGATTGACCGGTGTGAGGCCCCGATACCCCGAGTTCCATGCTGCTTCGTAGGTATCGGCGAAGACGAGGAACTCCAACTCGGTCCCGGTGAAGCCAACCCACCCGCGTTCGTCTAGGCGATCCACCTGGCGCTGGAGGATCTGTCGCGGCGACACGGCGACGTCAGCACCGTCAATGGTTCGAACATCGGCGAACACCACCGCGGTGGCTTCGTGCCACGGCATTGCGCGAACGGTCGAGAAATCAGGAACGAATGCGAGGTCGCCGTAGCCCCGCTCCCAGGACGTCAAGGCGAAGCCATCGACGGTGCGCATGTCGACGTCGGACGCGAGGACGTAACTGCAACCCTCGCCTGAGCCCTCGAGGAACTCGCGCGCAAAGAATCGCCCGTCGATCCGCTTGCCCTGTAGGCGGCCCTGCATGTCGGTGATCGCCAGGATCACCGTGTCGATCTCATCACGCTCGATGGATTCAAGTAACGCCTCTCGAGACATTCGACCCGTCGTCATGGCTCCTCCGCCCGAGCCGCGTGAGCGGCACTGATTCCTCACGATATCGAACGCAACGGGTTCAACTCCAACCGCCACTTGCGACGAGAATCCACTCGTACCAGGCGCGTAACGGTCCCGACGCTAAATCGTGGCCCACCCACCGACTCCTAACATCAGATTGTGCGAGAACAGACCGAAGACGTGGACCGGGCCCTGTCGTGGGCGACGTCACGCTACGGCGACGCGAGTCCATTCCATTTCTTCGCCGTACGCGAGCAATTCGGCGGCGCGCAACGCGACGGCGACACGATGTGGTTCACGGTCGAACGTGATGAGGCCTTCGGCTTGAGCGCTGGCCCGGCCGCGAGTCCGCTCGACGAGTGGCGAACGTGCCTCATCGTCGACTCGACCCTCGGGGACTGCGCCGGCGGGCTCCAACGGCGGAGCAACTGGGACTTCTACACTCGTCGAACCGAGGCTATGGACGCCGACGCCGGCGTCGTGGTGGTTGCCGACGCACTCGCGATCACTGCGTTGCTCGAACGAGATGCCCCGCGCTCATCGGTCTGGCCCGGGGCGGAGTCGGTGATCTCGTGGTACGGCATCTGGGACGGAGCGGTCCTGAGCGCCGTCGCGGCGCTCACGCAGTGGCGATCGGGCTATCACGTCATCGCCTCCGTCGCCACCGCGAGTGACTACCGTGGCCAGGGACTCGCTCGACGCATGATGCGCGGCGTTGTCGGTGCCGCGCACGCGCGGGGCGTGCCATGGGTCGGTCTCGGTGTCGCCCACTCGAACCATGCCGCCCAGCGCGTCTATCGCGACACAGGGTTCACCGAACGAGCCCGATTCTCTCGATACGGTCACCCCGAGGGCTAACCCTCGGGGTGAAGGATCGGACGAAGCGCGTCGAGGGTGGCGGGGTTGTCGATCGTCGACGGTACTGGCATGTCGACGCCGTCGGCGATCGCCCGCATGGACTTGCGCAGTACCTTGCCCGATCGGGTCTTGGGCAGCGCGTCCACGATGTCAACCTGACGAAGACTCGCGACGGCGCCGAGCTGGTCACGGACCTTCTGGACCAGTTCGGCGGCGATTTCGTCGTGGTCACGCTGAACACCGGCCTTCAGGACCGCGAGCCCACGTGGGATCTGTCCCTTCAACGCGTCGGCAACGCCGATGACGGCGCATTCGGCGACGTCTGGGTGCGACGCGATGATCTCCTCGATCTCACCGGTGGAGAGACGGTGACCCGCCACGTTGATGACGTCGTCGACGCGACCCATGACGAAGAGATACCCGTCCTCGTCGAAGTGACCACCGTCTCCGGTCAAGTAGTAACCCGGGGTGTGACTCAGATAGGTGTCGAAGAACTTCTGCTCGTCGCCCCAGACGCCGGCCATGCAGCCTGGCGGCAACGGGAGCTCGATCATGATGAGTCCTTCGGTGTCAGCAGGCGCGCGTTCTCCCGATTCGCCGAAGATCTGTACGTTGAACCCCGGCACCGGCACCGTGGGCGATCCCGGCTTCACGACCATCGGTTCAAGGCCCATGAGGTTCGCCGCGACGGGCCAGCCTGTCTCGGTTTGCCACCAGTGGTCGATGACTGGAACACCCAAGTGCTCACTCGCCCACGAGTAGGTCTCCGGGTCCAACCGTTCACCGGCGAGGAAGAGGTACTTGAACCCCGACAGGTCATACTGGCCGATCAGGGACCCGGTGGGGTCCTCTCGCTTCACAGCGCGGAACCCCGTCGGCGCGGTGAACAATGTCTTAACGCCCCATTCGGCAATGACGCGCCAGTACGCCCCGGCGTCGGGTGTACCCACTGGCTTTCCCTCGTACAGCAAGGTCGTCGCACCCGCGAGTAACGGCGCGTACACGATGTACGAGTGCCCGACGACCCATCCAACGTCAGACGCCGCCCAGAACACCTCGCCCGCCGTGGTGTCGTAGATATTGGGCATGGACCAGGTCAGGGCGACGGCGTGGCCGCCGTTGTCTCGTACCACGCCCTTGGGCCGACCCGTGGTACCCGAGGTGTAGAGAATGTAGAGCGGATCCGTGGCCTGGACCGGCACGCACGGCGTCGGAGCGGCCGATGCCATCAGGTCGTTCCAATCGAAGTCCCGGCCAGCCTCCATCGTGGCCTGCGCCTGGGGCCGTTGCACGATGACGCACGCGTCGGGGTGGTGACTCGCCTCGTTCAGGGCTGCGTCGAGCAACGGCTTGTATTCGATGACGCGGTTCACCTCGATGCCGCAGGACGCCGAGATCACGACCTTCGGTGCCGCGTCATTGATGCGCATCGCCAGCTCGTGCGCGGCAAATCCGCCGAAGACGACCGAGTGGATGGCACCAATGCGGGCACAGGCGAGCATCGCGATCAGCGCTTCGGGGATCATGGGCATGTAGATCACGACACGGTCGCCCTTGGCGACGTTGAGCGATTGGAGCGCCCCCGCGAAGCGTGACACCTCGTCGAGCAGCTCGTCGTAGGTGTAGACACGCTTCACCCCGGCGACGGGGCTGTCGTAGATCAGCGCACGCTGGGCGCCACGGCCTGCCTCGACGTGTCGGTCGATCGCGTTATAGCACGTGTTCATCACGCCATCGCTGAACCAGCGATACAGGGGCGCGTTGGCGTCGTCGAGGACGACTGACGGACTCTGGTACCAGGTGACGCCCTTGGCGGCCTCGCCCCAGAACTCATTCGGACTCTTGATGCTCTGTTCCCACGCGTCGCGGTATGAACCCATGACCCCCCCACATCGCTCGAATTGCCTAGGGCTTATCTAGTGGAGATTCGGGGCGCGACACAACTGCGCGCTAGGGTCCTAAGTCCAATCGGCGATCTGGCGACTGACGTACCTGGTCAAATAGGTGGTGATGCGCCTGCGGCGCTGGTCGGTCACCCGGTCACGATCGACGAGTAGGCCACCAACTTCGACGAGGGCGGTGGCGTCACCGAGAACGACTTGCCCCACCGCGAGAAAGTGGTCTGGCCACTGCCGGTGGTTCCACTCACGACTTCAGAGAGTGGGAGCGCCTTCTTACCCGACGAGATCGTCAGGACGCTCTTGGTCTTTGACGTGGTGCTCGTCGCGGGCTTCGTCCATGTCAAGACGAAGTTCTTGCGACGGTTCGTCGTGAGCGACACGCCCTTGCCCGTCGGCAGGAAGGTCGCAAAGGCGGCCACCGTGAGATTGGACTGGAACGTCGTGTAGGGCGAAGTCCCCGCCTTCATCACGATCACCTTGGATCCGACCTTCTTCTGCTGGGCTGCGGTCAGGCCGACCAGCGTGGTCAGGCCTTTGGCGTTCCCGCTCAGGTACGCGTTCTTCGCGGTGACCCGGATCTCCACCCTGGCCGCGCCCGAGACGAAGTACTCCTGCCCGCTCGACCTGCCGAGATCGGCCGTCACGTGATTCACCGTCTTGCCGGATTTGGACGCTACAACGATGTGCACGCTTTTCTCACCGATCATCGCGTTCTTAGCTGCGGCCAGCACCGTCGACACCGAAACCTTGCTCGACGCCTGCGATACCGCTGGCGTGAGTACGACTGCGCCGAGGGTGAGCGAGCTGAGGATGAGCAGGTGCGTTGGTCGAATTGGCATTCACCCAGCCTACGGGCTTCGGCGATGGCGTGGCCCGTCGGGACCTCGAAGAGTCACACCACGTCGGCGAGTGAGAACAGGAGTGACTGCAGCGCCTGGATCTCGCCTAGTACGGCCTCGTCAGCGTCATTGATGCGTTCGTCGTTGACCAGTCCGTGCGCGCTCGCCGTCGCCCGAAGCGCGACTTGCAGGGTACTCAACCAGGCCCACGCCTCACCGTCGTTCAAAAAGGGCTCGTCGACGGTCATCAACGCCAGTTCTGCGTTAGAGCTCATGTCGTGCTGACGCGCCAGGGTGAGCAAGGGGTCGTCCTGGTCTCGACTCGGATCGATCGGTCCGTTCAGCAAGGTATTCCAGTCGTCTTCGAGGTCGTTCTCAGCCGCCACCACTCGACGGACCATGGCGCGCACGACATCGCGGCCGGCTTCATTAAGTCGCACTTCGATTCGACCGTCGCGGCGACGGATGAAGAGCCGTGGCGCCATCAGGCGGCCTCCTCTACCGTGCACTGCAGTCCCGCAACCTGGATCTTGACGCAGTAGCGTTCGGCGCGTTCACGCTCACCGGACCAGACCACGGCCCGCCCTTCATGGTGAACCGTCAGCATCAACTGGGTGCACTTGTTGTTCGAATAGCCGAAGATTCTCTTGAAAATGGCCACGACCACGTTCATGGGCGTGACCGGATCGTTCCAGACGACGACGCTCCACGGTCGTTTCGTTGCCGTCGTCGTCTCACTCGAAACGTCGGATTCTGTTGCGACATCGGCATCGGTTGTTCGCCGACGTGTCGTTTGAGCCATCACACAGTGTCCCAGAGCGACGGGGAAAATGAAAGCAGCCGTAAAATGAACGAGGCGCGACCGAGGAGGACGACACGGTGCCCCAATCGAGGACCCCGATTCCCGAGCGGATTCGGGTGCGGGCCAACCGGTCGATTCGCAACGCCGCTGGGTTGACGCGCGAGCCACCGCCAATGTGTCTGGACCCCGCCGAGTCGTACCAGCCCGTCGACGGCGTCGCACGCATCGTCCACGGCGATCTGGCGGCCATGCTCATCGGGGGTATCGGCTCGCTGTTTCTCGAAATGCTGCACCCGTACTCAATGGCGGGCGTCGCACAACACTCCCGGTACCGCGAGGACACGTTAGGTCGAGTGCTTCAGACCGCCAACTTCATCGGCGACACCACCTACGGATCGCGTAACACCGCGTACGCGTCCATCGAACGCGTGAAGGCGATCCACCTCGCGGTACGCGGCGTCGCCGATGACGGCGTGAGCTACGAGGCGAGCGACCCGCACCTGCTGTCGTGGGTGCACGTCGCGGGCACGACAATCTTCCTTGAGTCCTATCAGCTCTTTGGACCCCACCGACTCTCATCGGCCGACGGGGACCGCTACGTGTCCGAGATGGCCAAAGTGGCGGTGGACCTCGGAGGCGAGTCGCCGCCGACGACGGTCGCGGAACTACACCGCCGGCTACGCGCCTTTCGCCCCGAGTTGCGTTTGAGCGCCGACGGCGTCGAGGCCCGCGACTTTCTCAAAGCCGGTGTCGGCGGCGGCCTCGTTCAACGGCTCGCGTACTGGCTGCTCGTTGAAAGCGCCCTCGGACTACTACCGAATTGGGCCCTTGAAACGCTCGGGGTGGCCCAACGAAGTCGTTGGCAACGACTCATGATCAGTCGCGCCACCAGTGCGATGAACCGACTCCTGCGGGCAGCCGTGCCACCCACGAAGCCGGTCACTGCATCAGACTGAGCCCACCGTCAACCGCAAGGATCTGTCCTGTCACGTAGACGTCGTCTACCAACGACTCGATAGCAGCGGCCACGTCCTCGGGTGTCGCGCTGCGACGCAGGGGCGCAACCGCCTGGACGTGATGGCGGACCGCATCCCACTGCGCCGTCCACTCGGTATCGACCAGTCCCGGAGCAACGGCGTTGACACGTACCTCGGGGCCCACGACTTTGGCGAGCAGCGTGGTGAGGTGATTGAGCGCCGCCTTGGAGGTCGCGTAGGGGATCGACGATCCGGTCTGGCGAATACCGGCGATCGACGACACGTTGACGATAGATCCCTTCGCCGCTCGCAGCGCCTCCATCGCGGCGACCGACATCGCCCACGTCCCAAACACGTTCACCTCGAAGATCTGACGCCACACCTCCAGTGACGCGGCGGCGAGATCATGGTGGTCGATGACCGACGTCGTAGCCGCATTGTTGATGAGCACGTCGAGGCGGCCCAGGCGATCGAGCACTTCGGTGACGAGTCGCTCGGCTTCACCTGGCACGCCGATCGACGCCTGGACGTAGATCGAGTTCGGTGTTTGTGCTGCGAGGCGCTCGCCCGCTTGGACGCTCGTGGCCGAATTGAACACGACGAGATCGCCGCGAGACGCGAATCGGGTCGCCGTCGCCGCCCCGATACCGCGAGATGAACCCGTCACGAGGACGACTCGGCCGCTCACAATAGACGTCGCATCCGCCATGATCCGGCCCAATGCTGACCGGGTTGAAGAACCACGAGGTCCTTTCCGCTACGCAACGCGTCCGGCGGGCACGTCATCGGTTCGACCGCGACCGAGGTCCGTCGCCGACCGTGACCGAGTTGATCACCCGTGTAGATCTGGACGTAAGGGAAGTTTCGGTCCATGCTCAGTTCAACGCACCCGTCGTCCTTGTCGACCAACGAGACCGTGGCCATGCCGTAATCGTCACGGGTCAGCTCGGTGTACGTGACGTCGAGCTCATGACCGTTGAGCGATTTTGCCACGGTGAAGTCGAGCGCGTGATGCGTCACAGGCAGGATTTCGCCGGTCGGCAGTTGACGCGCGTTCACCGCGACGAAGGCCCGGGCCGGTACACGCAACGTCGAACCCTCGATCGTTGGCGTGGTAACGGCGAGATACGGGTGAAAGCCCAAGCCGAATGGAATCGCCACCTCGTCGAGGTTCTTGATCGTCGTCGTCACGGTCAGGCCCATCGAGCCGAGGTGGTACGCCACTTCGATCGACGAGGCGAATGGATACGCCGGTGTGGGATGCAAGAGCAGCGACAGCGCGCAGCGATTCTGGTTCACCGACTCCACACGAAAAGGTCGCCACCGCACGAGCCCGTGGATCGCCGCCACCTGTTCAACGATGTCGACGGTCGGTCGGCCGGTGCGATCCGAGAACGACCAGGGTTCCGCGCTCAAGCGGTTCGGCCACGGGTAGAGGACCTGACCGTGAGCCCCGACGGGGACTTCGTCGCCCGCGTACCCTTCGACGACGGCCACCCCGCCCTGGACGTAGGTACGAAGGGTGGCCCCGACCTCAGTGATGACGGCACGTTGGTCGCCGTGGGCAATCGCGATCTGTTCGCCGGAGGGCAGCATCGACCGATTCCTCTCTTCCTCGGTACGTAACTTACGACAGTTAGGGTACGACGTATGCGAATTCTCATCACGAACGACGATGGCGTGGGGGCGCCGGGCATCGCGGTACTCGCTCGCGCGGTAGCCCGCTGGATCGAGGACGGCGCCGACGGCGACGTGCGTGAAGCCGTCGTCGTGGCACCGCGAACGAACTACTCGGGCATGTCCGCCGCCGTCGGTGATGTCTTCGAACATCCCTCCGTCGGGTACCGTCGACACACGATCGTCGGCGCCGAATCGATCCCCACCTTCGCCCTCGAGGCGCCACCAGCACTGTGCGCGTTGCTCGGGTCGATTGGTAGCTTCGGGATCGAGCCGGACCTCGTACTGTCAGGAATCAACGCCGGCGCCAACGTAGGTCGCAGCGTGCTGCACTCGGGCACCGTCGGCGCAATCCTCACCGCGGCGCAGTTGGGCTTGTCCGGA
Organism: Actinomycetes bacterium; assembly: GCA_021795095.1. The sequence goes on along the minus strand of JAJYPU010000023.1, from coordinate 615 downwards.
CTCGCGATATCGGTGCAGTGGGGTGAAACCGTCCACTACGAAACCGCGGCGGCGGTGGCACTCGAGGTCGTGGACGAACTCCTACGAGCCCCCTCGAGCACGGTGTTCAACCTCAATGTCCCGAATCTGCCCGCCGCCCAGCTGCGAGGTGTTCGACGCGGCCACATCTCGACCGCCGGCGTGGTCAGCGCCGCGGGCCCGCGAGCTGGCGGCGAACCGCTGGGTGACGAGGGCGAGTTGCCACTCCGCTTCGGCGCCGCCTCCCCCGAACTCGGTGACGTCAGCGACGAGTCATCCGATGACGACGGCGCGTTGCTCGCCGCCGGCTACGCGTCGCTGACACCGTTGCGAGGCCCCCACGAGAACCTCGACGAATCGATGAACGGTCCGGTGACCGCAGCGCTCGACTTGATCAGCCGCCACCTCGCTCGCGCTCGGTAGTCAGTCGTCGTCAGTGGAACGGCGGCTCTGCTTCTGACGCCCCCGCGCTCGTTTCTCCTCGATTCGACGGATCCGTGATGCGCGTGTCGCGCGGGTGGGTCGACGAACCTCCGGTTCACTCAGCGCCGACGCCAGTCGCAGGCGGAGTTGTTCGAGGGCCGCTTCACGATTCTG
>JAJYPU010000166.1 GCA_021795095.1 Actinomycetes bacterium | reverse complement strand
ACGCCCAAGCGCGTGCCGACGCCGTGCCTCGGCCACGCCGCGACGCCGACGGTCGCGACCGGACCCAACGAGCAACGCTTCGATGACATCAGGCGGGCTGGGCGCCACCTTGGGCGTTGCCGCGCGTGCGACGGGGCGAGCAGCGAAACCCAGCTCCCCGATCGCTACGCTGCCGCCATCGCGTCGAGGTCCTCTGGCGGCGAGTGATCCGCGAAGACCGCGGTGAGTCCCAAGACCAGTCCGATCGCGGTGGTGAGGGTGCGGGCCCAATGAGGTGGGCCGCCGACTGGGGTTGGCCGAGCTCGGCCACCGCCAACGAAAGTGGCGTCACGAACATCATGGCGATTCCGTAGTGGCGAATCACCATCAGCTCGGCACACAACTGGAGTAGTCCGATGACGACGATGAGCTCCCACGGAGTGAGCGAAAACGCGAAGAGCCCGAAGGCGAGCCCCAACCCCAGCACGGTCCCGCCGGCGCGGTGCCGTGCTCGAACGAGACGGTCCACGGTTCCCAGCGCCGCCATCGGCACCACCGCCGAGACCGCCGCCCAGTAGGGGTGCCCGAGGTGCAGCCACGTCGCCAGGCCGTCGGCCGCGGCGGCGGCCACGGCGGTCGCCAGTGCACGACGCCACTCCGCCGTGGAGTGCGACCGCCTCGGGACCGGGTCCTCGCGTGGTCCCAAGTGCAACAAGAAGGCTTCGGCGCCGACCAGCAAGGTGAACGCGGTCGTGGCGAGGGCGACGGCGGTGGCGACCAACACGTCGTGACCGGTCGCCGGCACGGACGAGACCGCACCGAACGCGAAGACGGCAAACAGTGCGCCGCCGGGCCGCCACGACCAACGATGCGACGCCGCCGTGGCGAACGCCGCGGCGAGCGAGACGCCAAGCAGCGACCACCAGCGGGCGTCGCCCGCCGTGGCGGTCGCGGTCGCGGCGATGATGATCCCCGTCAGCATGATGCCCACGGGCAGTTGCGTCGAGATGCGCCGGCGCGGCGACTCGCCGCGACCGTAGACCGACGCGAAGGCGGCGAAGGTCGAGTAGAGGACCCACTGCGGATGGCCGGCGATGTGGACGACGCTCGAAAACTGAACACTTTCGACGCTCGAAAAGTGAACAGTTTCGGAAACTCTAACTCTTGTTGTCAGCGGTCAGCATCACGCTCGGCAGGCTGTCGACCCCTCGGCCTCTGAGTCGATAGCTGGAGCCTTTGAGGGTGAGCACGTCGGCGTGATGGACGATGCGGTCGATCATCGCCGCGGCGACCACCTGGTCCCCGAACACGCCACCCCACCCCGAGAAGGGCAGGTTGCTCGTGAGCACGATCGAGGCGTGCTCGTAGCGCGAGGAGACGAGCTGGAAGAACAGGTTGGCGGCCTCTTGCTCGAAGGGCAGGTAGCCCACTTCATCAACGACGAGCAGTGGGTAACGGCGCAGACGCGCGAGCTCGGGACCCAGGCGAGCGCGCTGGTGGGCCTCACTGAGGCGAGTGACCCACTCGCTCGCCGAAGCGAACAGGACGCGGTGTCCTTGGCGCGCGGCCGCGATCGCGAGACCGATCGCGAGGTGGGTCTTGCCGGTCCCGGGCGGCCCCAAGAGAACGACGTTGCGCGCCTCGTGCAGGTAGGCCCCACTCGCGAGTGACGCCACCGAACCCCGAACGCCGCTTTGGACGTCGAAGTCGAAGTCCTCGAGACTCTTGCGTGTCGGCAGTCCCGCGGCGCGGATGCGCAACTCCGCCCCCGAGGCCGCACGAGCGCTGACCTCGCGCTCTAAGACGGCGGCCAGGTAGTCCTCGAAAGACCAGTTCGCGTCGCGCGCTTGGTTAGCGAGGCGGTCAGCCGCCTCGGCGACGCGCGGGGCCTTCAGGGCTGCGGCCAGGTAGGGAATCTGCTTGGTGGAGTCACTCTGGTCCATCACGCCTGCCCCGTCAGTCCAAAGGCCCGGTCGTAGTCGGCGAGGTCGCGAACGAGATCATCGGTCTGGCTGACCCGGGGACGTTGGAAGTCTCTGCGCAACAACGCCGCACGTGCCACGTGGGCATCGTCGGTGACGGTCGTGTTCCGAGCCCACACGCGAGTGTGCTCGGCGACCAGGCGTCCCTCGAGGCGCACCCGCACGCGTTCTAAGTCCGCTGCGACGTCGACGAGTCGACCGATCGCGCGCGGATCGACCGAGTAGTCGTTGGTGTCAACGCGCACGTAGTAGTCGCGGGGCAGGCGAACGCGCTGGTGCCAGCCCAGGTGCAGCGGTCGAGGTGGTAGAGCGCGCATGGCCGCGAGGTCGGCGTCGAGACGACTGGTCGGCGCGACGCGGATCGTTCGCACCACGCGGGCGTTGACGCGGCTCAACCACTGGGTGAACTGGACGTTGAAGTCGGCCGGTGAGTCGAAGTCGCGCCCGGGCATGAAGGAGGTCTCGAAGTGGCCGTTGCGCCGTTCGACGATCCCCTTGGACTCGGGGTCGCTGGGGGGCAACGTCACCAGTGTCGTGGCGAGGGTGCCCATGAAGGAGTCGACGCCCTCGGCGTGGCGCCGTCCTCGCCCGATGCCGCCCTCGTTGTCCCAGATGAGCCGCCGCGGCACGCGACCGAGCTCGCTCACAAGCTCCCAGGTGCCGAGCAAGAGGTCCTCGGTGGTGCGCGTGGGGATCATGCGAGCGAGCACGTAGCGCGAGTGCGCGAGCGTGATCACGAGCACCGGCAGCAGCCGCGAGGTGCCGTCCTCGAGGGGGATCTTCCTCGGCGGGAACCACAGGTCGCACTGGGCCGCGTCACCGGGATCCCACGTGAGCCGGTCGGCCGGGTCGATCTTGCGATACTCGGGACGAAGGCGGGCCACGTTCTCACGGAACCAGGTCATCGACCCCGTCCAGTCCACCCGCTCGGCGAGCACGCTGCCCGGCATATCGGGAAACTCCTCGAGGAGCAGTTTCACGCGCGGCTCAAAGGTGACAAAGGACGTCGCCGAAGGGCTTCGTTCATAGTTCGGCGGATCAGTCGAGCGCGCCGCCTTGATAACGGTCGTCCGAGAGATGCCCAATCTCTCGGCGATACGAGCGTGGGGGATGCCCTCCGCCGCCAATCTGCGAATCAGTGCCCAGTCTTCCAAAGTGATCACCCTCCATTTTCAGGTGTCCACTTTTCACCGTCGAAAGTGTTCAGTTTTCGAGCGTTGCCGACAGGCGAGTCGCAGGACCACCATCGGCACCACGACCGATACCGTGACGCGCGTCGCCGCACGCACGTCGTCGCGCGTAGGATGCAGTCGCCTCACCCCAGCTGACCTTGGCAAACCTCGATGTCGTAGGAACGTGCGCACCCCGACCGGCGACGCCGGTGCGCTCGAGGAGCCGACCCGCGCGATGGCGCGAGGGGACGACCTATGTATCGAGTGAGCACGCCGACACCTTCTCTTCGCATAGTTCGTGCAAGTGGCAATTTTACGCGCCCGCACCCGATGGCGACCCGCTACTCGCGATAACCGATTGGGCCGTCGCACCAACGAACGGATTTCGGGACTTTAGTCCCGGTGCGGCGAGCTGTCATCTCAAGGGCCCCACCGTACGCTGGGGCTGAATCGCGGTAGCGAGTCACTGGTGATTGACGTCTATCGAGAATTGGGAGACTATCGATGGAGCACGAGACTCAAACCCATCGGACGATGTCAACGGTGATTCGTCGCGCCGCTCACAGCGTCTACGGCTTCCTCTACGAGAAGGACCCGGACTTTTTCCCGACGTACCAGCCCGCCAAGTCCGAACACCCGTCCTCACAGAACTAAGCCCCTCGTTGAGGTGGCGCGTCGACGAAATCGATGCTCGCGTCGTTGCACGTGACGAATCGCGCGCTAGGGACCGGGCGCCATCGCGAGAAAGGCCGCCAACGCGAGCACGCCGACCGAAGCGATGACGGTAATGATCGCGTAGATACGCACACCGCGCCGCGACGTGCGGCGCGCGACGAAACCGTGGAACGAAGCCATCGTAAAGACCACCACCACGAGGGCCACCTTGACGATCAACAGGTGCCCGAAGGCCGTCGTCACGAGATTGGACCACCGAGCCCCGTCGTGCCAGGCGAGCAACGGTCCGGTGATCAACAACGCCGGAAGCAGGACGTGATTGGTCACGGCGGTGAACCGGCGTCCCGCCGACTGGGCGATGGCACGAATCGTTTCGGGTGGCGAGTCGCGTCGCAGAGCGGGCATGACGACGAAGGACAACATCAGTTGACCCCCGAGATCGGAA
>JAJYPU010000165.1 GCA_021795095.1 Actinomycetes bacterium | reverse complement strand
CTCCCTCCAGCCGCACCAAATCACCGCGTTGCCCGGGGCGTTCGCACGGCGTCGCGTGGCCCCGTATCCGTGCTGAGAGCCGGTCGTCGTCTCGCCGGTTACGTCTCGTCGCGTGCGGTGACGGAGCGCCGAAGGGCGATCCCCGACCAGATGAGCTCGACGGCCCCGAAGGGCCAAGCGCCCGAGAGGAAGCCGTAGAGGCTCGAGAGTAGACAACCGACGGCGAATCCGACGATGAACCGGCGACCCCGGTGCTCGAGGGCGTACATCACCATCATGAAGGTGACCGCGCACACGCCGTAGACGGTGACGACGCTCACGTCGACTCGTGCCTCATGATGGCGAAGAACTCGCGCAGCGCGTAGTACACGAGCACGAAGCCAGCGACCGGATCGGCCCACCACCACCCGAGGGCGGCGTTGAGAATGAGACCGGCGAGGACGGCGGTGGCGAGGATGCCGTCGACCAGGGTGACCCTACCCTCGGTCTCGAGCACGACGTTGCCGAGCGCCCGACCCGTCTTCGCCTTGCCCCACGCGAGCGCGAACATGGCGACCGCCGTGAGTGCCGTCCAGGCGATGCCGGCGACGCTATGGCCGGCGTGATGTCGAACCGCGAGCACGACGGCCCCCTGGATGAGGAGGTAGAGCGCGAGTAGGGCGAAGGCGCCACCGATGAGGCGTAGGGCTCGACGCTGGCGCTGTTCGTCGACGCCGGTCAGTTCCCAGACAACCACGATCGACGCCCCAATCTCAATGAGCGAGTCGAGGCCGAACCCGGCGAGAGCGACCGAACGCGCCGCGAGCGCCGACCACGCGAGCACGACGAGGCCGACGACGTTCCACGCGAGCGTCGTGTATTCGAGGTGAAGTCCCCGGCGCAGCATCGGCGAGTACATCGTCACGGGTGCGAGTATCGCAGGTGGCGTACGTGCTCGACTGGAACGTTCGACGAGGGCAACGGCGCGCTACCATTACCTACGTGCCTACGCAGATAGATAGATACCCGACGGATCGACAGGTCGACCTCGCCGCCGGCACGCTCAAACTCCTCGCCGATCGGACACGACTGCGCATCATCTGGGCGCTTTTGCACGGCGAGCACTCCGTCAATGAGCTCGCAGCGCACCTCGAAGTGAACCCGGCGGGCGTCTCGCAGCATCTAGCCAAGCTGCGACTCTCGCGACTGGTCACCGTGCGCCGGGAGGGCAACCGCGCCTACTACGCCGTGGAGAGTCCCCACGTGCGAAAGCTCGCCGAGGAGGCGTTGTTCCACGGCGACCACCTCGTCGGTGGCCCACTGACCCACGGGGACGACATCGAGACCGTCGCGGACGACGCCGACGGGGTGATTCGAGTCGGGGGTAACCGTGCACGGGGTCGATGAGTGCCAGTCGGGCGAGCCGCTGCCCCCGGCGCAGGTCGCCCGAGAGGTACTCGACCGTGGTGACGCACACCGGGCGATCGCCGTCTCGGCGATCGGGCTGGGCGCCGCTGGACTGATTGAGCTCGCAATCGCGGTGCTCGGCGGCTCGGTGGGGCTGCTGAGCGACGCGCTACACAATCTGGCCGATGTCAGCACGTCACTGGTCGTCTTCATCGGCCTGCGGGTCTCGAGGCGACCGCCGAGCGACTCGCACCCCTTCGGGTGGGAGCGCGCCGAGGACATCGCCGGTTTGGGGGTCGCCCTCGCGATCTGGGTGAGCGCGGCCCTCGCCGGGTACCTCAGTATCCACAAACTCTTCATCCACGGCTCGACGACCCACGTCGGTTTCGGCATCGCCGCGGCCGCCATCGGTGTGATCGGTAATCAGGTCGTCGCGCGATACAAGTTGCGCGTGGGTCGGCGCATCCAGTCAGCGACGCTCGTCGCTGACGCCCAGCACTCCTGGCTCGACGCACTCTCCTCGGCCGGCGCCATGATCGGGCTGATCGGCGTCGCCGCAGGCTGGTCGTGGGCTGACGCCCTCGCCGGACTGCTCGTGACGGGTTTCATCTGCCACGTCGGTTACGAGGTCACTAGTGAGCTCATCAGACACTTGATTGACGCGGTCGAGCCGGGCGTGGTCGCGACCGCGGTCGTGGCGGCGACCGCGGTCGAAGGGGTGTCGCACGCGCACGTGCGCGCACGCTGGATGGGTCGAACCCTCCTCGTCGAGGTCGAGGGATTTGTCGACCCCGCTACGAGACTCGACGCCGCTCAAGCCACGGGTCGCGCGGTCGAGGCGGCCGTGCGTGCGGCCGTGCCCGAGGCCCGTGTCGTGCGCTGGACACCCAAGCCAATTGACTGAGTGACGGACCGGGGGACGGGTCCCCATTGGTCGACCATCGTCATCGGTTGCCATTGCGGGGTGTTCGATACGATGGCCGAAAAGGCGGTGGGGTGCCGTCTGGTCACGACCGGCAGAAACGGGAAGCGTATCGATGACTTCGAGTGTCGGCGACGAGTCGTTCATCGACTTCCTCGAACGCCACCCCCTGACGTGGGAACGGCTCTTGAACGTGTTGCCCGACGGCGTCGCCTTCGTCGACGACACCGGGATCATCCGTCACGCGAACGCCGTGTTCACCACCTTGACCGGTTACGACTTGGCGGATCTCGTCGGGCGCTCGATCGAGGACATCGTGCCGCCGAGCGCACGGGCTAGACACGTCGAGCAACGCCGTCGCTTCGTCGATGGTGGGCGGGTACGTACCATGGGTCGCCACCTCAACCTGTCGTTGCTGCGTCGCGACGGGAGTGAGCTCGCCGTCGACATCGCGTTAGCGCCAATCGTGCTGGGCGGTCGGCCCTGGACGATCACGCTCGTGCGTGACGACAGCGCAGAACGCTCGGCCTCGCGCGCCCGCGACGAGATCGAGCAGCGGTTTCGGCTGGCCTTCGAGGAGAACATGGCCCCTATGGCCTTCACCGACCTCGACGATCGATGCATCGCGGTCAACGACGCGTTCTGTGCGATGGTGGGGCGCACCCGCGAGGAGCTGCTCACTGGTGACTCGTCGTTGTTCACCCACCCCGAAGATCTCGGGATCACCGAGTCGGTCCAGCAGCGACTGATCGCCGGGGATGTCGAGCGGGTGCGCTACATCAAGCGCTACGTCAAGCCCGATGGTCGGGTGATCGTGGTCGAGATCTCCAAGTCGACGGCGCGCGACGAGCACGGGGGCATCTTGTACTTCGTCAACTCCGAACGCGACATCACCGACGAGTTGGAACTCGCCGATCAGCTCGCGCACCAGGCCCTGCACGATCCGCTGACGGGGCTGGCCAACCGGGCGCTTTTCGACGATCGACTGACGCAGGCCTTCGAACGCGTCGACCGCTACGGCGGCTTCGGCGCGGTGCTGCTGATCGACCTCGACGACTTCAAGGGGATCAACGACACCCGCGGTCACGTCACGGGCGACGAATTACTCTCGGCGGTCGCCGGACGGATGCAGGCGGTTACCCGGGCGTCGGACACGCTCTGCCGCTTCGGTGGTGACGAGTTCCTCTACCTCGCCGAAGGGCTGTCGTCCGACGAGGAGGCCCAGCAGGTCGCCGTGCGACTCCTCGGTGTGTTCGACGAGGCTTTCGCCATGTCCGGTACGGTCGTCGAGCAGCGCGCGAGCATCGGCGTCGTGACCTTCGACGCCGGCAAGGTCGATCGTGAGACCCTGGTGCGCGACGCCGACGTGGCGCTATACGAGGCCAAACGCGACGGCAAGAATCGCTACGTCGTGTTCACCCCGACGATGCATCACCGGGCGGCCAGCCACTTCGAGCTCGCCCGAGAGCTACGCCACGCGCTCGCGACCGACGAGCTCGCCATGCACTACCAACCCATCGTCGAGCTGTCGACGATGACGGTGGTGGGTTTCGAGGCGCTCATGCGCTGGCGCCACCCGAGCCGGGGGTCCGTCTCGCCGTCGGTCTTTATCCCGCTCGCCGAGGAGTCGGGACTCATCGTCGAGCTCGGTGCCTTCGCGTTGCGTGAGGCCATCGCCACCGCGGCGACCTGGGCGAGCCACGGTCCCTACCTCACGGTCAACCTGTCGGCGCGACAGTTTCACGACCCTGACCTCGTGGCGACCATCGAGCGTGAGCTCAAGTCGAGTGGTTTCGCGCCTGATCGGCTCATCATCGAGGTCACTGAGAGTGCGACCCTGAGCGACGTCGCCGAGACGCTGGGCGTGATCGAGCGACTGACGCACCTCGGGATCGGCATCGCCCTGGACGACTTTGGTACCGGGTACTCGTCGTTGCATTACCTCAC
>JAJYPU010000164.1 GCA_021795095.1 Actinomycetes bacterium | reverse complement strand
ACGTGACGCGGTTCGATCAAGGTGCGTGCGGTAGCCGAGGTTGAAGAGCACCGGGGCGACACCCGTATCGTCGTCACCGAGTTCCCGTACGAAGTTTCGGTGGAGTCGGTTGAAGAGAAGATCTACGACCTCGTGAAGTCGGGTGACCTCGAAGGCGTCGCCGCGGTGCAGAACGACTCAGCGGGTCGTCAGGCGCGTCTCGTGATCCGATTGAAGCGCGACGCCAACGCGAACGTCGTGCTCAACAAGCTCTACAAGAACACAACACTGCAGACCACGTTCGCGGTCAACATGCTGGCTCTCGTCGACGGGGTTCCTCGTACGCTCAACGTGGCTCAGGCGTTAACGCACTACATCGCCCACCAGGTGGAGGTGGTGACCCGACGGACCCAGTTCCGTTTGCGTAAGGCCCAGGCCCGTGCGCACATCATCGAGGGACTGCTGCGCGCCATCGACATGCTGGACCTCGTCATCGCGACGATCCGTGGGTCCGACGACCGACCGGCAGCGCGTGTGGCGTTGATGGCCGAACCATTCTCGTTCTCCGAGGAGCAGGCGAACCACATCTTGGACATGACACTTGGACGACTCACGCGACTTGGGCGCACGGAGCTCGAAGATGAGATGGCGCGACTCCTCGCGACGATCGCCGAGCTCGAGTCGATCCTGGCCAGCGACGTGAAACTGCGAGCCGTGATCGCCGACGAGATGACGGTGATCAAGAACAAGTACGCCACCGAGCGTCTCACCCAGATCGTCAACGACCCGGGTGAACTCGGTGTCGAGGACTTGATCGACGATGAGGACATCGTGATCACGATGACGCGAGCCGGCTACGTGAAGTCAGTGTCCGCCGACGCGTTTCGCACCCAGGGCCGGGGTGGTCGAGGCGTGCAGGGCGCGAAGTTGCGAGACGAGGACTTCGTCGATCAGATCGTGCACACGACCACGCACGCGCACCTGTTGCTGTTCTCGAACCGAGGTCGGGTGTTCCGACTTCGCGGCCACGAGATCCCGATGAAGGAGCGCACCGCAAAGGGAACGGCGGTGGTGAATTTGCTCAACCTTCAGCCCAACGAATCGATTCAGGCGATCGTCGCGACCAACGACTTCCCAAAGGACGAGTTCCTGGTCTTCGCGACGGCGAACGGAACGGTGAAGAAGACGTCGTTCTCCGAGTACGACAAGTCTCGTCGCGAGGGCTGGATTGCGATCAAGCTACGCGACGGTGACGAGGTGGTGCGCGTCGTCGCCACCGCGGGCGGGGACGACTTGATGATGGTCACGTTCCGAGGCATGGCGATCCGATTCAACGAGTCCGAGGTCCGTGAGATGGGCCGAGACGCGACGGGTGTGCGAGGTATCCGCCTGAAGGGCGACGACCGAGCGATCTCCCTCGACGTCGTTCGTGATGACGCCGACCTCTTCCTCGTGACCGACACGGGTTTTGGCAAGCGTGTCAAGACCGACCGCTTCAACGTTCAGGGCCGCGGTGGTCAGGGCGTGCGAGCGATTCGATTGACGGCGGCGCGTGGTTTCGTGGTCGCCTCGTTGATGGTCGAGTTGTCCGATGAGGTGCTGCTCGCCTCGAGTGGTGGGGTGCTCATCCGCACCCCGGTTCGCGAAGTCTCATCGCAGGGACGTGACGCGACTGGTGTGCGGGTCATGAACCTCGACGAGGGGCACACCGTGGCGACCGCGGCCGTGGTTCCGTCCGAGGAGTAATTAGCGTTCGCTCCACGCACGCACGAGTACGTCCACGATGGCGTCCACGCCCTGGGCGCCCGAGATGATGTAGGACCGATCGACGACGAAGGCCGGCACCCCGGTGATGCCCAACTCGTGGGCGAGCAGTTCGTCGGCGCGCACCGCTTCGGCGAACTCGTCGCTCGACCAGAGTGACGAGGACCCCGACACACCCACCTCGGCCGCGAGTCGATCCAGAGTAGACGCGTCGCTCACGAGGAGCCCGTCGCTGAAGTAAGCGGCGTGGAGCCGGCGGGCCATCTCGGCGCCGAGCCCCTGCGTTGTGGCGAGCGCGATCAAACGGTGGGCGTCGAAGGTATTGGTCGAGCGCGCTCGGTCGATGGCCCAGGTAAGCCCCATCGAGGCGGCCTGCTGGCTGAGCCGATCGTGGAGTGCGCGTGATCGCTCGAGTGGCATCGAATACTTGGTCGCGAGCAGTTCGTCGAGTCCGACGGTACTCGGCGTCGCGTTGGGGTCCAATTCGAAGGCGTGCAAGACGACGACGACGTCGTCGCGATGCTCGAAGCGTTCGAGGGCGAGGTCCAATTGACGCGACCCGAGGTAGCAGAACGGGCAGACGACATCACTCCAGAGGTCGATGAGCAAGGGTCCAGTCACCAGGTCATCGTGGCACACCACTGCGGGTCGGGCACAATGGTGGGGTGGATTCGCACACCCTGACCGTGAAATCGAACGCTCGACGTCATCACGCTGCCCGTACGGCCGGGTTATCGCTGGTTGGTTCCGGCGACGCGGCGCTTGACGATCGTCTCGTCGCGCGGTCCCGGTAGGGTCGAAACCTTGCTTATTGTTCGAGACCTCTCCATCGAGATCGGCGCGCGCCGGATCGTCGAACCCGTGTCCTTCACCATCGGTGACGGTGAGAAGGTGGGCGTGGTCGGACGAAACGGCGTCGGCAAGTCGACCCTGCTCGCTGCGTTGCGCGGTGAGACGCCGGAGCACTTGCGGATCGGTGGTGCGGTCACCCACCAGGGGGCGCTCAGCCACCTGCCCCAAGAGCCCATCCCGGGCGGACTCGGTGTCGAGTCGATCGGGCTCTCCCACGTGCTGTCCGCACGCGGCCTCGACCAGCTGGACGCCGACATGCAACACGCGCGTCACGAGCTCGCGGCCAACCCGACCGACGAGACGATCGAGCGCTTCACGTCGCTCGAGGCCGACTTCGGCGAACGCGGTGGCTACGAGGCCGAGTCTGAGGTTGCACGGTTGGCGGCGGGACTCGGGCTGGACGAGTCACTACTCCTTGAGGACCTCGGCTCGCTGTCGGGTGGTCAACGTCGCCGTGTCGACTTAATGCGCGTGCTTTACGAGCAGCCCGACATCATGGTGCTCGACGAGCCGACGAACCACTTGGACATGGCGGCCAAGCGATGGCTGTTCGACGAGCTGGAGCGCTTCCGCGGGACGGTCGTCGTGATCAGTCACGACCTGCCGTTGCTGGACCGAGCGATCAGCCGGGTCCTGGCGCTGCGCGACGGTCAGCTGCGCGAGTACAAGGGGAACTACTCGTCGTACCTCGCCCAAGACGAGTCTCGTCGGTTAGCCGAGGAGAAGTTGGCGGTCGCCCAAGACGCCGAGATCAGCCGACTAAAGACCCTCGCGGACTCGATGCGCGGCCAGACTGAGGCGCGCGCACGAAAGGCCAAGGTCTTGGACCGGCGAGTCGGCAAGCTCGAGGTCGGTCGGGTCGAGGTCACCAAGAAAGAGCGGACTGTCAAGTTCCGCCTGCCTGAGCCACCGCGCAGCGGTGATGTGCCAATGACGGTCGAGCACATCGCCGTGCGCTACGGCGACCTCGACGTGCTGCGCGACGCCTCGTTCATCACCCGTCGCGGCGACCGCATCCTGATTGTGGGCCGAAACGGCGCTGGCAAGTCGTCGCTGCTGCGCTGTCTGGCCGGGACGCAACAGCCCCAGGGCGGCGAGGTCCGCTTCGGTGCGAACGTCGAGGTCGGCTACTTCGCCCAGGAGCACGAACAGTTGGACTTCACCAAGACCGTGCTCGCGCATCTCGCGGACGCCACAGTTGAGACTGAGGTCCAACGTCGCGCACTCTTGGGCGCCTTTGGACTGAAGGGTTCGGCCGCGCACCAGTTACCCGGGACACTCTCGGGTGGTGAGCGGGCGAAGCTCGCCATCGCTATCCTGGCGGCGTCGCGAGCGAATCTGTTGTTGCTCGACGAACCGACGAACAACCTCGACCCAGCGAGCGTCGACGCGCTCGGCGACATGTTGCGTCAGTGGCGCGGCACGATCGTCGCGGTGAGCCACGAGCGATCCTTCGTGGAGAAGCTCGAACCGACGCACGCGGTGCTGTTGCCCGAGGAGTACTTCGACCTTTGGCGAGACGAGTACTTCGATCTCATCGAACGACGGTAAGTTAGCCCTTCGTTCTCGTGATCGGGGCGATCTGGACCGCGAGGGACTGACCGGTCCACGCGCGGTTCTCGCTGTGGCCGCGGAAGACGAATGTCGGCAGGAGCCATTCCAGGTGATCGGCGAGCGTGTAGGCGGACCGCGAGAG
>JAJYPU010000022.1 GCA_021795095.1 Actinomycetes bacterium | reverse complement strand
TGGTGTTGCCGGCGAGATTCGAACTCGCAAGTCTCCACCTTCGGAGGGTGGCATGTTATCCAATTACACCACGGCAACTCGCCCGACCAGCCTACCGGACCGGCGCCCGGACCGGTCGCCGACGCCCGCCAACGGTGACCGTGTCGCGCGCTGGACGCTCGTCTGCGCGCAACGGATGCGGCCCGCGCGGTGGGCTTCAGTAATGTTCGCCTATGGCCGAGCCGATCGACGTCACCCTTCTGCCCGACGGGGCGGAACTGCTCGACGAAGACGTCCTCGTCGGCGGCGTGTCGTTGCGCGCACTTGCCGAGACCCACGGCACGCCGCTGTTTGTCTACGACGAGGTGACGCTGCGCGCTCGTTGCAGTGAGGCGGCAAGCGCCTTTGACGACGGGGTCGCCTTCGCGTCCAAGTCCTTCCTGTGCGGGGCGATGGCCCGGGTCGCCCTCGAGGAGGGACTGTGCCTGGACGTGGCGACCGGCGGCGAGCTCGACCTCGCGCTGCGCGCCGGGGTCCCGGCTTCGCGGATCATCATGCACGGCAACAACAAGTCGGCGAGCGAGCTCGCCACCGCGATCGACGTCGGCGTGCACCGCGTGGTCGTTGACAACTTCGACGAGATCGACCGACTCGGCCAGCTGGTCGGCGCCGGTAGTGACCTGCACTGCCTGGTGCGCATCACGCCGGGCGTCGAGGCGCACACCCACGAATTCGTCCGCACCGGCCAGGAGGACTCCAAGTTCGGCTTCTCGGTCGCCTCTGGGGACGCCCGGCGCGCGATCGAGGCACTCGGGGCGCTACGCGGGGTGCGCGTGCACGGCGTGCACAGCCACATCGGCTCACAGATCTTCGAACTCGACGGCTTCGTCGAGACCATGGCGATCGTGGCCGACTTCACCCGTGACGACGACTTCGATGAGCTCTGCGTTGGTGGCGGGCTGGGTGTTGCCTACATGGCCGGCGAGCGCGCGCCCTCGATCACGCAGTGGGCCGCGAGCCTGCGCGCGAGCGCGGTGGCGAACGGGGTGGACCCGGGGGTCCGACTGACCGCCGAACCCGGTCGGGCGATCGTGGCCCAGGCGGCGCTGACGCTCTACCGCACCGGTACGCGCAAACGGGCCGCGTCCCGGACGTACCTGGCGGTGGACGGTGGCATGAGCGACAATCCTCGCCCCGTGCTCTACGGCTCGGGATACGAGGTCTTTGACGTCACACGGCCCCTCGAACCGCGCCCCCAGGCCGTGCGCCTGGTCGGCAAGCACTGCGAGAGCGGCGACGTGATCGTCGATGAGGCCTGGCTGCCCGAGTTGACGGGCATCGGCGAGCTCGTCGCCACGCCGGTGACCGGTGCCTACGGCTACTCGATGGCGTCGAACTACAACCGCGTGCCTCGTCCGGCGGTGGTCTTCGTGGGCGACGGGAACGCGCGAGTGGTGCTTCGACGCGAGACCTTCGAGGACCTCGCGCGACTCGAGGCGTGACGAGCCCCCGTCGCCCACGGGTTAGCCTTGTTCGATGACCACCCCGGTGATCCGCGTCGGCGTCATTGGCGCCGGCTTCGTCGGTTCGGCCTTCGTTGGACTGCTACTGGACGACTCACGGCACGACGCGCTCGTTGACGCCGCCACGGCCACGCTCGAGATCGTCGCGGTCGCGGTACGCGACCTCGACAAGCAGCACCCGGCGATTCCTGCGTCGCTCCTGACCACCGACGCCGCGGGCCTCGCTGCGATGGGTGACATCGACATCCTGGTCGAACTGGCCGGGGGACTTGAGCCCACGCGCGCCTACATCGAGTCGGCCCTCAGCCGCGGCGTCTCGGTGGTGACCGCCAACAAGGCCCTGATGGCCGAGCGCGGCACCGCGCTCGCGCGCCTCGGACACGAGCACGGGGCGGACCTCTTCTACGAGGCGGCCGTCGGTGGCGCGGTGCCCATCCTTCGCGCGTTGCGAACCTCGCTCGCGGGCGAGCGGATCGAGCGCGTGATGGGGATCGTGAACGGCACCACCAACTTCATCCTCTCCCAGATGACCACCGAGGGTTCGGACTACGAGACGGCCTTGGCCGAGGCCAAGGCCCGGGGGTACGCCGAGTCCGATCCGACGGCCGACGTCGAAGGATTCGACGCGGCGGCCAAGGTCCTCATCCTCGCCTCGCTCGCCTTTGGCACTGAACTGCGCGACGAGCGCATCACGCGCCAGGGCATCTCGGGGATTAGGGCGGTGGACGTCGAGTTCGCCCGGCGCGCCGGTTACGTCATCAAGCTGCTCGGCGTGGCCGAGCGGGTGGGTGAGCACGGGCTCTCGCGGCGCGTGCACCCCGCGATGGTCCCCGTCGACCACCCCCTCGCCGCCGTGCACGGGGCGATGAACGCCGTCTTCGTTGAGGGCGCGATCAGTGGACCGCTGATGTGGCTCGGTCAGGGCGCCGGCGGCGCGCCGACGGCCACGGCCGTGCTCGGCGACGTGCTCGACGCGGCGCGCAATCGCGTGAGCGGCCGCCACGACGTGCCCTTCATGGTCGACGATGCCCTCGAACGCGTGCCCGCCGGCGACCTCGCGAGCGTCTTCTACATCTCTCTCGACGTGGCCGACGAACCGGGCGTGCTCGCGAGTGTGGCGAGCGTCTTTGCCCGGCACCGGGTCTCCATCCGGTCGATGGAGCAGTTCGGGGTTGGCACCGAGGCCCGACTCTCCTTCGTCACCCACCACGCGCTCGCGCGCGACGTGGACGCGACGATCGAGGAACTGGCCAAGATCGAGTCAGTCGACTCGGTCGGGGCGTGTATACGAGTGATTGACGGAGGGAACCCGTGACCGGCTGGAACGGACTGCTGAATGAGTACGCCACGTGGTTCAACCTCGACGGGGTCGAGGAGGTCGTCACGCTCCAGGAGGGCAACACACCGCTGATTCGCGCCGACCGGCTCTCGGAGCGCTTGTCGGCGAACGTGTACCTGAAGTTCGAGGGACTGAACCCGACGGGCTCATTCAAGGACCGGGGCATGACCATGGCGATCACCAAAGCCAAGGCCAACGGGGCCAAGACCGTCATCTGCGGATCGACCGGCAACACCTCGGCCGCGGCCGCCGCGTACGCGGCCAAGGCCGGCATGGACTGCGTGGTGCTCGTGCCCGATGGCAAGATCGCGCTGGGCAAGCTCGCCCAGGCGATGGTCTACGGCGCGAAGATCTTCCAGATCCGCGGCAACTTCGACCAGGCACTCGACCTCGCGCGCGAACTGACCCAACACCTGCCGATCACCATCGTGAACTCAATCAACCCTGACCGCATCGAGGGCCAGAAGACCGGCGCCTTCGAGATCGTCGACGTGCTCGGGGCCGCGCCCGACATCCTCTCGATCCCCGTGGGCAACGCGGGAAACATCACGGCCTACTGGCGCGGGTTCATCCAGTACCACGAGGCCGGGCGGGTCGACAGCTTGCCGCGCATGTGGGGCTTCCAGGCCGCCGGCGCGGCGCCGATCGTGCTCGGCCACCCGGTCGAGCACCCCGAGACCATCGCCACGGCGATCCGTATCGGGAATCCGGCGAGCTGGGTGCCGGCGCTCGAGGTGATCCACGAGTCGCTGGGGGACATCCGCGCGGTCACCGACGATGAGATCCTCAACGCGTACCACTACGTTGCGCGCCACGAGTCGATCTTCTGCGAACCGGCCTCAGCGGCCTCGGTCGCGGGCATCGTCAAGTACGGCGTTCCCGAGGGCTCGACGGTGGTGTGCGTGCTCACGGGTAACGGCCTGAAGGACCCCGACACGGCGCTGCGCACCAGTTCCAACCCGCCGGTCGTGGACGCGACCATCGACGCATTGCTCGGCGCGCTGTCCTAGATTGGGGCCGTCCCATCGGTGACGATGGAGTCGTCCATTCGTCGACTACACTGAAGGAGTCATCCGCGACCGGCCGTATTCGCCGACGTGGGGAACTCTTTCTAGGATGACATTCTTCGTATTTTCTCCGTCGACCGTGTTGCTGCCGGCGAGAAAGGACCTTCATGGCTATTAAGCCCGCCCCGGACCGTTCGGACCTCGAGTCCAAATCACGCGACGATCTCCAGACCATCGCCAAAGTGAAGGGTGTCGACCTCGGCGCCCGAGCCACCAAGGCCGCCATCATCGACGCCATCATGAAGAGTGACGGCGAGCCCGCCTCGGCGCCCTCGCGTGCCGTGCGATCACGTCGAACGGTCGCGACACCGGTGGACGACTTCGAGACCCTGCTCGGGGAGTTCGCCTCGGACATCTCGCCCGCACCCCACCCGGTACGCGCTGACGCGTCCGCGAACGCTGAGCCCGCGGTAGCGGCGACACCCGCGAGCGCCACTTCGAACGCCCCCTCGAGCGCCGTGCACAACACGACGGTTGACGAGACGAACGCACCGGCGCCCGCGACGACGCGGCCGTCGCGCCAGGACCGCGGGGAGCGCACGGAGCGACCCGAGCGCACTGACCGTAACGGCCCGCGCGACTTCACCAACGAGCCGAACTCGCGCAACCGACGCAATCGACGCAACCGCAACGGCCGCGAACGGTTCCCCACCGAGGCCATGCCCGGCGCCGACCAGCCCTACAACGGCGAGCTGCTCGACGTCGAGGGTCTGCTCGACCTGCGCGAAGACGGTTACGGGTTCCTGCGCCTACGCGGGTACCACCCCTCGCCCCAGGACGTGTACGTCTCGATCAACCAGGTCCGTCGCTACGGCTTGCGCAAGGGCGACACAGTGACCGGCGGGTACCGCGCGGCCGGTTCGAACGAGAAGTACCCGGCGCTACTGCGCGTGGACACCGTCGCGGGCTTCGACCCCGAGGTCGCCAAGATGCGGCCACGCTTCGAGGACCTGACCCCGCTGTTCCCCGACGAGAAGCTCAAGCTCGAGACCAATGCCGGCAAGACCGACCTCACCCCGCGCATCGTGGATCTGATCGCCCCGATCGGCAAGGGCCAGCGCGGGTTGATCGTCTCGCCGCCCAAGGCTGGCAAGACCACGGTCATGAAGCAGATCGCCCAGTCGATCGAGGCCAACAACCCCGAGGTGCACCTGATGGTCCTGCTGGTGGACGAGCGGCCTGAGGAGGTCACCGACATCCGACGCAGCGTCCAGGGCGAGGTCATCTCTTCGACCTTCGACCGTCCGGCCGACGAGCACACCCACGTCGCCGAGCTCGCCATCGAGCGGGCCAAGCGGCTCGTCGAGCAGGGTCGCGACGTCGTGATCATCCTCGACGGCATCACGCGACTGGCGCGCGCCTACAACCTGGCCGCGCCGGCCACGGGACGCATCATGTCCGGTGGTGTCGACTCCGGCGCGCTCTACCCGCCCAAGAAGTTCTTCGGGGCGGCGCGCAACATCGAAGAGGGCGGCTCGCTCACGATCCTCGCCTCGGCGCTCGTCGAGACGGGTTCCAAGATGGACGAGGTCATCTTCGAGGAGTTCAAAGGCACCGGCAACATGGAGCTGCGCCTCGACCG
The DNA here is from genome assembly GCA_021795095.1 of Actinomycetes bacterium. The sequence continues at coordinate 13,184 of JAJYPU010000022.1, read as the reverse complement.
GCGGCTCGCCGAGCGCCGGCTCTACCCGGCGATCGACGTGAACGGCTCCTCGACGCGCCACGAGGAGCTGCTCTTCACCCGCGAGGCACTGCCCCAAGTCTGGAAGTTGCGCCGCGTGCTCAACGGGCTCGCGGCCGACGGCCGCGACGCGGCCGGCCTGGAGCTGCTGATCGACAAGTTGAAGTCCACACGCTCCAACGACGAGTTCCTGGCCGAGATCGGGCGCGGCCCGAGCCCGACCAGCTGAACTTCCGCTAAACTCTCCCTTCGCGCTAAGGAGTCACATGAAGACCGACATCCACCCCAACTACGTCGAATGCACCGTCACCTGTTCGTGCGGTAACAGTTTCGCCACCCGCTCGACCAAGCCCGTGATGAGCGTCGAACTGTGCAACGCGTGTCACCCCTTCTTCACCGGCAAGCAGAAGCTCGTCGACACCGGTGGCCGCGTCGAGCGCTTCCAGCGCCGCTACGCCCAGAAGACCTCCAAGGCGCGCGCTCCGAAGGCCTAGGCCCTCGGACCACCCGCCGTGCGTTCGATCAACGAGACCCTCGACGCCCTCGAGGCGGAGTTCCACACTGTCGAGGCGGCCCTCGCCGAACCCGACGTCGCCAAAGACCTGACCCGGCTGCGTGACCTGTCGCGCCGCCACAAGGACCTCGCCGAGATTAACGGCGCCTGGGTCCGGCTACGCGGCGCGCGCGAGGACCTTGAGACGGCGCGCGAGATGTTCAACGAGTCCGCCGGCGATGACCGCGAGCAGTGGCGCGACGAGGTGAACGCCGCCGAGTCGCGCATCGCCGAGCTCGAGTCGACCCTCGAGACCCTGCTGCTGCCCCACGACCCCAACGAGGGTCGCAACGTCATCCTCGAGATCCGTGGCGCCGAGGGCGGCGAGGAGGCGAACCTCTTCGCGGCCGACCTCGCCCAGATGTATCGCCGTTACGCCGCGCTGCGCGGCTGGAAACTCGAGGTCGTGGAGGAGCGACCCACCGAACAGGGCGGCATCGACGAGGCGACCTATCTGATCAAGGGCGACGACGCCTGGGCCCGGCTCGAGCACGAGGCCGGGGTGCATCGCGTCCAGCGGGTGCCGGTCACCGAGGCCAAGGGCCGGGTGCACACGTCATCGGCCACCGTCTCGGTGCTGCCCGAGGCCGAGGAGGTCGACGTCGACATCGACCAGAACGACCTCAAGATCGACGTCTACCGCTCGTCGGGCCCCGGTGGCCAGAGCGTGAACACGACCGACTCGGCCGTGCGGATCACCCACCTGCCCACGGGCATCGTCGTGTCGATGCAAGACGAGAAGAGCCAGATCCAGAACCGCGCCAAGGCGATGATCGTGCTGCGCTCGCGGCTCTTGAAGGCCGCCCAGGACGCCCAGGCGAGCGAGCTCGGGGACCTCAAGCGCTCCCAACTCGGCGGTGGCGGACGCAGCGAGAAGATCCGCACGTACAACTTCAAAGAGAACCGGGTCACCGACCACCGGATCAACCTGACGACGTACACCCTCGATGCCGTGCTGAACGGCGACCTCGACACCTACGTCGACGCCCTGCTCGCCGACAAGCGGGCCCGTCAACTGGCCGAGAGTGACGGGCGCTGAGCCGACCGTCCTCGCGCGACTGGTCGCTGCCGGTCTCGAATGGCGTGAGGCGCGCTGGCTGACTGAGGAGTTCGCTTCTGACACCGGCGCCCTCGAGGACGCCCTCGCGCGCCGTCTGGCCGGCGAGCCACTGCAGTACGTGCTCGGCCACTGGCCATTTCGCGGGCTCGACCTGGACGTGGACCCCCGGGCGCTCATCCCGCGGCCCGAGACCGAAGAACTCGTCGGGCACGCCATCGACGCGCTCGCCCAGTCCAACGCCGCCGCCCCCGTCGTGCTCGACCTCGGCTGCGGGACCGGGGCCATTGGCCTGTCGATCCTCGCCGAACTGGCCGAGCGCGGCGTCTCGGCAACCCTGATCGCGCTCGACGAGTCGCGCGATGCGCTCGCGCTCTGTCGTCAGAACGCGATCAAGCACCGGCTCTACGCGGTCTCCTTCGTCGAGGGCTCGTGGTACGAGGGGCTGGACGACTCACTGGCCGGGCGAGTCGACCTCATCGTCTCGAACCCGCCCTACGTCGGTGCGCTCGAGCGCACGACGCTCGAGCCGGTGCTCGACCACGAGCCGGCCGGAGCGCTGGTCGCGCCCGACGCCGAGGGCGTGGCCGGGTTCGCCGACCTCGCCGTGGTGATCGCCGGGGCGCCGCACTGGCTCACCCACGGTGGCGCTCTCGTCGTCGAGCACGGCGAGGGCCATCGCGAAGCCGTTCGCCGCGCGGCCTTCGGCGCGGGACTGCGCGACGTCGTGGACCACGACGACCTGGCCGGGCGGCCCCGCGTGCTCGTGGCGAGACGACCGTGACCGCCCGACTCGACCGCGAAGGGGCGATCGACGCTCTCCTCGGGGGAGGGATCGTGGCGCTGCCCTCGGACACCGTCTACGGCGTCGGGGCGGCGATCGCGCACCCGCAAGCCGTCGCGCGTCTCTTCGGGCTGAAGGGGCGTCCGACGAGCGTCGCGCTTCCCGTGATCATCGATGACGTCGCCGCGGTCGAGCGGCTCGCGGTGACGTGGTCGGCGCGCGCCGCGCGCCTGGCCGACGCCTACTGGCCGGGGGCGCTCACGATCGTGGTCGCGGCCGAGGCGGCCCTCGCCCGTCTCGTCGGTGCGTCGAGCGCCGTCGGGCTACGCGTGCCCGACGACGACACCCTGCGCGCCATCGCGCGGTCGGTTGGCCCCATCGCCTTCACGAGCGCCAACCGTCACGGCGACCCGCCCTGCACGAGCGCGCCGGCCGTGCTCGCCGCCTTCGCCGGCGACGACGCGCTCGCCGGGGTCCTCGACGGTGGGGATCGTTCCGGTGCGGTGTCCAGTGTCGTCGACGTGGCCGGTGAACCCTGGCGGCTGGTGCGCGCCGGTGCGATCGACGTCGACGCGCTCGCCGCGGTGCTCGGGCCGGCCTAGCGGTCCTGGTCGAGTCGCTTCACCCAGGCGGCCGGTCGCTTCTCGAGGTAGGCGCTCATGCCCTCGCGCGCACTGGGGCTCGTGAAGAGTCGCGCGGAGAGTTCGGCGGTCCACGCGAAGGCCTCGTCGTCGTTAAGGGTCGGTACCACGGCGATGAGTCGCTTGATGTCCGCGATCGCGCCCGGCTCGCCGGCGAGCAGGTCGTTCACTACAGCATCGACGGTCGCGTCGAGGTCGTCGCGTTGGACGGCGTGGGCGATCAGCCCGAGGCGCGCGGCCTCGGCGGCGTCGAAGCGGGTCCCGCGCAGGAATGCCTCCTGGGCCTCGCCGCGACGCATCTTGGGTAGACAGACGACCGCGATCATCGCCGGCGCGAGTCCGAGGCGGACCTCGGTGAAGCCGAAGGTGACCTCGCGCACGGCGACGGCCACGTCGAGCACGGCCGCGAGCCCGACGCCGCCGGCCACGCAGTGCCCGTCGATGCGTCCGACGAATGGTTTGGGCGACTGACGGATCCGTTGGAGCAGGTCGACGAGGCCGACCGGGGGACGGGTGCCAGGCGCGCCGTCGCGCTGTTCGCTGAGGTCGGCTCCCGCACAGAAAGTGCGACCCCGGTTGGTCATGACGACCACTCGCACGAGCGGGTGGGTCTCGGCGACGTCGACCGCGTCCATCAGCTCGTTGAGCATCGCCGCGCTGAGCGCGTTGCGCCGCGCTTCGTCGGCGAGGGTGATCGTGCAGACCCCGCGTTCGATGGTGGTCTCTACCAGGCTCATGGTCGCTCCTTGGGGTCGGGGCCGAGCGTGGCGCCGCCGGCGAAGGCCTGCGCGCGGATCAGCCAGTGTCGTGCGAGCTCGCCGGTCTCGAGCGCGGTGTCGTCGAGGTGGCGCCGTTGGGTCACCACCAGACAGAAGTCTTCGGCGGGACCGGACACCACGTCATCGGCGTCCCCGTCGCCCCAGGTCCAGACGCCGCCGCTCGGACTGGTCAGGGCGACGCGCACCCGTCCTTCGGGCATCGGCTCACCGCGCACGGCGTAGGACCAGGCGCGCGTGATCACGCCGAGACGCGCCACGTGCACGAGACGGTCGGTCGCGGCGAGTCGCGCGCCGAGGGCGTCGGCCACGTCGGTGCCGTGCGCCCAGGTCTCCATCAGCCGCGCGGTGAGGAACGAGGCCGCGCTCATCGACGGTCCGTACCAGGGAACCCGTGCCGCCGAATCAAGGGACTTCGCGGCGGCCGTTAGACCCGCCCGGTTCTCGCGCCAGCGCGAAAGCACCGTCGCGGGGTCCATCGCGCGCCAGGGGCCCAGGGTGTACTCGTCGAGGCCCCCGGCGAGGGCGGCGTCGACCAATACCTCGAGCGAGGCGCGAAAGGCGTCGGGGTCGAGGATGGCGACGGTGGCGGTGTCATCGAAGTAGGCGAGGTGGGCGATCTGGTCGAGGACAGTCCAGCCGGCGGCCGGCGTGTCACGGTGCCACGCGGACTCCTCGATCGACGCGACGAGTCCGTCGAGAGACGCCTGCTCGTCGGCGAGGTCGCGCGTGAGCGCGTCGAGTTCGGCGCGCGTGCTCACTGGTCGACCAGGTCGACGGGCACGTCGACGTACCGGCTGCGCAACCACTCGCCGAGACCCTTGGCCTGCTTGTCCAGGCGGCTCGACGCGGCGACACCCTCTTCGAGCAGGTCGTGGATGAAGAAGTTGAGTGCGCGCAGGTTTGCGAGTCGGTACCGGTCAACGACGAGCGCGCTCGTCTCGGGCAGCAGTTCTTGCAGCCGCTGCGTGGTGAGGAACTCGTCGAGCCAGACCCAGACGCGCTCGTCGCGGGCGAAGACCCCGAGGTTGGCGTGGCCGCCCTTGTCGCCCGAGCGCGTCGCGACTAGGCGCCCGAGGGCGACTCGAGTCGTAGGCCCCGAACCGGGCCCAGCAGACGCCACGGGCGAGGGGTCGGGTGCTGCGGGTCGCGCCGACGGTGGAGTGGGCGGCGCCGTCGAGTCGACGACTCGCGTCTCGCCACGGAGCATCGTGACGTACTGGGGCACGACCGAGGCCGCCACGAGGGCCGGCCGATAGACCCCGAAGGGGGTTGCCGCGCCGGGGGCATTCCCGACCCCGAAGTACCCCGGGATCGTCGCGAGGGCGATCTCGACGCCGGCGTTGGCGACGGCCCGGCCGACCTTGTGCTCGTCGTGGTCACGCAGCGTCAGGTGCCACAGCGCGACGGCCTCGTCGTTCGTCCCGGGGTCCGCCTTGTCGGTGCGCGACAGGCGCGTCGTCACTCGCTCGAAGTCCCCGGGCGCGTAGGGACAGGCGTCCCAGAAGGCCGCCTCGACCACGCGGGCCTTCTCGTCGATGTCGAGGCCCGTGAGGGCGATGTGGAGGTCCTGGCGGTAGCCGCCGAGTTCGTTGACCGCGACCTTTAAAGTCGCCGGCGGTGCCTCGCCGCGAACGCCGCTCAGGCGCACGCGGTCGGGTCCGGCTTCCTCGAGTCTGATCGTGTCGAAGCGTGCGGTGACGTCGGGTCCGAGGTAGCGAGGTCCCGCGATCTCGTAGAGCAGCTGGGAGGTGACGGTACCGATCGAGACCTCGCCGCCGGTGCCGTCGTGCTTGGAGACGACGCACGACCCGTCCGAGGCGACCTCAACCCAGGGGAAGCCCACGTGTGTCAGGTCGCCGACCTCGCCGAAGAACGAGTAGTTGCCCCCGGTGACCTGGGCGCCGCACTCGATGACGTGGCCGGCCACGACCGCCCCGGCGAGGGCGTCGAAGTCGTCGCGGGCCCACCGGTGGTGCCACGCGGCGGGCCCGCACACGAGCGCCGCGTCCGTGACCCGGCCGGTGATGACGATGTCGGCCCCCATGTCGAGCGCCGCCACGATGCCAAAGGCGCCGAGGTAGGCGTTCGCGGTGAGTAGCGAGCCTGCCTCGAGTGGTTCGCCCGTTTCGGCGTGGGTGAGTCCGTAGCCGCTGGTGCGCAACTCGTCGAGACGGCCGAGGAGGTCGTCGCCGTTCACGTAGGCGATGCGCGGCGCGAGGCCGAGCTTGTCGGCGGCGTTGGCCACGGCCTCGGCGCAGTGGTCGGGGTCGAGGCCGCCGGCGTTGGCGACGACCTTGATCCCGCGCTCGAGGCAGGTGCCCATGACCTGCTCCATCTGGGTGACGAAGCTTCGCGCGTAACCGCCGCCGGGGTGTTTTAAGCGGGTGCGCGCGAGGATCAGCATCGTCAACTCCGCCAGCCAGTCGCCGGTCAGGACGTCGATTGGGCCGCCCTCGACCATCTCGCGCGCCGCCGACAGGCGATCGCCGTAGAAACCGGAGCAGTTGGCGATGCGGATCGGGTCGGCCACGGCGACCTAGTCTTCGGCGGACTCGTCGGGCTCGAAGTCGAGGAGCTCGGCTCCGCCGTCCACCTGCTCGCCCTCGCGAACGAAGATGGCGGTCACGACGCCGTCGGCCGGGGCAGTGATCGGGTGCTCCATCTTCATCGCCTCGAGGACGACGAGGGTCGCGCCGGCACGCACATGCTCGCCAACGCTCGCGCGCAGGTCGATCACCACGCCGGGCATCGGGGCGAGAAGGCCGCCGACGGTGTCGACGACGCCGGGCACGCGGAAGCGTGACACCAGCGCGAACTCGACGGTGCCGCGCGGCACCTGGACGTAGAGGTGGTGGGCGGCCGCAGTGATGCGCGCGCGCCAGCGCCGGTCATTGACCGCGAGGTCGATGGACGTGGGCGTCCAGGCGACCACCCGAGCCGAACCTGTCGCGAGGGCCACGGTGCCGTCTCGTCGCACGTGGTAGTCGACAGTGATGGTCTGGTCGCCGTGACGCAGTTCGACGCGTTGGTCGGGCAGGCGGGCATTGCGCCAGCCGCTCGGCACTGCGGCGAGCACCGGCGCCTCGTGTCGGTTCCGGCCCTGGAGCCAGAGGGCAGCCGCGACCGCCGCGTCGCGCAACTCGTCCTCGTCGAGCACGAGTGTGCGTGCCGGGGCGTGGCGCTCGATGAAGTCGGTCGTGGTGTCGCCCGCGAGGAAGCCGGGGTGGCGCAGGGTCGCCGCGAGGAAGTCCCGGTTCGTCGTGACTCCGCCGAGGTGCAGTCGCTCGAGGGCGCTCGCGAGCACACCGGCCGCCTCCTCGCGCGTGGGCGCGTGGGCGATTACCTTGGCGAGCAGCGGATCGAAGGCGACCGAGACGGCCGAGCCCCGCTCGACGCCGGACTCCCAGCGTACCGTCGGCTCGCTCGCCGGTTCGAAGGCCGCGATGGTACCGGTCGCCGGTAGAAAACCGGCGCTCGGGTCCTCGGCGCAGAGTCGAACCTCGATGGCCCAACCCTTCGGCGTCGACACCGCGGGGGCACTTAGGGGGTGGCCATCGGCGATGCGAAGCTGTTCGCGCACGAGGTCGACGCCCGTCACCATCTCGGTGACCGGGTGCTCGACCTGGAGGCGCGTGTTGACCTCGAGGAAGAAGAACTCCCGGGTCGCGTCGTCGACCAGGAACTCCACCGTGCCGGCGGACTGGTAGCCGATGGCGCGCGCGAGCGTGAGTGCGGCCTCGCCCATCGCGGCGCGCATCGACGGGTCGACGATCGACGAGGGCGACTCCTCGACCAGCTTCTGGTGGCGTCGCTGGATCGAGCACTCGCGTTCGCCCAGGTGCACGAGGTTGCCGTGGGCGTCACCCAGGATCTGGATCTCGACGTGGCGCGACGCGCCGACGTAGCGCTCGAGGAAGACCCGGTCGTCACCGAAGCCGCCGAGCGCCTCGCGACGCGCGGCCGCGACGGACTCCTCGAGTTGGTCCATCGAGGTGACCAGTCGCATACCCTTGCCGCCACCACCGGCCGCGGCCTTGACGAGCAGTGGGAAGCCGACGGACTCCGCGTCGGCGGGGTCCTCGCTCGAGACGAGCACCGGCACCTGGAGTGACCGGGCGAGCTCCTTGGCCGCGAGCTTGTCACCCATGGCCTCGATCACGGCGGGCGGCGGTCCCACCCAGGTGAGACCCGCGGCCGCGACGGCCCGGGCGAAGTCGGCGTTCTCGGACAGGAAGCCGTAGCCGGGGTGGATCGCGTCAGCCCCAGCCCGACGTGCGGCCTCGATCACGGCGGCGCCGTCGAGATAGCCCGTCGCGAGGCGGATCGCGACGTCGGCGTCGGTGACGAAGGGTGCGCGCACGTCGGCGTCGACGTAGACCGCCACCGTGCGCAGGCCGAGCGATCGAGCACCGCGGATCACGCGCCGTGCGATCTCGCCCCGGTTGGCGACAAGGACGCTCGTCATCGTCATAGGCGAAACACCCCGTAGCTCGTCGTGCCCTCGATCGGTCGGCTGCGCACCACCGACAGGCACAGCCCGAGCACGGTTCGCGTATCGCGGGGGTCGATGATGCCGTCATCACTCACCACGCCGGTGGCGGCGAGGGCGAGCGATCCCTTCTCCTGCATCTCCTCGACCATGGCGACGATCTTCGCGTCCTCTTCCTCGTCAAAGACCTCACCCTTGCGCTCGGCCTGGGCCCGTCGGACCTGGCTCATGACGCCCGCGATCTGCTTGGGCCCCATGACTGCGATCTTCGCGGTGGGCCACAGGAAGGTGAAGCGGTTGCCGAAGGCCCGCCCCGACATGCCGTAGGTGCCAGCCCCGTAGGAGGAGCCGACGATCACCGTCAGATGGGGCACCGTCGAGTTCGTGACGGCGTTGAGCATCTGCGAGCCCTTCTTGATTATCCCCTCGGCCTCGGCTTCGCGTCCGACCATGTAGCCAGTCACGTTTTGCAAGAAGATCAACGGCACGTCGATCTGGTTGCATAGTTGGATGAACTGGCCCGCCTTCTCGGCCGCGTGGGGATAGATCACGCCGTTGTTGCCGAGGATGCCGACGGGGTAGCCGTGGATGGAGGCCCACCCGCAGATCATGGTCGAGCCGTAGCGCGTCTTGAACTCCTCGAAGCGTGAGCCGTCCACGACCCGCCCGATGATCTCGCGCACGTCGACGGGTTGGCGCAGGTCGCGGCTCACGATGCCGAGCAGCTCCTCGGGGTCGAGCACCGGCTCCTCGACGCGCAGCGACGGAGCGGGACCGCGCTTTCGCCAGTTGAGGTGCGAGACGACCTCACGGCAGAGGCGGATCGCGTCCATCTCGTCCTCGGCGAAGTAGTCGCCGAGACCGGACACCTCGGCGTGCAGCCGGGCGCCGCCCAGGGTCTCGTCGTCGGTCTCCTCCCCGGTCGCCATCTTCACGAGGGGCGGTCCGGCGAGGAAGATCTTGGACTGGTCCTTGACGACGATGTTGTAGTCCGAGAGCCCGGGCTGGTAGGCCCCGCCGGCCGTCGAGGAGCCGAAGACGACGCTCACCGTCGGTACGCGCATCTTGGACAGCTCGATCAGGTCATAGAAGAAGCGGCCGCTCTCGGCGAAGTGGCCGGTGTTCATCTTGCCCCCGCCACCGCTGCCCACGCGCAGGTCGGCGCCGGCGGACTCGACGAAGCTCACGTAGGGGATCTGGTTGTCGCGCGCGACCTCGAGGGCCCGCATCCACTTCTTCGCCGAATAGATCGTGAGCGCCCCACCGAGCACCGAGGGGTCGTTGGCCATGATGACGCACTCGGTGCCGGCGATGACCCCGATACCCACCACCATGCCGCCGCCCATGGCGTAGTCCGAGTCGTAGCCCGCGAGGGCGGACAGTTCGAGGAAGGGGCTGTCGGGGTCGAGCACGGCCGCGATGCGCTCGCGAACGGGCATCTTGCCGCAGCTACGCAGCCGGGCCATCGCCTGCTCACCGCCGCCGGCGTTGGCCTGGTCGAGCAGGTCGTCGATGACGGCCAGCTGCTCGAGCATGTCGACGCGATTCTGCTGGAAAGCGTCGCCGACGACGTCGAGCCGTGAGACCAGGGCCGGGGCTAACAGGTGTCGCTCCACGCGCCGATACTAGGGCCGGCGCAGCGGTGAGTGAGAATGGCCGACGGGTAGGGTGGATGTGATGCGCGTCGCTCTGGGATCCGATCACGCTGGCTACGAGCTCAAGGCGCACCTCGTCGCCACGCTTGAACAGTGGGGCTACGACGTCGTGGACCTCGGTACCGAGAACGGCGAGGACAGCGTCGACTACCCGGACTACGGCGAGGCCGTCGGGCGCGCGGTCGTCTCGGGCGACGCCGACCTCGGCGTCGCGGTCTGTGGTTCGGGCATCGGGATCGCCATCGCGGCGAACAAGGTTTCCGGCGTGCGCGCGGCCGTGGTGCACGACGTGACCTCGGCGCACCTCGCACGCGAGCACAACCACGCGAACGTGCTCTGTCTGGGCGGTCGCCTGACGGGTGCGTCCGTCGCGGTCGAGGCGCTTCGTGCGTGGTTGGACGCCACGCCGGGCGAGGGTCGTCACCTGGGACGGATCGCGAAGTTGACGTCGCTCGACCAACGTCGGGCCTGAGAAGAGAGGCGGCCGTGGAGTCTTCCCCGTTCGACGCATGGATTACCAACGACGACGAGTTGGTGTCGTTGCTTGCCCAGGAGTGGCAGCGACAGACGTCGACGTTGCAGCTGATCGCGAGTGAGAACTTCGCGTCGCCGGCGGTGATGGCAGCGACCGGATCTGTCCTGACCAACAAGTACGCCGAGGGCTACCCGGGACGGCGCTACTACGGCGGCAACCAGATCGTCGACGAGGTCGAGGACCTGGCCCGGCGTCGTCTCACCGCCCTTTTCGGGGCCGATCACGCCAACGTCCAGCCCCACAGCGGGGCGAACGCGAACGTCGCCGTCTACCAAGCCCTGCTCGAGGCCGGTGACACCATCCTCGCGATGCGGCTCGACCAGGGTGGGCACCTCACCCACGGCTCACCGGCGTCGATGACTTCTAAGGCGTGGCACTTCGTCTCCTACGGCGTGACCGCGCGCAATGACGACCCCGAGCAGCCCGGCGAGTTGATCGACTTCGACAACGTTCGTGACCTCGCGCTCGAGCACCGACCCAAGCTGATCGTGGCCGGCGCGACCGCCTACGCGCGCCGCATCGATCCGTCACCGTTCCGCGAGATCGCCGACGAGGTCGGCGCTCTACTGATGTTCGACTCGGCCCACGTGGCCGGTCTGATCGCCGGTGGCTCGCACCCCAACCCCGTGCCCTACGCCGACGTGGTGACCTTCACCACGCACAAGACCCTGCGCGGTCCGCGCGGCGGCGCCATCCTCGCGCGAGCGGAGCTGGCTAAGAAGATTGATTCGGCCGTCTTCCCGGGCCAACAGGGGGGACCGCTCGAGCACGCCATCGCCGCCAAGGCGGTGTCGTTCCGCGAGGCCTCGCTCCCGTCCTTCTCGGTGTACACCGAGCAGATCGTCGCCAACGCCAAGGCCTTCGCGACGGCGCTCGCGGGTCACGGGTTTCGCCTGGTGTCCGGCGGGACCGAGAACCACATGGTCCTGCTCGACCTGCGCGAGTTCGACGCCGAGCTCACGGGCAAAGAGGCCCAAGAGGTGCTCGACCGCGCCGGGATCACGACGAACCGCAACACGATTCCCGACGACCCGCGCAGCCCCTTCATCACGTCGGGGCTGCGTCTCGGCACCGCCGCCCAGACGACGGCGGGCATGCGCGAGGGTGAGTTCACCCAGGTCGCGGACCTGATGGCGCGGGCCCTTCGCGGGCGCGCCGATGAGGCCGAGGTCAGTGCGGTGCGCGCCGACGTGGCCGAACTCTGTCGCTCGTTCAACCCGTACGCCACCTTCGTGAAGTAACCGTGCGCAACATCCTCGCTTACGCCGTTGTTGCGTTCGTCGGGGCCCTCGTGACCATGGTGCTCAACCGCCCGGCGCGGCTGATCTCGTTGCGGGTGGGCTACACGGCCCAGCCCGACGCCCGCAAGGTCCACCAGACGGTCACGCCCTACGGCGGCGGCGCCGCGATGCTGGTCGGCCTGTGCGTCGCCTTGGTCGCCGCGGTGTTCATACCCGAGCTGCGCATGGTGATCTCGTCGTCGCACGAGATGCTGGGGGTGGTCATCGCCACCGGCGTCATCTTCGTTGTCGGTGTCGTGGATGACTTTCGCGAGATGAGCCCACCGGCCAAGGTCGCCGGCCAGTTCCTCGCCGCCTCAGTGCTCTATTTCAGCGGCGCCACGATGTACCAATTGAAGCTGCCCTTCGCGGGCTTCGTCGTGCTCGGCCCGTCGATCCTGCCGGTGATCACCGCCGTGTGGGTCTTTGCGATCTCGAATGCGATCAACCTGATCGACGGCCTCGACGGTCTGGCCGCTGGCATCGTGGCCATCGCGTCGGCGACGCTGTGCGTGTACGGTCTTCGACTCGAGGACCTCGGGCTGTTACCGGTGACCAACGTGGGCCCGCTGATCGCGGCGCTCACCTTCGGCATCTGCGTCGGCTTCCTACGCGACAACTTCCATCCGGCCAAGCTGTTCATGGGCGACGCCGGCGCGCTGATGCTCGGACTCTTGATGTCGGCCTCGACGATGGTGATCGGGGGGCGCACCCCGCCAGCGAGCGGTGTCACCTTCTTCTTCTTCGCGCCCCTGCTCATCCCCGTGTTCATCCTCGGGGTACCGCTCATCGACGCGGTCTGGGCCTTCGTGCGACGCACAGCCTCGGGGCAGGGGTTCCACACCCCGGACAAGAACCACATCCATCACCGCCTCATGCGGCTCGGTCACGGACACCGTCGCACGGTGTTCATCCTCTGGCTCTGGACGGCGCTGCTGTGCGGTTTCGTCCTCTTCCCACTGTTCGAGCCGCGCGTGAACGTCTTCATCCCCTTCGGTGTGGCGTTGCTGCTCGTAGGGCTGCTCACCTGGTTCAGCCCGCTGCTCAACCGCTGGACCGGTCGCGGCACGGTAGACGCCGAGGCCACCGATGAGACGGTGAACTCGTGAGCGACGAGCCCAACGGGACGGACCCCGCGCCCCACGACGGTTCCCCCGACCAGCACGAAGATGTCGGCGACGGGACCTGGATCGGTCTGGGCGCACTCGCCGCGCTCGGCACGACGATCGCGATCACCGAGGCCGTTGGCGTCGTGCTCGGCATCTTGATCGACCGGACGTGGGGGACCACACCGTGGGGTCTCGTTTTCGGGATAGTGTTGGGGACGGTCGCCGCCGTGGTGAGCGTAGTGAAGCAAGTCCGGCGTTTCCTCTAGAAACCTAATTGCCCGTGC
>JAJYPU010000163.1 GCA_021795095.1 Actinomycetes bacterium | reverse complement strand
GCACCTGGGCTGTCACCCGAGCGTCGTCGACGGCGTCGCGGGCTGCTACTTCGCGCTGTGGGCGCCCAACGCCGAACGGGTCGCGGTCGTGGGCGACTTCAACGACTGGGACGGCACCCGCCACCCATTGATCCCCCGCGCCGCGTCGGGGATCTTCGAGGGCTTCATCGCGGGGGCGACGGCGCCGGCGAACTACAAGTACCGGATCCGCTCGCGACTGGGCGGCGACGAGTTCGACAAGGCCGACCCTGTGGGCCGCTTCTTCGAGGTGCCCGCGAGCACCGCGTCGCGGGTGTGGGCGTCGAACTACGAGTGGGGCGACGACGAGTGGCTCGCGTCCCGGGCGGCCCAGAACCCGCTCGAGCAACCTGTCACGGTTTACGAGGTCCACGTCGGCTCGTGGCGTCGCGTGCCCGAGGAGGGCGCCCGTTCGCTCACCTACCGCGAGATGGCCGAGCAGCTCCCGGACTACTGCGTCGAGATGGGCTTTACGCACGTGCAGTTCATGCCGGTGATGGAGCACCCGTTCTACGGGTCGTGGGGTTATCAGACGACGGGCTACTTCGCACCCACCTCGCGCTACGGCACGCCCGACGACTTCAAGTATCTCGTCGACCGGCTCCACCGTGCGGGCGTCGGCGTGCTGCTCGACTGGGTGCCCTCGCACTTCCCCGCCGACGCCCACGCGCTCGGGCTCTTTGACGGCACCCACCTCTACGAGCACGCCGACGTGCGCCAGCGCGTGCACCCGGACTGGCAGAGCTGGACCTTCAACTACGCGCGCAACGAGGTGCGCAGCTTCCTGATCTCGAGTGCCTGCTTCTGGCTCGACGAGTACCACGCCGACGGCCTGCGCCTGGACGCGGTCGCCTCGATGCTCTACCTCGACTACTCGCGCGCGCCCGGCCAGTGGGTGCCCAACGAGTTCGGTGGGCGCGAGGACCTGGCGGCCGTGTCATTCCTGCGCCAGTGCAACGACGCGGCGCTCGCGGGATTCCCGGGCGTGCTCATGATCGCCGAGGAGTCGACGTCCTGGCCCGCGGTGACCCGCCCGACGGCCGAGGCGGGGCTCGGCTTCTCGCTCAAGTGGGACATGGGCTGGATGCACGACACGCTGCAGTACCTCGAACGTGACCCCGTGCACCGGCGCTTCCATCACGACGAGCTCACCTTCCGGTCCGTCTACGCGGCCCACGAGCGGTTCATGCTGCCGCTCTCGCACGACGAGGTCGTCCACGGCAAGGGATCGCTGCTCGCCAAGATGCCCGGCGACGAGTGGCAGCGGCGCGCCAACCTGCGCCTGTTGCTCGGCTATCAGTTCACGATCCCGGGCAAGAAGCTTCTCTTCATGGGCGACGAATTCGGCCAGCGCGACGAGTGGAGCCACGAGCGCTCCCTCGACTGGCACCTGCTCGACGAGCCGGGCCACGGGGGCCTGGCGCGCTGGGTCGTGCGCCTGAACGAGCTCTATCGCAACGAGGCCGGCCTGCACCTCGACGACGCCTCCGTCTTCGACGTCGGCTGGCTCGCCGAAGACGTCGAGCGCAGCGTGCTCGCGTGGCGTCGCGGCGAGGGTGAGCAGCTGCTCGTGGTCGTCGCCAACTTCACGCCGGTGCCGCGCGACGGGTTCACGGTCCCCGCGCCGGCACCGGGACCCTGGACGGTGCTCGCCAACAGCGACGACGAGCGTTACGGCGGTAGTGGGTACGAACCGGGCGACGGGCTCAGCGCCCGCGACGATGGCTCGGGCGGGAGTGTGCTCGCGATGAATCTGGCGCCGCTCGCGGTCGTGGTCTGGGGCCGGTCCCGATGACTCGGGCCGCGGGGTTCCACCTCCACTTCTACCAACCGCCCCGTGAGAACCCCTGGCTCGGTCTCTCGACCCACGAGTGGAGCGCCTGGCCGTTCCACGACTGGAACGAGCGAATCACCGCCGAGTGCTACCGGGCCATGGTCGCCGTCGCGCTCGTCGGCGACGATGGCGAGGTCGAGCTCTACGAGCCGCTCGGGCGCTCGAGCGTCGATGTCGGTCCGACACTGCACCACTGGCTCGACCGCTACGCGCCCGACGTCGGCACGGCCCTCGCCGACCAGGTCACGCGCGCCCCGGGCGGCGCGCCGGCCCGCGTGCTCGCAGCACCCCTCGTGCACGCGATCCTCCCGCTCGCGAGCTCCGTCGATCAGGAGCGCCTCGTCGCGTGGGGGATCGCCGACTACCGCCAGCGCTACGGCGTCGCGCCGCGGGGCATGTGGCTGCCCGAGACGGCGGTCGACTTGGCAACCCTCGAGGTCATCGCCGCTCAGGGCATCGAGTACACCGTGCTCATGGCCAACCAGGCGGTGCGCGTGCGCGGGCCCGGTGGCGAGTGGGAGCCCGTTGACGAGGCCAGCCTCGACACCTCGCGGGCCTACGTCGTGCGTCTCGCCGACGGCAACGGTGTGACCGTCGTCTTCGGACAGCACGACCTCTCCCAACGGGTGGCCTTCGGCGGGCTGATCGCCGACGGCGTGCACCTGGCCGACGTCATGGCCGAGGCGGCGTCGTCCTGTGACGGCATCGTGCTCGTGGTCGCCGATGGCGAGACCTACGGTCACCACCACCACTTCGGCGACTTGGGGATGTGCTGGGCGTTGCGTCGCCTCGAGCACGAACACGGCATGGCGACGAGCCTCGGGTCGTGGCTGGCCGAAGAGAGCCCGACCTGGGAGGTCGAGCTCGCCGCGGTCTCAGCGTGGAGCTGCGCGCACGGGGTCGAGCGGTGGCGCAGCGACTGCGGCTGCGTGACCGGCGAGCGGCCGGGGTGGTCCCTCGACTGGCGGGCCCCGCTGCGCGACGCCCTCGACTGGCTGCGCGCGAGGCTCGGCGCGCGCATCGACGAGGCACTCGCGCGGCGCGTGCGCTCGGGCGACGAGGCACTCGCCGACTACGGGCGCGTTGTCGCGGGAGCGATCGCCCCGGCGGCCTTCGTCGCGCTTCACACCCCGACGCCGCCGAGTGACGAGGTCACGACCGAGGTGCTCGAGCTCTGCGAGGTCTACCGCAACCTGCTCTACAGCTTCACGAGCTGCGCCTGGTTCTTCGCCGACCCCGGGGAGATCGAGACCTCGATCGTGCTGCGCTACGCGGCGGTCGCGATCGACGCCGCGCGACGGCTCTTTGACGAGGACCTCGAGGTCGCCTTCGTCGAGCGGCTGGCGACGGTGCGCTCGGCCAACCACGCAGTGGACGGTGTGGCGCTGTGGCACCGGGCCGTCGACGCTGCGCGCGTGGACGATGAGCGCGTCGCCGCGGCCGCGGCGGCGCAGTGGGTGGCCGGTGTGGGCGCGTCACGTCACGAGCGCGGTGTCTTCACGCTCACCGTCGAGCCGGCCGACGACCTCGTGCGCGTGACGACGACCCACCGGCCGACGATGCGCCGACGCACGGTCGAGTTCGACGTGCGCCAGGTCGGCCCCTTCGCCTGGCGCGTTCGCAACGTGGCTGAGCCCGGCGTCGAGTTCACCGAGGCGGACTTCGGCGAGGACGTCGTGGCGCGCCTCGCTATGGCGTCGCTGCTCGGGGCGCGGCACCTCGACGTCGAGGGGGCGCTCAACGAGCTCGCGACCCAACTGCTCGCGCGCGCGGCCACGGCCGAGGATGAGCGGGCCCTCGTGAGCCTCGCCGGGGCTGCCCGGTACGTGACGCCGATTGGGGAGGCCGCGATCCGCCGGGCCCTGCTCGCGCTGCGTGCGACCAGGGGTCCCGGGGGGTGGAGCGAGTCGCTCACCGAGCTCGCTGGCGCACTCGGTTTCGAGGCGACCGGGTCGTCCGGGGGTTGATCGACCCCGAACCACTAGGTTTGTCCGAATGACATCGCGCTTCGACGGTTCTCGAGACGTGCGCCGGGCGACCGCGCGGTTGGCCCGACGCCTGCCCGAACCCCTCGAGGACCTCGCGTGGATCTCCTATAACTACCTCTGGTCCTGGACCCCGCGTGGCGAGGACCTCTTCCGGCTCATCGACGACCACCGGTTCACGATGGCCGGCGAGAATCCCGTGCGACTGCTCGCGAACCTGCCCGAACGCGACCTGCTGCGCGCCGCGACGAGCCCCGAGATCCTCGAGGTACTCCACGGCGTCGCGCGGCACATGGAGGCTGAGCTCGCCCGCCCGAGCACCCACGCGGTCGCGGACGGACCGGTGGCGTTCTTCTGCGCCGAGTTCGGCGTGCACCAGTCGCTACCCGTGTATTCGGGCGGCCTCGGCGTGCTCGCCGGGGACTACCTGAAGGAGACCTCGGACCAGGCTCTCGACGTTGTCGGGATGGGCCTGCTCTATCGCCGGGGCTACGTGCACCAG
>JAJYPU010000162.1 GCA_021795095.1 Actinomycetes bacterium | reverse complement strand
GGCGTTGACGTCGGGTTTTGAGCAGCACCCGGACGCTCGGATCGTCCTGTCCCTGCCAGGAATGGGGACGGTCCTCGGCGCCCGGGTGCTGGGCGAGTTCGGGGACGACCCGAACCGCTACGCCAACGCCAAGTCTCGCAGGAACTACGCCGGCACGTCACTGATCACGAGGGCCTCGGGCAAGAGTCACTTCGTCTTGGCTCGTCACATGCGCAACCGTCGTCTGGCTGATGCCCTTGACCAATGGGCGTTCTGCTCGTTGACCCACTCACCGGGCGCGCGTGCTTACTACGACGAGCTGCGCGCACGCGACAAGACCCATCGCCAGGCCATCCGCCAACTCGCCAACCGCTGGGTCGGGATCTTGCACGCCTATCTTGAACAGCGCGTCAACTATGACGAGACGATCGCCTGGAAACATCGAACCGATCTCGCGGCTTGACAATTGGGCGCTAGGGGTGTCTAGATGGCGCGCCGTGAACGCTTCAGCGACACCGTGGGGGCGATGGTGACTCCGGGTAACACATTCGTCAATCATGTTGATATCAATATTTATTGATGCTAGGGTGGCGCAGTGCCACACCCCGCTCCCGCCTCGCTCGCTTCGCTCAGTGACGCGCGATCACTGGTGCCGGTGTTAAAGGCCATCAGCGACGAGTACCGCCTCGCGATCCTGCTCACCTTGGCGCGCGAGTCGCGCACGGTCGTGGAGCTGACCGAGGAGTTGTCGATCGCCCAGCCGCTCGTGAGCCACCACCTGCGCGCACTGCGCGAGGCCGGCCTGATCTCGGTCACGCCCGAGGGCCGCTCGAACCGCTACGCCGTGTGCTGTGACGCAGTCGCTGAGCCGATTCGGCTCCTGTCGGGGATCGCGAACGCCAACCCTTCGTGTTGAGAGAAGAAGAAAAAGAGGACGTATGAACGAGAAGGACGAATCGATCCGGGTCGCCGTGCGCGACCGCTACGCGAGCGCGGCACTCTCGGTGTCCGCGGGTGCCGCTTCGTGTTGCTCGACCTGTGACACCCCCGACCTCGGGGTCGGCGAGGGGTTCGGGTCGACGTTCTACTCGGTGGACGACACGGGTGCGCTGCCCGCGGCCGCCGTGCTCGCCTCGCTCGGCTGTGGCAATCCGACGGCACTCGCGACCCTGGCGGCCGGTGAGGTCGTCTTGGACCTCGGGTCGGGTGGTGGCATCGACGTGCTGCTGTCGGCGCGACGAGTCGGGCCAACGGGCAGGGTCTTTGGACTCGATATGACCCCCGAGATGGTCGAACTCGCGCGGACGAACCAGGCCGAGGCCAAGGTGACCAACGCCGAGTTCCTGCTCGGCACGATCGAGTCCATTCCGCTCGCCGATGAGTCGGTGGACGTGATCATCTCGAACTGCGTGATCAACCTCGCCGCTGACAAGGACGTCGTGCTCGCCGAGGCCTATCGCGTCTTGAGGCCGGGCGGACGTCTCGCGATCTCAGACGTCGTGCTCCAGCGAGCCCTACCCGAGGACCTGCGCGGCCTGATGCTGCTGTGGACCGGGTGCATCGCCGGGGCGCTCGTGATTGACGACTACGAGGCCAAGCTCGCCGCCGCGGGCTTCGTGGACGCCTCGGTCACGCCCACCGTGGTGCACGACCGCGAGGCCATCGAGCGCCTCGCTACCGGGGTCACCTTCCCGGAGGGGATCGAGCCGGCGCGGGTCTACGCTGAGTACGACGGAGCGGTCGCCAACGCCTTTATCCGCGCGAGCAAGCCTCGCTGAGCCCGCCGCGCCTCGGCTCGCTACGATTGGCGAAGGGCGACTGCCCAGCGGATGGAGGGTGTCATGGACAGCGTCAACGTGGTGATCGAGATTCCCCGGGGGAGCCAGAACAAGTACGAGTACGACCACGAGAACCACACGATCAAGCTCGACCGGCATCTGATCGTCTCGATGGGCTACCCGGCCGAGTACGGCTTCATCCCCGACACCCTGGGTGGTGACGGCGACCCGCTCGACGCGCTGGTGCTCACCGAGTACCCGACCTTCCCGGGCTGTCTCATCGAGTCCAAGATCCTCGGCATGTGCTTGATGACCGACGAGAACGGCGAGGACGCGAAGCTGCTGATGGTGCCGACCTACGACCCGCACTGGAAGTCGGCGACCGACATCGGCGACGTGCCCAAGGCGGTGCTCGACCGGATCAGCCACTTCTTCACCGTCTACAAGGACCTCGACGAGGGCAAGTGGATGAAGGTCGAGCGTTGGGTCGGTCGTGCCGAGGCCGAGGCCGAGCTCGCCGCCTCACGGGCCCGCTTCGTCGCGTAAGCGATCGGACCAGTGGGTCGTCGCACGGGCACCGAACCCGACGACCGCTCGGTCGTCGGGCTGCTCGCGCTCACTCAGGGGCTCTTCTTCGCCTCGCTCGGCCTGTGCATCGCGATCAACCACAGCGTGACCGCGAGCAACGACGGCATCTCGTTCTATGGCGTCGACCCGAACACCATCGTGCTCGTCATCGTCGGCTACGCCGCGGCGAGCATCGGGATCTACAGCGCCTCGAACTGGCTGCGTGATGCCGGCGCGCCCGCGACCGCGGTGCGCGGAGCGCGCGCCGTCGCGGTCGGCCTGCCGCTCCTGCTCGCCACGCCCTACAACCAGGGCCCTCTCTGGAACTGGTCGCACATGACCGTCGGTGTGGCGATGGCCCTCGCCCAGGGTGCGTCCACGATCTCGCTCGTGCGCCGTCGCGGCGGGGCCGGGTCGTGGATCGTCTTCTCCGTGCAGCTCGCGGGCGGGCTGCTCGCCGCGGCGTCGCTGCCCGACTGGTCCTTTCCGATGCTGCTGCCGGGCGAGACGGTCTACGAACTCGCCTACGGCGCCAGCCCCTTCTTGTGGATCGACGAGCTCGGCGGCCGCCTGTCGCGCCGCGAGCGCGTCAGTCGGGCGAACGCGTGATCATCGCCTCGGCGATCGCGTAGAGCGAGGCGCGCCACTCCTCGGGTGTGGCGGCGAGGGAGTGCTCGCCCTCGAGGGCGACCTGGCCGAAGAAGAGCGCGTACCAGATCCGCGCGAAGGAGGCCGCGCTCATACCGGCAAGCAGCAGGCCGCGGTCCACGATTGGCTGGACGCGCCCGACGATGTAGTTGCCCGCCTCGCGCTGGGCGGCGGCGATGCCGTTGGCCGCGGTCTCGTTGTGGCGCGCGAAGGAGAAGCTCTCGATACGAAGCGTTCGCGAGCGGTAGCGCTCGGGTCGCATGGCGTCATCGATCATCTTTTGCAACGCCGCGCGCAAGCCATCGGTCGTGGACACGCCGACGAGGGGCGCGGTGAAGAGGGTGGCGGTGCGCAGCACCTCGTCGCGGTAGCGGCGCACGATCGTCGCGGCGAGCAGCCCCTCGCGGTCCTCGAAGTAGCTGTAGAGCAGCGAGACCGAGACGTTGGCGGCGGACGCCACGCGTTTGACGCGGTAGCGGGTGATCCCCTGGGTCTCGAGCTCCTCGATCGAGGCCGCAAGAATCCGTCCTTGTGTCACGGATGGAGGCTATCGCCGCAGGTGAGCGGTTCTGGAGGGTACTTTGTCACGACCGTACCCGTAGTGGGCCCCTCGGGCGACCACGTCGAAGGCACGCCGAAGCATCACATCCCCGCATCGGCTCACGAGGACTCGTCGATACCATCGGCGTATGCGCCACCGCGACCAGTGGGACTCGACCACGTCGCTCGTGGCGGCCACCGCAGCGCCCGCCGGACGCGAGGCGATGTGGGCCGAGGCGTTGGTGCTGCTCAACGAGGGCCACCGTGATGACGTGCATCTGGTGGCGAGCGTGCTGGTCGTCGAGGTCACCGGACTGGTTCTGCTTGCGCGTCACCGCCGCTATGGGCAGTGGGGCCCGCTCGGCGGACACCTGGAATCCGGTGACGCCAGTCTGCGCGCCGCTGCGGCGCGAGAGCTTCGAGGAGGCGGCACTCGTGGCACACATTCACCCGATGCCCATCGACGTTCAACTCTCGTCCTACCGGTGCCGGACCAACACCGAACCGGTGATGCATCTGGACGTCCTCTTTCGCGCAGTGGTCGCCGAACCAACCCCGACACTCGTCGCCAGTGATGAGCTGGCGGAACTCGACTGGTTCGACCGCGTCCTGCCATCGACTCTTACAGTGGGCACCGCGATCAACATCGCTCGTACAGTTGCCGCGGTAAGGGGCCGAGGGCTCATCGAGCGCGACGGATTCGCTGCGCAAACACGAAGGGTTGCCACCAGATGTGACACCGCTACGCAAGACTTCGAAGCAATGAACTTGAGTGAGTGGGCAGACCGACAAGGGGTGCATCCCCAGATCGCCTATCGGTGGTTCCGAGAGGGGACATTGCCTG
>JAJYPU010000161.1 GCA_021795095.1 Actinomycetes bacterium | reverse complement strand
CGGAGCCCACCAGTGAGGAAGTGAACGAGGGGACCAGACTGCTTGCCACGACGAACGGATCAGCGGTGAGGCCTGCGGCGACCTGGTTGAAGAACGGAATCGACGTCATCGTCGCAGGGACGGTGACGATGACTGATCGACTGGCGGGTGCGTTGGGCGCCTCGAAGTGCAAGAAGGCGAGTGTGGCCAGCATGATGGCGGCCCGGCGGCCGGGCTCGATGGCCCCATCGACCGCGAGCGCCGAGAGTGGCTGGTCGTCGGTCAGCGCGATGGGTGATCCACCGCCCGTGATGTGGAAGGGGGAGCCCCAGGTGAGGGTTGTGGAGGGCTCAATCGTGAGTCGGTTTTCGGGGACGACCACGTTGGACACGCCGGCCGCGCCGAGAGCGGCGACGGTCGCGGCCGAGGGCTCGCCTTCGAGCAGGACGGGTCCGTCGAGGTAGCGCCCGGTGATGGCCCCGACGAGTTGACCGGCCAGGTTGAGCTGGGACTTCACCTCGGCTCCGAGTCCGTTCGCCGCGAGTCCGGCGAAGTCGACCCGCTGGGGTGGGGCGTCGATAATCCGGTGCAGCGGACTGGCGACCGCGTGGTTGAGTGCGCCACGCCACGCGGCCCCGCGCGTCCCGGCCTCGTACGCGCTCGAGAGCGTCTCGTAGTTCGCGCTGACCGTGAGCGGCATCGTCGGACGTCGACTGATCGCCGTCAGCACGGCCGCGGTGCGAACGGACTTGGACCACGTCCCCGCACCCAAGGTCGTGATCCAGGAGAACTGCAGTGGACTCGCGACGGGTGCGGTCTGGATCGCGACGAGGGACCACGACACCGTCGTGGTGCCGTGGGCGCTCACGGCGTAACGCAGCGGGTACACGCCGTCACAGGTCGCGCCGCGACACGCGAGTCGTAACCGAGGGAGTGGGCCGCACCGGCCCCGACTAGTCAGCGGGCGTCCCGTGAAAAACACGACCGCGATGGTGCTCGTGCGTGACGCCGTGCAATCGGGTTCGAACGAGCCGGTCGACGCGGCCGCCGGCCCCGAGACCCCCGCACCCGAGATGATCGGCGCGATCTGCGATCGCATGACGATTCGAGGGTAGAGCGCGAGCGACACCTGCGTCGTGTCGCTCGGGTGGCGAAAGGCCAGGGTGATCACGATCCTGGCGGTGCCCGACGACGACATCACCGCGGTGGCGTCTTGGTGCTCGACGGTGAAGACCGGCGTCGTCGCAGCGCTCGAGGCCGAAGGCCACGTGATCGTCGCGAGGCCGAGGAGTACCACGCTGAGCGCCCGCCACCAGGTCGAAAAACGGTGGAACATGCAGACCCAGGCTACCGTCGCCCGTGTCGGACCACTGGCCCCACTACCGTTGTGGCGAGTGTTGTCCATGGAGCAAGCCCACGAACGGCTAGTCGAGCTAGCCGACTTAGCGCGACCCCTCGCGCGCGTCTTCGCCGACGAGGGGTTCTTCCTGTACGCCGTCGGTGGATCGGTGCGCGACGCCTTACTCGGTGAGCCGCGTCGCGAGGACTTCGAGATCGACTTCACGACCAACGCCCGACCCGACGACGTGGCGCGCATCATGACGCCGGTGTGTACCACGCTCTGGGAGCAGGGGCGGGCATTCGGGACGCTCGGGGGCGTGATACGGGCCAACGGCGTCAAGGCTGAGGTCACCACGTTCCGCTCCGAGGCCTACGTCGATCATTCGCGCAAGCCGTCGGTGGAGTGGGGCGATTCGCTCGAGGTGGACCTGAGTCGACGCGACTTCACCATCAACGCCCTGGCGCTCGACGTCATCGCACTGGCCGACGAGACCCCGGGTGTCCAGACGCTCTTCGACTACCACCAGGGATTCATCGACCTCTTCGAGCGGCGCCTTCGCACCCCGACCGATCCGATCCGGCTCTTCCAGGACGACCCGTTGCGAATGCTCCGGGCCGCTCGCTTCGCCGCGCGTTTCGACCTGTCGATCGACCCGGCCGTTGAGGCGGCCGCGACCGAGATGGCCGAGTCGTTGCGCAAGGTCTCAGTGGAGCGGGTACGAGGCGAACTCGACCTGCTGCTCATGACCGCGCGACCGTCGACGGGACTGGACTTCATCGTACGGACTGGGCTCTCGGACCAGTTCTTCCCCGAGCTCGCAATGCTGCAACTCGAGCAAGACCCGATCCATCAGCACAAGGACGTGCTCAAGCACACGTGGGCGGTGGTCGACAAGACGTCGGCCAACCTCACCCTTCGTCTCGCCGCGCTCTTCCACGACATTGGCAAGCCCCGCACGAGGGCCATCTCCGATGACGGGGTCACCTTCCGATTCCACGAGATCGTGGGTGCGAAGATGACGCGCAAGCGGATGGCGGCGCTCAAATACCCCCAGACCATGATCGACGACGTGAGCATGCTCGTCGAGCTCCACCTGCGCTTTCACACCTACAAGATGGGCTGGAGCGACCGCGCGGTGCGCCGCTACGTCCGAGACGCGGGACATCTGCTCAACGAGCTCAACGAGCTCACGCGCTGTGACGCGACGACGCGCAATGCGCGCAAGGCCGCGACGTTCGCGAAGCGGATGGACGAGCTGGAGCTGCGCATCGAAGAGGTCCGCGCCAACGAGGACCTGAGTCGACTGCGCCCCGCGCTCGACGGGGTCGCCGTGATGGAGCTCCTGCACGTCGCCCCGGGTCCGGTAGTGGGCAAGGCGCTCGACTTCTTGATGGAGATCCGCCTCGACGAGGGCGAGATCGACCCGGATGACGCAGCGCAACGGCTCACGGCGTGGTGGGCGCAACAGAACGCCACATGACAAAGTCCCGCCACCCATTTGGGTGACGGGACTTTGCGCAGCGGCCTACGGCCAGACGGGGTTCTCGGCGCCGTCGTTCGCGAATGCGTCGACCATGTCGTGGGCGACGTCATCGTGGAACTGCACCGGCGGCGACTTCATGAAGTAGGCCGAAGGACCGACGACCGGTCCGCCGATGCCGCGGTCGAGGGCGATCTTGGCGCAGCGCACGGCATCGATGATGACGCCAGCCGAGTTGGGCGAGTCCCACACCTCGAGCTTGAGCTCGAGGTTGAGCGGCACGTCGCCGAAGTTGCGACCTTCCATGCGGATGTAGGCCCACTTGCGGTCGAGCAGCCACGGTACGTGGTCGCTCGGGCCGATGTGGATGTTCTCGGGCTCGAGGTGGCTGCTCTCCAGCTGAGAGGTGACGGACTGGGTCTTGGAGATCTTCTTGGACTCGAGCCGTTCGCGGTCGAGCATGTTCTTGAAGTCCATGTTGCCGCCGACGTTCAACTGGTAGGTGCGGTCCAGGGTCAGACCGCGGTCCTCGAAGAGGCGCGACAGGATGCGGTGCACGATGGTCGCTCCGACCTGGCTCTTGATGTCGTCACCGATGATCGGGACACCCGCGTCAGCGAACTTTTTCGCCCAGACGGGGTCCGAGGCAATGAAGACGGGGATGGCGTTCACGAAGGCGACGCCGGCGTCGATCGCGGCTTGGGCGTAGAAGCGCTGGGCCTCTTCGGAGCCGACGGGGAGGTAAGAGACCAACACTTGGGCGCCGGAGTCACGCAGGGCCTGGACGACGTCGACGGCCTCGGCCGGTGACTCTTCGATGACCTCGCGGTAGTACTTGTTGAGACCATCCAATGTCGGACCCCGTTGCACAGTGACGCCGAGTGACGGCACGGTCGCGAACTTGATCGTGTTGTTCTGCCCGCCGTCAATCGCCTTGCCGAGGTCGTTGCCGACCTTGGATGCGTCGACGTCGAAGGCGAGGACGAACTCGAGGTCGCTCACGTGGTAGCCGCCCAGCACGACGTGCATGAGACCGGGGACGTCGTCGCCCGCCTTGGCGTCCTTGTAGTACGTCACGCCTTGAATGAGTGAACTAGCGCAGTTTCCAACGCCAGCGATCGCCACACGAATCTTCTCCATGGCGCTCCTTTCTGCTTCTTCTCTCACTTCGCGTCTTGGGCGAAGTTGTTGTGGTTACTGCGTTCGGTGGTCAACAGGCTGTCGATCCACGCGAGGTCCAACTCGACCGCCTGCGCGGCGTGTTCCATCACGCTGCGGGCGTACGAGTCGAGTTCAGTGTTCGCTGCGCCGGCACGGACCTCGGCCAGGCGCGAGACGAGGTCCGTGCGGCGGCGTTCGAGGAGCGCGACGCGCAACGTCGGGGTGAGGTACTTCGCCAGCGCCATGCGCATCGTGAAGTTCTTGCCGTCGTCCATCGTGGTCGGGTCGGCGAGGAGTTCGGCGAACTCCTGACGACCACGGTCGGTGATGCGGTAGACCTTGCGACCACGCCGACCGATGCCCGAGGTCGCGCGAAGGGCGCGTAACGACGCCCGTTCGCCCGAGAGCGAACCGGTC
>JAJYPU010000160.1 GCA_021795095.1 Actinomycetes bacterium | reverse complement strand
CTCGTCCATCAGAGTCCCGCCGAGGTCGTTCGCGCCGGCACCGAGTACGCGACGTACGCCGTCGATGCCCATCTTCACCCAGCTGACTTGGATGTTGTCGATCAGGGTCGCGTAGTGCAGCCGCCCGACCGCGTGGATGAGGACGGCCTCACGGAACGTCGGGCCCTTGCGGGCTCGACCGCGTAGGAAGAGAGGCGTCGCCATGTGGACGAACGGCAGTGGGACGAACTCGGTGAACCCGCCCGTCTCGAGCTGCAGGTCGCGGGTCACGAGCAAGTGGGTCGCCCACTGTTCGGCACCCTCGACGGCGCCGAACATGATCGTGATGTTCGAGTGCAGACCGACGTGGTGGGCGGCCCGGTGCACGTCGAGCCACTGCTGGGTGTTCAGCTTGTCCGGGCACAGGATCGCGCGCACGTTGTCGTCGAGGATTTCCGCAGCGGTGCCGGGTAACGTCTTTAAGCCCGCGTCACGGAGTCGGGTCAGGTAAGACTCGAGGTCCTCGTTATTACGCCGCGCGCCCTCGAAGACCTCGAGGGCGCTAAAGGCGTGGATGTGCATCGTCGGGGACGCCTCGTGCACCGCGCGCACGACGTCGAGGTAGTAGTCGCCGTCGAAGTTCGGGTGGATGCCGCCTTGGAGACAGACTTCGGTCGCGCCACGCTCCTCGGCTTCTCGAACGCGATCGGCAATCTCGTCGAGTCCGAACAGGTAGGGGTCACCGCGCAGGTTAAGCGAGAGTGGACCCTTGGAGAAGGCGCAGAATCTGCACTTGAAGGTGCAGACGTTGGTGTAGTTGATGTTGCGGTTGACGACGTAGGTGATCTCGTCGCCCACCAGACGTCGTCGCACGTCATCGGCGAGCTCGACGACGGCGTTGAAGTCCCCGCCGCGAGCGTTGAGCAAAGTGACGAGCTCCGTGTGGTCTAGGGGGTACCCGGGTTCGTAGCGCGCGAGGATCTCCTCGACCGCCGAGGTGTGCACCCGTGACACGGGGGCCTCCGGCGGTGGCGTCTCGGCGCCCGAGGCCCAGGCGTCGTCGCGAGCGAGCCCCGTGGAGTCTGCGCTCGCCAGCATGAACGGTCGCACGTGCTCGTGCACGAACTCCTCGTGACGACCGAGGTGCTCCGGATAGATAGCGAGACGCGGTACCAGGTGCAGTCCGCGCAGCTCGACCTGACGTCGCAGGATCCCAACGGCCGGCCAGGCGCGCTCGGGATTCACGTGATCGATGGTGACCGGTGAGATACCACCGAAGTCGTCGATGCCGTAGTCCAAGAGACCCGCCGGATCGTCGCTGAGATTGGGTGGCGCCTGGAGATGCACGTCGTCGGGAAGCAGGATCCTCGCTGCCGCGATCGTCCAGTGGAACTCCTCGTCGCTCGCCGCGGGCTCGTGGGCCATCGCGGTGCGCGCCTTGGGTAAGAAGTTCTGGATGATGACTTCTTGGACGTGACCGAACTCGAGGTGGGAGGTACGTATGGCGTGCAGCGCCTCGATCCGGTCCGCGCGCGACTCGCCGATCCCCACCAGGAGACCCGTGGTGAAGGGGATCCGTAGTTTTCCCGCGAAGCCCAAGGTGTCCAGACGTCGCTCGGGATCCTTGTCTGGCGACAATCGGTGTGCGTCCAAGGTGGCGAGTGATTCGAGCATCATGCCTTGAGAGATCGAGGAAGCGCGCAACTGGTCGAGCTCGTGGTGATAGAGCGCACCAGCGTTGATGTGGGGTAACAGTCCCGTTCCGTCGAGGACCATTTGGGCGGCGGTGGCGAGGTAGTCGACCGTCGAACGGTAGCCCCGGGCGGCGAGCCAGCGCGCGGCCTCGTCGTAGCGAAGTTCGGGGCGTTCGCCAAGGGTGAAGAGTGCCTCAGTGCAACCCGCGTCACGTCCCGCCTGAGCAATGGCCATGACCTCATCGAGCGACAGGTACGGGGCGCTCACGTGCGCGGGCGCCTGGGCGAAGGTGCAGTAACCACATCGATCGCGACACAACTTGGTCAGGGGGATGAAGACCTTGGGGGAGTAGGTGACCACGTGACCGTGGGCCCGTCGCGCAAGATCGACGGCAGCGGGCGCCACGTCGGCGGCGGTCGCGTTGACCAGGTCCGACACGACGCCATCGTGAGAATGCTTCGTCATGGGTGCATCCTACTTGCGTCGCTTGGCCATCCTACGGGCGACGCCCAGCCCTACTCAGGCCGATGGTCCAGCCAGTTTCGTGCGCACGGTTTCGAGCAGCTCCTCGTAGGAGGCAATGAAGGCCGCCACGCCCTCGTCTTCGAGTCGCTGGGTCACCGCCGCGAGGTCCACCGTCGGTGCGAGCGTGTCCAGGGTCGCGATCGCCGAGGCCGTGCGGGCGCTGTCACGAAGGATCGAGTCGTCGTAGGAGCCCCGGGCGAGCGCCGCGGCCAAGGTGGCGTCGGGCATCGTGTTAACCGTCTCATCTGCGGCGATGGAGTTGACGTAGAGCAGGTCGTCATAGGCCGGGTTCTTGGTCGAGGTCGACGCCCACAGGGGTCGTTGCACCTGGGCGCCGCGCGCGAGAAGCGACTGAACGCGCGGCGAGCCGACCACTTCCGTGAATGCGGCGTAGGCCCGTGCGACCTGCGCGACGGCGATCGTGCCACGACGAGGATCATCTGGTTCGAGCAGTTGATCCACCGCGACGTCGACTCGCGACACGAAGAACGAGGCGACGCTCGCGATATCTGCGACCTCGTGACCATGCTCGATCGCGAGTTCGAGCCCGCTCGCCCAAGCGTCCATCACCGCTCGGTACCGATCAATCGAGAAGATCAGGGTGACGTTCACGTTGATACCGTCGCCGAGGACCGTACTGATCGCTTCGAGGCCGGCGATGGTTGCCGGAATCTTGATCATGACGTTGCGTCGCCCGACGGCCGCGGCCAGTCGACGGGCCGCGGCGATCGTGGCTTGGGTGTCGTGAGCCAAACGTGGCGAGACCTCCAGTGAGACGAAGCCGTCGAGGTAGCGTCGCCGCGAGACGGCGAAGTCAGAACGGGAAGCGTCGTTGACCACGGCCAGGACGTCACAGGCGTCACGGACATCATCGACCGCGAGGTGTTCGAAGACCTCCTCGGGATCATCCGTGCTGAGCCCGGCGATGCGCTCGTCGTAGGCGGTCGAGGTCGACAGTGCCTTGGCGAAGATCGAAGGGTTCGAGGTCACCCCGCGCACGCCCTCAGCGACGTAGCGCGCGAGGGTCCCGTCGTCGAGCCAGTCGCGTCGAATGTTGTCGATCCAGGGACTCTGGCCGACCTCGTTGTACAAGTCATCTAAGCGGGTCACGACGAGGCTCCTAACCAATCACGGACGTGGTCGACCAGACATTGGGCGCCAATGTTGAAGTACTCGAACACGTAGTCGCCGGGCGCCGACAGTCCGAAGGAATCGATGCCGATCGCGTGATCGACGTAGCGCGACCAACCGAGCGTCGCGCCAGCCTCGAGCGATACCGAGGGTAGCGAACGACGAAGCACGGTCTCACGGTACTCGCGGGGCTGCTCCTCGAAGCAGGTCCAGCACGGCATGGCGACCACGCGCGTCACGATCCCGTCGGCGGCGAGCTGTTCACTGGCCGCAATGGCCGCCGAAACCTCTGAACCCGTCGCGACCAGGGTGAACCGCGCGTCCTCGGACTCGCGCACGACGTAACCACCGTTCAATGCACCGGCCTTGGACGCACGGCGGTCGTCGTCGTTCATAACGGTCACGTCCTGGCGCGAGAGCACCAACGCGGTGGTCGGGGGATTGTCGTCGGCCAGATACGCCGCCACCAGGTCGAGGGTCTCGTTGGCGTCCGACGGCCGCACCACGTGGAGCTGCGGCATCGCGCGCAGGGCCATCAGGTGCTCCACCGGCTGATGGGTCGGACCGTCTTCGCCAACGCCGATCGAGTCGTGGGTGAACACGAAGAGCGTGCCGACCCGGCTCAGTGCGGCCAGGCGGATCGAAGGTCGGGCGTAGTCGCTGAAGACGAAGAACGTCGAACCGATCGGCCGGATTCCGCCGTGCGCCGCCTGACCCACGAGCACGGCGCCCATGGCGAACTCGCGAACGCCGTAGTGGATCTGACGACCACCCGGCGCCGATGCGCCCTGGGGTGCGCCGTGCAGCACCACGCCCGTGTTGTCGGTCAGGTCGGCTGATCCAGCCGTCAGTCCCGGCGTGTGCGCCGCCCAGGTGTCCATGGCGCGCTGCATGGCCTTGCGCGTGGCGACACGACTCCCACCGGCGAAATAGTCGACCGGTCCGACCTCGGCCAACGCCCCGTTGGTGTCGTACTGGCGACGCAGACGTGCGCCCCGTTCACCGGCGGCGACCATCGCCGCCTCCCAGCGCGTGTGTTCGGCGCGACGTTCCGCG
>JAJYPU010000159.1 GCA_021795095.1 Actinomycetes bacterium | reverse complement strand
GATGGCCGCGGGGTGCGCGTACGTCCACAGCGGGAAGAAGGTCAACTCCTTCATCTGCGCGGCGGCCGCGTCGGCGACGTCGGCGCGACCGTGGCCGAGCGCATTGGTAAAGAGGCCCGACAGGCCGTCGAAGTACTCGACACCGTTGGCGTCATAGACGCGAGTACCCTCACCGCGCACGATGATCGGTACCTCATTGGACTCCGAGTACGCACCCATCCGCGACATCTGCAACCACAGATTGCGCCGGGCACGCTCGGAGTACGCATGGCTCTCGTGTTTCGGATCGTTGACGGCGATGCCGTCAGAGATGATTTCGTGCAACGTCACTTCGTCCCCCATGTGTAGGTCTGCTTTGAGAGTTTCAAATACAGAAATGTCTCGACTTCGGTCACCCCAGGGATGCTCCGAATGGCGTCGTTGAGCAGATGCACCAGGGCCGCGTCATCGACGGCGATGACCTCGGCGATGATGTCGAAACTGCCCGCGGTCATAACCACGTAGTTGGCCTCGTCGATCGCGGCGACCCGATCGGCGACCAGTCGCACGTCACCGTGCACCCTGATACCCACCAAAGCCTCGCGACCGTAACCAAGCTGCAACGGGTCGGTGATGGCCACGATCTGCATGACGCCCATATCGCGCAGTCGCTGAACCCGTCGGCGCACGCCGGCTTCGGAGAGTCCGACCTCGCTGGCGATCGTGCCGTAGGCGCGTCGTCCGTCCTCCTGCAGATGGCTGATGATCTGACGATCGATGTCGTCCAGACCATTCGCCGTCGAGACCACCTCAAGGCGCGCGTGGTCGGCGACTGATGCCTTCCTCACGTTCTTGGCGGTCTGTCGCTTTGGAGAAGTTGCTGGCATTGGTTGCTCCCCATCCACCCCACCGAATCGGTAGTTGGACTGCGGATACGTACAGTATATGCACACATTCCGACGGAATGCGTCGTGAAAGTGCTAAGTCGTGACTTATTTCTTACAAATGACCTTGCGCGTGGCCGCACAATCTGGCAGAGTGTCTCTTGTGTTGCGAGGTAGGCAACCGATTTAGGAGGGGTGGGAATGCGACGTCTGGCAAATTTCATCGGGGGCGACTACGTTGCGCCGAAGAGCGCGAAGTACGCCGAGGTCTTCAATCCCGCGACGGGACAGCCCTTCGCGGAGATGCCGGTTTCGAGCGCCGAGGACGTCGACCTCGCGGTCACGGTCGCGGCCAAGGCCTTCGAGTCGTGGCGTCGCACCACGCCAAGCCAGCGCAGCCTGGCGTTGCTCAAGATCGCTGATGTGCTCGAGCAACACGCCGACGAGCTCGTGGCCATCGAGTCGGAGAACACCGGCAAGATCCTCTCGCTGACCCACAGCGAAGAGGTGCCGCCCATGCTGGATCAGATCCGCTTCTTTGCGGGGGCGGCTCGCCTGCTCGAGGGTCGGGGCGCCACCGAGTACATGGAGGGCATGACGAGCTACATCCGTCGTGAGCCCATCGGCGTGTGCGGCGCGGTGACGCCGTGGAACTACCCGATGATGATGGCGGTGTGGAAGTGGGCGCCGGCAATCGCCGCGGGCAACACGATGGTGTTGAAGCCGGGCGACTCGACACCGGCGTCGACGCTGTACATGGCCCAGTTGATGGCCGAGGTCCTGCCCGAGGGCGTCTTCAACGTGGTTTGCGGTGACCGCGACACTGGTCGTGCACTCGTCGAGCACCGGACGCCGGCGATGGTGTCAGTGACCGGCTCAGTGCGCGCGGGCATGGAGGTCGCCTCGACCGCGTCTAAGACGCTCAAGCGTGTGCACCTCGAGCTCGGTGGCAAGGCACCGGTGATCGTCTTTGACGATGTGGACCTGGCCGCGGCGGTCGAGGGCATCGCCATCGCGGGCTACTTCAACGCCGGTCAGGACTGCACGGCGGCCACCCGCGTGCTCGTCGCCTCCAAGGTCTACGGCGACTTCGTGGACGCGCTGGCCGAGCAGGCCAAGCACACCGTGATCGGCAAGCCTGACAACGCCGACGCGCTCTTCGGGCCGGTGAACAACGTCAATCAACTGGCGCGGGTCACGGGCTTTCTCGAGCGGGTGCCGAGTCACGCCTCGGTCGCGGCCGGTGGCTCCCAGGTCGGCGACGAAGGGTTCTTCGTCGCCCCGACCGTGGTGGCTGGTCTGCTCCAGGACGACGAGATGATCCAGAACGAGATCTTCGGACCAGTTATCACCGTGCAGAAGTTCAACGACGACGCCGAAGCCCTGGCCTACGCGAACGGGGTCGACTACGGTCTCGCGTCCTCGGTGTGGACCTCGAACCACGGTCGCGCGATGCGTTTCACACGCGACCTCGACTTCGGCTGCGTGTGGGTCAACACGCACATCCCGCTCGTCGCGGAGATGCCCCACGGCGGCTTCAAGAGCTCGGGCTACGGCAAGGACTTGTCGGTCTACGGCTTCGAGGACTACACGCGCGTCAAGCACGTGATGCACAACATCGAGATGTAACCGTCAGTTCACGATGCTGAACTGACGGCGTGGCAACGGGGTGATAGGCCTGCTCCATGACAAAGCGGTCGTGGCGAGGGGGGAAGTGGCTTCGGCCACGTGGAGTGCAGATGGGGGGCAGTACATGAGCATTGGGGCGACGAAGGACACCGAGTCGAAGGCACCGCGAGGCGTGCGCTCGTTGGGCCGATCGGCCAAGATCGCCAACCTGGAGTCGGCCGACGTCGAGTTCATCAACGTCACCAAGACCTTCAATGACGCGAACGCCGTGGACGACCTCAACCTTCGCGTCGAGGCGGGGGAGTTCTTCAGCCTGCTCGGACCGTCGGGGTGTGGCAAGACGACGTCGCTGCGAATGCTCGGCGGGTTCGAGGATCCCACCAAAGGCCGGATCCTGCTCGGTGGCCAGGACGTCACCAACTTGCCGCCGTATCGACGTGACGTGAACACCGTCTTTCAGTCCTACGCCCTGTTTCCGCACCTCAACGTCTTTGAGAACGTCGCCTTTGGGCTCCGACGCCAAAAGATCGAGAAGCACGAGATCAAGCGGCGCGTGGGCGAGATGCTCGACATCGTCGACCTGCCGAACTACGAGAAGCGTCAGTCCTCCCAACTCTCGGGTGGTCAACAGCAGCGCGTTGCCCTAGCCCGCGCACTCGTGAACCAGCCCAAACTGCTCCTGCTCGACGAACCGATGTCGGCGCTCGATGCGAAGTTGCGCCGCCAGATGCAGATCGAGTTGAAGCGCATTCAGACCCAAGTCGGCATCACCTTCCTCTACGTCACCCACGACCAGGAAGAAGCGATGACCATGTCGGACCGTCTCGCGGTCATGTGGCACGGTCGGATCGAGGGGATGGGCTCGCCGAAGGACGTCTACGACAGTCCCACGACCGAGTTCGTGGCGTCGTTCCTCGGAGCGTCCAACCTGCTCGCAGGCTCGATCGTCTCGACGTCGGGCGCGCGCACCACGATCGCCATCGACGGCGGAGGGACCATCGTCGTGCCCACGGACCACGTGCCCGACCTCGGTGGGAGCACGGCGGTCAAAGTTGGTGTTCGACCCGAGAAGATCGGGATATTTCCGGCCGGCACGGTCGTCCAGCCGGGCCACAACGCGATCGGGGGGCGGGTGCGCGTCTCCACGTTCACCGGGGTGGGTAACCAGTACATCGTCGAGACGACCCTCGGGGTCGAGGTGACCGTCTACGCCCAGAACATCGGCAACCAGCTGGCGCCGCGCAGCGGCGACGAGGTCATTCTCAGCTGGCCCGAGGAGCACACCTTTACCGTCAAACCACTACCTACAACCGTAGAAATCAATGAAACAGAGGGGGACTAACCATGTCAGAGGAATTCAGTGTGTTTAGCCAGGATGGCGGGATCGACCCGTCGTTCTGGCGTGGCATGACCGAGCAGCGCATATCGCGCCGTGGCCTGATGAAAGCCGCCGGAGCTGGCGCGGGGGCGTCGTTGTTGCTCTCGAGCGGTGCGGGTGCGACGGCGCTGCCGAACAAGAACGTGGGGACCGCCAAGTGGTGGTCGAAGCAGAAGTTGCATCACACCGTCAACTTCGCGAACTGGCCGCTCTACATTGACGTCCTGAACGGCAAGCACCTGTCACTCCAACACTTCACCCAGATGACCAAGATCAAGGTGAACTACTACGAGGTCATCCAGGACAACGCGTCGTTCTACGCCAAGATTCGCCCATCGCTCGCCGCGGGCCAGTCGACCGGCTACGACATCGTCGTGATGACCAACAACAACCCCGAACTCGGCTATCTCATGCAGAACGGCTGGCTCATTCCGCTCGATCACAAGTTGATGACGAACTTCAACAAGTACGCCGGACCGCTCGTGAAGAGCCCCTCGTGGGACCCGGGCAACAAGTACACCATGGCGTGGCAGTCGGGTTGGACCTCGGTCGCCTACAACGCCAAGCACGTGAAGGATCC
>JAJYPU010000158.1 GCA_021795095.1 Actinomycetes bacterium | reverse complement strand
GGGGCCTGCAAAGCCCCGTACTCCGGTTCGAATCCGGACGCCGCCTCCAAGAAGCCTTGACCCGCTCGTGCAACCACCCGTGTGGCAGTTTGGCCCGGGTCAGTTCGGTTAGGTGCAGATATTCGAATCCGGCGGGCGCCCCGGCGGACAGCGGGAGCGTGTGGGCAGTTGTGCAGTGACCGGGGTTTTCTCGACCATTCACTTGAAACGTCGTTACCCCTCGCGCTGGGGGCGAGCCAGTGTGACGATGACGCCACGAGGGCGACCATCGATGTCATCCGAACCGTGACAGGGGTCCGTTGGCATCGGCACTTTTGTACGTACGGCCCGCGTTTCCGTTGTACCGTGGCGCGATCAAGCAGCGTCGCCACCACGACGTCGCCTACCCTGCCAACGGACCTGAAATGAACGGAGTGCGATGAGTGCCACTTTCAGCAAAGAGGAGCGAGCCGCGATGAGGGCGGCGGCGGCTGAAGTGAAGGCTGCGAAGGTCGGCGCCGACCTCGAGGTGGCCTGCCTCGCCGCCATCGCCGAGATGTCCGGGACTGACAAGGATCTGGCCGAAACCTTGCACGAACTGGTGAAGAAGCACACCACACTCGGCGCGAAGACCTGGTACGGCATGCCGGCCTATATAAACGACGAGGGCAAGGTCGTCGTGTTCTTCCAGAGCGCCGCCAAGTTCAAGGTGCGGTACGCGACCATCGGCTTCCAGGAAGCCGCGCACCTTGATGAGGGCAACTTCTGGCCGAGCGCGTACGCCGTGACCAAGCTGACGGCCGCCGACAAGAGGCGGTTGGTGGCGCTGTTGGAGCGGGCAGTCAGCTAGTCATCGCGTGACCGACGTCGTTGCGCGGGAGGTTCCGACCGAGCCGGAGTGACGTAGCGCGGGGCAGACATCGTCGGGCGGTTCGTCGCGGCGATCACGTCTGAAATCCAGCGCACGTCGTCTCGCCGGCGGTTGTGGTCGTTCGAATCGCCCTACTGGACGGTGACCACCGTGCCCAGCGGCGTCTGTGGCCACAGGGTGTGTGCGTCAGCGAAGGGCATCTCGACGCAGCCGAGGCTCTGGGGCCAGCCGTAGGTGGCGCGAATGAAGCCGTGGAGTGCGTCGCCGCCGTAGAAGTACGAGACCCACGGGATGCCCGGGTCACTGTAGTGGGTGCCATTGGGGTTGGTCCCCGACATTGTCTGGCTCGTGTAGCGCAGGTAGACGGCGTGGGTGCCGATCTGGGTCGGTGAAACGGCGATCCCCGTGTTCACGAGTGTGGAGAACGTCGGGTGGCCGTTCTGGAAGAGCGTCAGGTGCTGGGGGAGCGCCTCTTGGACGTAGACGAGGTTGTAGCTGGTCGGGTTGTACTGGTGGGCGAGCACGGCGCGCAACAACGTGAGCCACGTCGTGGTGTCCATGTTGCCGGTGACCGGCAGGTTGTGCACGTTCTGGAACCGCATGAGCGCTCCGGTCAGCACGATGTTGATGGTCCCCACGCGCCACTGTGTTCGAAAGGCTGCGGGCAGCGCCGGAAAGCGCCAGACGAATCGCCCGCTCCGGCGAGACAGGGCGGCGGGCCACCTCACCACGTGTTGCACCCGGGTCGCCGCCTTGAGGGTGGTCGACGTCGCGATCGTGGTCGACGTGGACGCCGAGATCGTCGTTGGGGCCGTCGTCGTGGTGGTGGTCGATGTCGTCGTTGTCGGAGGCAGCGTGGTCGTGGTCGTGGTCGTGGTCGTGGTCGGCGTGGGCCGGCGCACCGCAGGCACGAACGCGACCGGCAGATAGTGCAGCGTGGCGAGGAACTGGTCCTCTAGGACGATCGAATATGGTACGTTCGCAATGGAGCCCGCGGCCGCCGTTCGCCCCGTGGAGGACGCCGCTGCCGGTATCGCCATCAGGACTAACCCCGCCAGAGTGGACGACGCGAGGAGCGGAGCCAACGCGCGGGGCTTGCGGGTGTACACAAAGCAAGATTACTGGTCGCGCCCGGACTTCCAGCGTCAGGGCGCATTTTACTCACATGGAACGAAGCCTCCCTTCAGATTGGACGGTGACGCCATGACCCATGACGGTTGCGACCCGCCAGTACAGTGATGCGGTGAGCGCCTTGTGGAATCGCCGTCGGGGCGTGGTGGCGCCCTCCCTCTCGAGCGTGCTCATCGGGACGTTCCTCGTGATTGCACCAGCTGGTGCCTTCTCGGCCAGCCCCGCCCTTGCCACGACCACGACGACGACCCTGGCCCCGACGACTACAACCACAACGGTCCCGACCTCGACGACAACGACGACTCCGACCTCGACGACCACCACGACCACGACGGTCCCGACCTCGACGACCACCACGACGATCCCGCACCCCGCGGTGATCCCCTGGCCCAGTGGCCTGAGCTCAGCGGTCTCGATACCGCAGTTGCGGATCTTTGCCACCTCGCCTAATCAGCCCCAACTGCCGATCGCCAGCATCACCAAGCTGATGACCACGTGGGTCGTCCTGCATCGACTGCCGCTCGCGATCAACCAGCGCGGCCCGTGCCACGTCGTGAGCGCGGGCGACTACGCCGTCTACCAGCACGACCTCGTGACCGATCAGTCCAACGTGCGACTGGTTCGGGGGATGACCCTCTGCGAGGGCACCCTGCTGCGCGGACTGCTCGTGCACTCGGCGGGCGACTACGCGCACATGTTGGTCGAGATGACGGGATTCAGCCTCACGACCTTCGTCAAGGTGATGAACCGTGACGCACACGTGCTCGGACTGCGCTCGACACACTACGTGGAAGTCACCGGTATCGATAGCCGAGACGTGTCGACCGCTCGAGACCAGACGATCCTTGCCATCGACCTCATGAACGCCGAGCCGATCGTGCGTGACATCGTGATGCTGCCCCAGGTGGCGCTGCCCGGCGCCGGCGTGGTGTCGTCCTACACCCCCTTCGTCGGCGAGGGCGGTGTCATCGGGGTGAAGTCCGGGTTCACCGGCGCCGCCGGTGGCTGTGACGTCATGGCGATCAACTTCGTCGTCGGCACGCAGACGGTCACGGCCTACGCGGTCGTCCTCGGCGACCACGGCCCGAACCCGATCGTGGGTTCTGGCTTGGCCGCGCTCGCGCTGGCCCGATCGCTTCGGCCCTATCTGCGCCTGGAGCACTCGACGACCGGTACCAACATCGTCTGGACCGCTTCGCCGATCGACGTGGTCGGCGCGGCCATTCCAAAAGCGTCCTGACGGGCGTAGCGGGTGCCCAGACCGGTACGGACCGACGTCGAGTCGACGCGTCCCGGGGATTTAGGATGAGCCCGTGAGCGATCTCGAGACGCAAGTGGAGGGCGACGCGTGCATCGAACCGTGCGCGGAGGGGATCGGCTACGCGATCGACGACGAACGACTCGCCGCGATGGCCAAGGCGATGGGCCACCCCGTCCGCCTTCGGATCCTGCGGCTGCTCGCAGAACGACGCGCGTGCGTCACGGGCGACCTGGTCGCCGAGTTACCGCTGGCGCAGTCGACGGTCTCTGAGCACCTGCGGATCCTCCGTGACGCCGGTCTCATCCAGGGCGAGATCGAAGGACCCCGCACTTCGTACTGTCTCAATGTCGCCGGACTGGCTGCGTTCAAGGCGGCCGCGGGATCGCTCTGATCGGACTAAATCGGTAATCGTCGATAAACGATGATAAGGTCACGGTTGCGAGAGACCCTTCGAGTGTGATTGCGAGTGACATGGCCAAGACCGTTATCTTCCTGTTCCACGGTGACAACGACTCACTCAACGCCGGCTCCCACGTGGCCGAGCGCGTTCGCCAGGCGGCGCCCGAGGCCGGGGTCGACCTCGAGGTCTTCTGTTTCGGATCAGCCCAGACGGCGATCACCGAGGCGAGCACGGACCCGGTACGAGTCGAGTTCCGTGAGCAGATCGACGCCCTAGTCTGCGCCGGCGTGCGCGTCGGGGCGTGTGTCAACGCCGCCATGGCGAACGCCCAGGACGACGCGTTGACAGCACGGGGCGTGACACTCGAGTTCGCTCGCGACGCCTTCGTCCGTTTCGCCCTCGACGGCGCGGCCGTACTCAGCTTCTAGGTCATCGGGCGAAGAGGCGGTTACCCATGAGCAGCGCAACGTGGCGTCCATCGGCGGCGCGCCCAACCGGTTCTCGAGGCGGCTACCATCGGCGCCGGGCGCACGGGCCCGCCACGACGGGATTCATGCGATGACGACACCGGAACTCACGACGATCGAGGCACCGATTCGACGACTCAGTCGCCTCGACCGCTTCCTGCCGGTGTGGATCGGATTGGCGATGGTGGTCGGGATCGTCCTTGGGCGACTGATACCGACGCTCAATCAGTCGCTCAACCACGTGCAGGTCGCAGGTACGAGCCTGCCGATTGCAATCGGGTTGCTCGTGATGATGTACCCGGTCCTCGCGAAGGTCCGCTACGGCGAGGTCGGCATCGCCGCCGCCGA
>JAJYPU010000021.1 GCA_021795095.1 Actinomycetes bacterium | reverse complement strand
TCGGCGCGCAGATTGAACAGGTTGTAGCCGGCGTCTCGGATGGCCTCGGCGCGTTGGGACGCCGTGGTCATCCGTAGTGGCTCGACCGAGTGGATACGGAAGGGCTCGATAATCGTTGAAAAGGTGTGCTCCATGCGATCGATGGTACGCCCGTTCACCGGCGCGCCCGATCGGTCACCAGAGCGAGTTCCACTCCTCGTCGGTCAGCCTCGCGAGTTCGACCACGGGCGCCGCGGACGGGTCGATCACCTGTCGCTCATCGCTGATATAGGAGACGTGGTCGAGTCCCAGCCGACGCCACGGTCCGAACAGCTGTCGGTTCGCGGACTGGTTCGAATAGATGCCGCGCACCAACAGCGCCGAATCGGACGCCGCCACGACCACCGCCGGACGCTGTTTCGCGTGGACGTCTGGCGTCGCGGGGTCGATTGAATCAAAGGGGATTTCGACACTCACCACGAATCCCGTCCTCGCGTGGTCGGTGTCGACCAATCTCGCCTCGGCCGGGGTCAAGGTGACGTGGCGACGTGCGACAACCAACGGCACCGCGGTCGGTTCGATGGGCGCAGCCGGTGTGCTCACTTCCGCGACGGACTTGGGCTTCACTGTCCGAGTCGGTGGCGCGACGACCTTCTTCTTGCTCTTCGAGGCCTCTCGACGAAGACGTCTCGCCTCGCGAATCGCCGGGTCCACTTCCTTGGGTGACAACAACGAACCGGAGGACTCGACGACTTCGACGTCGGGCAACGCGAACTCCGGTCGCTCCTCGATCATGCGCCGGCAATGTTCGGCGGCGGGGAACTGCTCGCCGATGGCGAACGCGAGGAGCGCCGCCAGTTGAGCGTCCTCGGTGCCCTCGGCGCGCATCGCGTCCACGGCGGCCGCCATCTGGTCGTACGTGGGGCGCTCCGAATGCTCACCCAAGAGTTCGATGATCCGGTCGAGACTTCCCGCCACCAGGAGCTCCAGCAGTGCCCGGACGGCGATCAATGGTGCGCTCGCAGCGAATGCCGCGACGTCACCACGCTGCTGGAGTCCCCGTAACGGCATCCCAACGGCGGGTGAGATCTTGGTACTGGGACGAAGGTCCAGTGACGAGACGACCTCGAGTACTGCCGCCGGGTCTAGGCGCGCGAGACCTCGACGTATGGCTTCGGCCGGTCCGGCCAACGCTGACACCACCACCTACTTCAGCAGGGACTGGGCGACGATTTGGCGTCGCACCTGGCCGAGGTGCTGGTCGAGCCCAGTGGACAGAGCAGAACAACTCAAAGCGGGGGAACGACGAGCCTGCGCCCAATCACCATCACCACGAATTTGTGCTGTCACCCTATGAATCTACCACCCATGACGAGATGCACCCCATGGATGACGGCGTCCAATCGGTGGCAAATGACCCCGACGAGCTTCCCCTCACCGTCGCAACGAGGTACCCCTGGCCGTGCGCACGACGGTCAATCGACACATCGCGCTCAACCAACAGTGACGCCACCGGCGACCCACGGACACGAGTTCGCCGAACTCCGGTCTCGCTCGAAAATGCAAACGACGTGGAGCGTTGGGACGAAACCGAATTACGTGGCCGGTGCTTTGGCCACGTCCAATTCAGCGCTGCGGCACACCGCTCGGATCAGTCCTG
Source organism: Actinomycetes bacterium (assembly GCA_021795095.1). The sequence goes on along the minus strand of JAJYPU010000021.1, from coordinate 17,719 downwards.
GAAAGAGGAAACGGTGAAAGGGTAGGAAGACGTACCAGTACAGATAGCCGAACAGGCCACGAGGATCGAAGAACGCGGTTTGATCGACCCTGGAGCCTTCCCCCTCAGGAGATACTTCGAACTGCAACCATGCCGTTCCCGGCAACTTCATCTCTGCGCGTAGACGGAGAAGATGGGATGGTTGGAGTGCTTCGACCCGCCAGAAGTCCAGCGGCTCGCCGACGCGGAGCTGTCGAGGATGTCGACGGCCCCGCCGCATGCCCACCCCACCGACGACCCGGTCCATCATCCCTCGAATCTGCCACAGCACATTTCCAGACGGCCAGCCGGCGTCACCGCCGAGCGCGCACGCGGCTCCGAATACGGCGTCAGGTGGCGCCGAGCAACTGAAATGGTAACTATCGGTCAGCATGCCCTCGTGAATCGATAGTTGACGACCTGGAAACTGGTTCCCGCCCGAACTGGCCATGCTGGAGGCCCAGGTGGTCTCAATTTCGTCGCCCGCCATTCGCGTGAGTGCCAGTTCGACGGCGGCGCGGTAGCCCATCGGCCGCACTGAGAATTCGCGTAGCGCACGGTCGTCTCGTACCACCATGTCGATGTGGAGACCGGCGACCAGAGGCTGGGCAATGGCGTACGGGATCGGCGTGACAAGATCGATGAACCGGGCACTCCATTCTGGGTGAGGAACTCGGGGAGTGAAAATCCAGCGCCGCAGACCGCGAAGGTTGGCGTATTCAAGCATCATCTGCCGGTAACTGAGTACGTCCGAACCACCAATCTCGTAGATGCCTTCGGCATTGGGATGGTCGAGAGCTTCGAGTAGATATTCGAGAACATTGCGCACCCCGATTGGTTGGCAGCGATTGGTCACCCAAAACGGCGCAATCATGAACGGCACACGCTCGGTTAGGCATCGGAGCATTTCAAAACTCACGGATCCAGAGCCGACAATGATCGCGGCGCGGAACTCGACCACGGGGACACCGGTGGTGGCCAGTAGCCGGCCCACTTCATGACGTGAGTTCAAGTGCTCGCTGAGTACCTCGGTGGAATCCCCAAGTCCCCCGAGGTAGATGATTCGAGAGACATTCGCCCGCTGTGCGGCGGCCGCGAAGATCAGCGCAATCTGACGGTCACGCTCCACGAAGGCTTGCCCGCTCGCCATGGAGTGCACGAGGTAGTAGGCGACATCAATGCCCTCCAACGCCCTCTGTGCGGTGTCAATATCGGACAAGTCCCCTTGGATCACCTCCACATCGGGCCAGCGATTACGGTCAAACCGTCCGAGATCGCGGGTCACGCAACGCACCCGCACCCCCTGAATGTGGAATCTCTCCATCAATCGACCACCGATGTAACCGGTGACGCCCGTGACGAGCACCGTCGACATCTGAACGTCCTCATCGGAGTCGGGACTCACCTCTGTCGCCCGCGACTTCTCGCCCGCTTGGCGTGGCCGTCGTCCATGACCTAACTTGACGCCCTCGTCGATGGGCGGTACCAGAGGCAAAGGTCCCACGCATCCAATACTTTTCCGCTTAAGGCGCAGCGAAGTTCGGTGTTTAGTGGACACTTTGGTTGTTGAAAGGTGTTTCAGGCCAAAATCGGCTGATTTCATTGCTAAAGACCTCGCGCGATTGCGCGCGGGGCACAACTCTCTGAACTGGAGTGGCTGTACAACAGTTCGTCATCGGTGAATTACACGCGACAGGGTTCGGCGTTTGGTGGAGAAACTGACTTACTACGGAATCGCGGCACCGCGAACAATCGACGAATACCCGGACGCTACGAGGCGACGGCGCCTTCGGCGAAGTCGATGAGACGTTGCGCCCAGCCGACCATCCTCTCGGCCGTGGAACGATTCACGAGCATCACTCCGTAGTGGGCGTTGTCCTTCTCGTTCAGCAGCCGACGAAGATCCTTGGCTATGTTCGAACCATTCGGGTAGATGGTGGCTACAAGGTCCTCCGCATCGTGATGATTCTGCCCGCGAGAGCGTTGCTTCAGTTTGGCGCAACAAGCAGCGTCAGCCGCTGCGATTCCTGCCAAGACAGCGAGAGCCGCTGCCATGTGCGGCAAGGCCTCGTCGGACCGGTCTTCAACGCATAACGTCGCCACTTCGGCGAACTTTCTCGCTTGCGCGAGCCGGGCGAGAGCCTCGGGACGTGAGCACGGGTTCGTTGACGCGCTTTTGCGAGCGCTCACGCTGGCACTGCTTCGAAGACAGCGGCGCTGCCGGACACCACTTCGAGGTCTCTGCGCCACTCGGCGAGAATCGGCTCGTTGACGGACCGCATCGCTCGAAGTTCTGACGGAGTGATTGCCACGACTTGAGCGCGGTTGCCAGTCCAGGTGATGACGAGGCGCGCGAGTTCGTCCACGACATCATCCGGGCACTGTTCCTCTCCGACGATCACGATGTCGATGTCACCCCTCGAGTCTCCGTCGCGCCGCGCAAAAGAACCGAAGATACCAACTAGATCAGCTTGGTACGGCCACGACGCCACTTCGGTGCGCAGGCGAGAAAGGAACCTGGCTCGAATGGTGACGAGCGCATCGATGGCGTCCGCAGCGACGTGTTCACGGTTCAAGAGGTACCCGCCCGGAACGTCCAGGACTACTCCTTCGATCACGAGCCGCTGGAGTACCCTTCGCATACCAGAGAGCGCTCCGCGTGATGCTCGGCGATGGACCTCGGAGAGCGAGAGGGGTATTGCGCTTCCCGCAAGTACCTCGAGGACGGGTCCGTCCAGCGTAGGCACCACGCTGCTGATGGGGCTTGCGATGTTCATAGGCACTCCTTCTTCCCCACACTATAATGCAACTTTTATAGAATAATCTAGTTATTTTAGAATACTGTAACTATTACAGAATTGTGCAAACTGTGCGGTGCTGCTGACCCCCTAACACCGTGCAGCGACGGTCGCAGGTCCGACGTAACGGATCAGCCTCGGTGGAGGGTGGCGGTCGTGAGCGTGGCAACGAGCGGCCTGGTCATGGCACGCCGAATTCGTCTCGGATGAGGGACGCCATGTCGTCGAGAAGGCCAACTCGGGTGGACTCCTGCATCATCTGGGTGCCGGAATACGAGAGCATCGAGAGCATGAGGTTTCTGCAGTTCAAGGCGCTGTAAGTCTGATCCCAGTTGTATTGACGGACTTCGACGCAGTCGAAACGACTATCTACGCGCAGCACGGCGCGGATAGTCGGAACAACTGATTCACGAGTCGGAGCTGGGGGTCCCGAGTGACCCTGTCCATATCGTTCGTAAATCGGCTCGGCGGCGGCGAAGAAGCCCGCATCCTCGTACGAGTCGACCTGGATTAACTCCACAATTGCCACCACGCCGCCCGGTCGCAGGAATGCTGCGGGTCGATCAGTCTGCGCCGCCGGAGAGATCCAGTGATAGGCGCTCGCAAAGAACACGGCGTCGCCCTGGCCGGCTTCGATGTCAACCACCTCGAAGTCGGCAACAATTACGCGCAGCCGATCCGTAGGGAATTGCGAACGCAGCGTAGCGGCCATCGCTGGACCGATTTCGATGGCCAGTACCGATACTCCTCGGGCGAGAAGATCCTTCGTGGCTTGGCCTGCCACGGGCCAACCTCAACGATTCGTGGTTGTGACGGCATCACCTGAAAGAGCGCGTCGAACATCTCTGGGGTGATAGGAAGGCCGCACCTGGTTGTATATCGCAGCGACTTCATTGAAAGAGAGCTTGATGTCGTCTGGTGTCCCCATTTATCAAATTCCACGAGCGGACCGACGTGAACTCTCACTCACTTGCCACGCCGCATTTGGTCACTGTTTGCCGAGGCGGCGCGACCGTGAGCCGGACGAAGACGGCACGCCGAACGGCGCCGGATCCCGTGCGAGACCTCGAATGGTGCTGGCCGAAGTGTCCGAGCCAGTCGGCCCGATGGTTGCTCCCCCGTCCAAGACGTCGATTCCGCCGCTACTTTCAGACATTGACCTACTTGAGGAGATGCTTGGCCACGACGACGCGTTGGACTTGGTTGGTTCCTTCGTAGATCTGGGTGATCTTGGCGTCGCGCATGAACCGCTCCACCGGGAAGTCCTTCGTGAACCCGTAGCCGCCGAGCAACTGGACAGCGTCGACTGTGACGCTCATCGCCGTGTCTGACGCGAACGACTTGGCGGCCGCCGTCAAGTAGCTGAGGTTGTGGTCGGGATCGCCGTCGTCGATCGCGGCACAGGCGCGATACACCAACGCCCGAGCCGCTTCGGTGCGAATGGCCATATCGGCCAGCATGAAGCGCAACCCCTGCAGGTCGCTGATCGGCGAGCCGAAGGCCCGACGCTGGGTCATGTATTGGGCCGCGTAGTCGATCGCCCCCTGGGCGATTCCCACCGCCTGGGCGCCAATCGTCGGACGTGAGCGATCCAACGTGTGCATCGCGATCTTGAAGCCATCACCCTCGGCGCCAATCCGGTGTGACGCCGGCACGCGGACGTCGTTGAAGACGACCTCGCCGGTGGGCGACGCGCGTAGGCCCATCTTGTCCTCGTGCTTAGGGAACTCGACGCCCCACCCCTTCTCGACGAGGAAGCACGTGATGCCATGTCCCTTCGCATCGGGGTCGGTACTCGCGAAGACGGTGTAGGTCTCTGAGACGCCCGCGTTGGTGATCCAGTACTTCGAGCCGTTGATGATGTAGTCATCGCCGTCACGGACGGCTCGCGTGCGCATGGCCGCCACGTCCGAACCCGCGTCAGCCTCCGACAGGCAGTAACTCGCCTGGATCTCCCCGGTGGCGATCCGCGGCAAGTACTCCCGCTTAATCTCTTCAGACGCGAAGTTAATCACGGGCAACATGCCCAGCTTCGAGATCAACATCGTCACCGATGTCGACGCGCAGGCCCGCGCGATCTCCTCGGCCATGATCGCCTGGGTCACCATGTCCGCGCCCGCGCCGCCGTAGGCGGCGGGTACGCCGAGCGAGGGCAGATCCATCTCGACGCACGCGTCGAAACTCTTCTGGGGGAACACCTGATCGCGGTCGTACTCGGCGGCGAACGGCGCAATTCGCTCGTCCACGAAACCGCGCATCACGTCGCGAAACGCCCGTTGCTCGTCATTCAGCGTGTAACTCATACTGGTCCTCTCAACTTCAGCGATCGCCCGCGGCGACCAACTCGTCGACGCTCACCGCGTCAGCGAAGGCGCGCTGGGCCACGTAACTGTGCGCAAGGCCGGCGAAGGGACGAGCGAGGTGATGGTCGATCGAAGTGGCGCTGAGCAGCCCGAAATGGTCGAGGGCCGCGCGGACGTCGCCGATCGTCGGACCGCGCCCAATCAGACTCGCCCGCTTCTCGGCGACGACGGCGATGCCGACTGCCACGTCGTGGCGGTCGTGCTCGTGGTCGAAGGCCAACTTCGCGACCTCTCGCTCGGCGATGGTGAGCGCATAGCCGCCACCAGGCGCGGGCGTACCCGCGCCGCTACCAGCGAACAGGTGCGGCGAGCGCTGGAGACCAGCCTTGGGCCTCCGAGCGAATTCGGGGGTCGGCGTCGGCATCGTCGGACGCACCTCGCCGGCAGCGGGAACTGGAATAAACGTCGGTTGAGTCACCTCACGAGACTACCGCCGAACGTCATTACACCTCGGTGAGCCACCCGTTGTAACGCTCCAGTTCGCCACGCACCGCCTGGAAGTAGGTCGACTGCAGTGTCGTCGTGATCGGACCAGGCTTGCCCTCGCCGACCACGCGGTCGTCCACCGACGCGATCGGCACGACTTCGGCGGCCGTGCCGGTGAGGAACGCCTCGTCGGCAAGGTAGAGGTCCGTTCGGATCAGTGTCTCGAAGCGCACCGTGATACCAAGGTCGGTCGCGATGCGCACCACCGTCTCTTGGGTGATGCCCGGCAGAGCACCGGCCTCCGAGGGCGGCGGCGTCAGCACGACACCGTCGCGGACGACGAAGAGGTTCTCACCCGTGCACTCTGAGATGCGGCCGTCCGGACCGAGCATGATTGCCTCGTCATAGCCGGCCTTGATCGCCTCGATCTTGGCGAGCCCGGAATTGAGGTACATCCCCGTCCCCTTGGCCGCGGTGGGCATGGCGTTGGGGTTGTGGCGCTGCCACGACGAGATCTTCATGCGCACGCCATTGGCGAGGCCCTCGTCGCCGAGGTAGGCGCCCCACGGCCAGGCGGCGATCGCCACCTTGACGGGAGCCGGCAGCGGGTTCACGCCCATCTCGCCATAGCCCAGGTACACCAAGGGTCGGATGTAGCACCCGTTCGCGAGGTCGTTCACTCGCACGGTCTCAACGACCGCATCGCAGAGCTCGTCCAGGGTGAACGGCACGTCGATCATCAGGATCTTGCAACTGCGCAGTAAGCGTGCCATGTGCTCGCGCAGCCGGAAGACCGCGACGCCACGGGGCGTCTTGTAGGCGCGGATCCCCTCGAACGCGCCGGTTCCGTAGTGCAGCCCGTGGCTCAGGACGTGCGTCGTTGCGTCCTTCCAGTCGACGAGCGTGCCGTCCATCCAAATCTTCTCCGTCGGCGTTATGGGCATCACAACCTCTCTATCAGTCGTTGCGTGACGGCCGCCGTGCCTCCGGTGACACCGTCGCGTTCAAAGTCTGCCACCGCGCGAGCGATGCGCCGTGCAGCGTCGAGTTCACCGAGGTGCTCGAGCATCAAAACGGCCGAGGAGACTGCCGCCAGCGGATTCGCGGTGTCGGTCCCGACGATGTCGTGCGCGGCGCCATGCACCGGTTCGAAGAGTGACGCACCGGTGCGGGCGGGGTTCAGGTTGGCACTCGCGGCGTAACCGATACCACCACTCACCGCCCCCGCCAGGTCCGAGAGGATGTCACCGAACAGGTTGTCGGTGACAATCACGCCGTAGCGCGCGGGGTTCTCCACCAGGTAGATGCACGCGGCGTCGACGTGGTTGTAGTCGACGCTGACCGTGGGGAACTCGCCCTTGACCTCGTCGACGACCCTCGACCACAGGTTCCCGGCGAACGTGAGCACGTTGGTCTTGTGCACGAGGGTGAGGCGAGGGCGTTCGAGCGCGGCCGCTCGCTCGAAGGCGTAGCGCACACATCGTTCGACTCCGAAGCGGGTGTTCACCGAGCCCTGAGTTGCCACCTCATGGGCGGTGCCGTAGCGCAGGACGCCGCCCTCGCCGGCGTAGGGCCCCTCGGTGTTCTCGCGCACGATCGCGAAGTCGAGACCCTCAGCCAACGAGCCGGGCACACCGTGAAAAGGTCGGTAGTTGACGTAGAGGTCGAGCCCAAAGCGCATACGAAGCAGGAGGCCACGCTCCAAGACGCCGCCGGGGATGCGCGTGTCACCGATTGCTGGGCCGACCGCGCCGAGCAGGATGGCGTCGTGACCGCGCAGCGACTCGAGCGTCTCGTCGTCAAGGACGAAGCCGTCGCGTAGGTACCTCGCCGCACCGAGGTCGAAGTCCGTCGTCGCCAAGGCGACGCCCGCCGCTTCGACGACCCTCAGTGCGGCTCGGGTCACCTCGGGCCCGATACCGTCTCCCCCGATGACCGCCACCCGATATGGCTCGTTGGTCGCCACGTCCACCTCCCTGATCCCCCCAGTCTGCTTGGCCCACCCTCGACGGGGCAAACCCGATCAATGATTGAAGAACACGACCACTAGAGTCAATGTCCTACCCAGGAGATGACACCTCATGGCTGGCGAGATCCACCGCATAACCAAAGAGACACTGGACAAGCTCCGTGACGAATATCACCACCTGACCACGGTCGGGCGCACGGAGATCGCACGGGTCATCGAGGCCGCCCGGTTGCTCGGCGACCTCTCGGAGAACGGCGACTACCACGCCGCGAAGGACGAGCAGGGCAAGATGGAGGCCCGCATCCGCCAGATCGACACAGTGATCAGGAATCACGAGCTGGTCGAGCGTGACGCGACCACCAGCGTCGTCCAGCACGCCACGATCGTGAGCGTCGTCTATGACGGCGACACCGACGATGACGCCCAAGAGTTCTTCATCGGCTCGATCGAGGAGAAGCCTGAGGGGGCCCTCGTCGCGTCACCGACCTCGCCGCTCGGCTCAGCCCTGCTTGGTCACGCCGTGGGCGACGAGGTGGAGTACGAGGCACCGTCGGGCACGTTACGCGTGCGGATCATCGGGTTGCGCTGACGTGGCCGGACGAACTCTCTTCGAGAAGATCTGGGACGAGCACGTCGTCGCCAGCCCGGCCGGCGAGCCGACCTTGCTCTACATCGACCTGCACCTGATCCACGAAGTCACCAGCCCGCAAGCCTTCGACGGGCTGCGCCTCAACCACCGCCCAGTGCGCCGACCCGATCGAACGCTCGCGACCGCCGACCACAACGTACCCACGGACCCGCTCTCGACGCCGGTCGCGGACCCCATCTCGAAACGTCAACTCGAGGCCCTCGACGAGAACTGCCGCGAGTTCGGCGTGACCCTCTTTCCGCGGGGTCACGAAAACCAGGGCATCGTCCACGTCATCGGTCCCGAACTCGGCGTGACCCAGCCCGGCATGACCATCGTCTGCGGTGATTCGCACACCTCAACGCACGGCGCCTTCGGGGCCCTCGCCTTCGGTATCGGCACGAGTGAGGTCGAGCACGTCCTTGCCACTCAGACCCTCTCCCAGCAGCGGCCCAAGACGATGGCGGTCACCGTCAACGGCACCCTGCCCCAAGGCGTGAGTGCGAAGGACCTCGTCCTCGCGATCGTGGCGCGCCTCGGCACCGGCGGCGGCGCCGGCTACGTCATCGAGTACCGCGGTAGCGCCATCGCCGCGCTCTCAATGGAGGGTCGCATGACCGTGTGCAACATGAGCATCGAGGCCGGTGCCCGCGCCGGTCTCGTCGGCGTCGACGAGACCACGATCGAGTACCTGCGCCACCGACCGGCCGTCGCGACCGGCGAGGCCTTCGAGGTCCTCGCGGACCGGTGGCGCCAGTTCACGAGCGACCCGGACGCCGCCTTCGACGCCGAGATCACGCTCGACGCCAGCCAGCTCGTGCCGTACGTGACCTGGGGCACCAACCCCGCCCAGGTCGTCGCCCTCGATGGCGCCGTACCCTCGCCCGACGACTTCGAGGACCCGGACCAGCGCGAGGCGACCGCGCGATCCCTCGCCTACATGGGACTCACCCCGGGCACGTTGATGCGCGAGGTCGCCGTCGACGTCGTCTTCATCGGGTCCTGTACGAACTCGCGCATCGAAGACCTGCGCGCCGCCGCCCACGTCGCCGAGGGCCATCACGTGGCCGCCGGCGTACGAGCCCTCGTCGTACCCGGCTCGCACCGCATCAAGGCGCAGGCCGAAGCCGAGGGACTCGACCGTGTCTTCCTCGAGGCCGGATTCGAGTGGCGCGAACCCGGGTGCTCGATGTGCCTGGGCATGAACCCTGACCAATTGACACCCGGCCAGCGCAGCGCCTCGACGTCGAACCGAAACTTCGAGGGCCGTCAGGGTCGCGGGGGACGGACGCACCTGGTGTCGCCGTCGGTCGCCGCGGCGACCGCACTCGCCGGCCACTTCGCGGCACCGGCGGTGGCGCGATGAAGGCGGTCCGACTCATCGAGGGCCGCGGGGTCCCGCTCGGACGCTCCGACGTCGACACCGACCAGATCATCCCGTCGGGCTGGTTGAAGCGCGTCGAACGCACGGGGTTCGGGCGCGGACTGTTCAGCGAGTGGCGTGACGACCCCGAGTTCGTCCTCAACCAGTCGACCTACCAGGGCGCCACGATCCTGCTCGCCGGACCGAGGTTCGGCACCGGGTCGTCGCGCGAGCACGCCGTCTGGGCCCTCATGGACTACGGCTTCCAGGCCATCATCGCACCATCCTTCGGCGACATCTTCCGCAACAACTCGAGCAAGCAGGGCCTGGTCATCGTCCAGCTCGGCGCCGAGGACGTCGAGGAGCTCGCGGCGATGGTCACGCGCGACCCGTCGCTGCTCATCGTCGTCGACGTCGAGGGGTTAAGCATCGAAGTCCCCGCCCAGGGCTGGCACCGCACCTTCGTGCTCGACCCGATGACCCGTGAACGACTCCTGAACGGTTGGGACGACATCGGTCTGACCCTGCGGCACGTCACCGACATCGACCGCTACGAGGCGGCGACCGCCGCCCCGACGCTGGCTGGTCGTTTCGACCTCGACGGCCACATCGTGGCCTGACCGAGACTCGCCGTGTCACCGCCATCGCACGGACCCGCCGAACACGACCGAACCCGCGCGGTGCTCTACACCCTCGGCGGCACCATCGCCTCTTCCGACATTGACGGCACCGGTGGCGTGCGACCGAGCCTCGACGGCGCGGCGTTGCTCGGCCCCGCGTCCGACGCACTCGGTGACCTCGAGGTCGAGGTGGTCGGCGTGCGACAAGTGCCGTCGGGTGAACTCACGATCGAGGACGCCGTCGAGCTCAGCCACCGGATCAGCCACGACCTCGAGCGCGGATTCGTCGGCGCCGTCGTCACCCAAGGCACGGACACGATCGAGGAGTTCGCCTTCGCCTTGGACCTACTGAGCACGAGTGAGGCACCGATCGTGGTCACCGGTGCCATGCGCCATCCCGGCGAGCTCAGCGCCGACGGACCGGCCAACCTCGCCGCGGCGATGCAGGTCGCGAGCGATCCGTCGATGCGCGGATTCGGGGTCCTCGTGGTCATGAACGACGAGGTCCACGCGGCTCGATTCGTGCGCAAGTCAGATTCGGCGAGCCTCGCCGCGTTCACGTCGTGGGCCACGGGCCCCGTCGCCCGGATCCTCGAGGGGCGCACCCGGTGCTACGTCAGCCCGCCGCGCCTCGCTCGCGTGCTCGGGCCCATTCGCCTCGGCACCGAGGTGCCCGCGGTGGCCCTCGCGACCTGCGCCCTCGGCGTCGACAGTCGTCTGGTCGAGCGCCTCGGCGACCTCGGTTACGCCGGCCTCGTCGTCGAGGGATTCGGCGGCGGCCATGTACCGGCCCGGCTGGTCGAGCCGTTGACGACCCTCGCCGTGACGATGCCCGTCGTGCTCGCGTCACGCACCGGCGCTGGCGACGTCCTCACGTCGACCTACGGCTACGTGGGGTCCGAACGTGACCTGTTGGGGCGTGGCCTGATAAGTGCCGGCTTCCTCGACGGACGAAAGGCTCGAGTGCTACTCAGCCTGCTCCTCGCGACCGGGGCGACAACGGACCAGGTCGCGACGGCATTCGCGCGCTTGCACCGTTCGGCGACGGGACTCGCGTAACGCTCCTCGTCGTCCTACGCTCTCGGTAGCACTGACGAGGAGCGACATGGTTCCATTCCCCTACGCCGAGCAGTACCCGGTCCATCGGACCCTGCCCGAAGAAGGGACCAGACGCACCGACGTGCTCGCGGTCCTCGATGATCTCGCCACGCGCGAGGACCGAACCTGGGAGACGGGCCAGTGCTCGGGCACGATGTACTGCGGGGACCACGAGCACTACGACTTCTTGAATCGGGCCTTCTCGTACTTCTCGCACGTCAACACCCTCCAACGGGACATGTGTCCGAGCGCCACCAAGTTCGAGGCCGAGATCATCGCGATGACCCTCGACCTGCTCGGGGCGGGCGGTCACAGTGACCCGGCCGGTCTGGTGACCTCGGGTGGTTCGGCGTCCATCGCCCACGCCGTGCTCGCCTACCGTGAGGCGAACGCGGTGACAGTCGAAGGACCCAACATCATCAAGCCCGAGACCGCCCACCCGGCCTTCGACAAGGCAGGCCACCTCTTTGGCGTCGAGATGCGCGTCGCCCCCGTCGACCCCCGCAGCGCCCAGGTCGATCTCGACTGGGTGCGCGACCACGTCGATTCGAACACCGTCGCGCTCGTCGGTTCGGCGTGCAACTACGGCTACGGCACCATCGACCCGATCGTCGAACTCGGCCAACTCGCCCTCGAACGAGGAATCGGGCTCCACGTCGACGGTTGTCTCGGCGGCTTCATCCTGCCCTTCGGCCGGGAACTGGGCTACGTCGACGTTCCCTTTGACCTCTCGGTGCCGGGGGTCACGACGATGTCGGCCGACACCCACAAGTACGGCTACGCACTGAAGGGAACGAGCGTGCTGTGCTTCGCCGACCGGGCGCTGCGCAACAGCCAGTACTTCTACCAACCCGACTGGACGGGCGGCAAGTACTGCTCCCCAGGGATGGACGGGTCGAGGTCGGGCGGCCTACTCGCCGCCACCTGGGCCGCGATGGTCCAGCTCGGTCGTTCCGGCTACCGCGAGTACGCCCGGCGCATCTTCGAGACCTCCGCGGCGATGCAGGCGGCCGTTCGCTCCCACGGCAGTCTCTCGATCATCGGGTCCCCGAGTTTCCTCTTCTCCTTCACCGCGACGGACTACGACGTCTACCTCGTCAATGACTTCCTGCGTCTGCGGGGGTGGCGCCTCAACGGTCAGCAGTACCCCAACGCCCTCCACATGGCCGTCACCCGGCCCCAGACCCAGCCCGGCGTGCTCGAGCGCTGGGAGGCCGACCTCGCCGACGCCGTCGACTACGCCGAGTCTCACGCCGGCTCCCCGGCGCAATCCGGGGCGATCTACGGGGGCGTCGCCGGTGGACCGTCGGCCGAGTCCGACGAACTCATCCGGTTCTTCATGGCCGACATGATGGACCAGCAGCAGTCGATCCCCGACTAGCCGTGGACCTCGACCTCTACCTCGTCATTGACCTGGGCACCGGCGGGCCCAAGGTGGGGCTCGTGGACGCGGGTGGAACGCTCGTGGACCACGTCGTCTCCCCGGTGACCACGACGTTCGCCGATGACGGTCAGGCGACCCAGGACGCGAACGAGTGGTGGACCCTCATACTGCGCGACGCAGAGCGGCTACTGGAAGAGCCCGGCCGCGCCCGGCGCGTACGCGCCATCGGGGTGACCGGCCAGTACGGGTCCACCGTCCCGGTCGATGAGAACGGTCTGCCGACGGGACCCTGTCTCACCTGGATGGACACCCGGGGTGGTCCCTGGAGCCAGCGCGCGGTGGGCGGCCCGCTCCAGGGCTACAACCCGCGCGCCGCGCTCTCCTTCATCCGCCGCAGCGGTGGTGCGCCATCGACGGCCGGCGCCGACCCCGTCGGCCAGATCCTCTACCTCGAGCACGAGCAGCCGCAGGTCGTGGCAAGGACGCGCTGGTACCTCGAACCCGTGGACTACCTCACGATGCGTCTCACCGGCGTCGCGTCCGCGACCCACGCGTCACGTCTCGCCATGTGGATGACCGACAACCGGCACCTCTCCCGGTACCGCTACGACCCGGTGCTGCTCGACCTCGTGGGTCTGAGCGACAACCGACTCGCCCCCCTCGTGCCCTTCGGCTCGTGCGTCGGGACCGTCAGGCCCGAGGTCGCCGCGCAGCTCGGCCTCGCGCCGAGCACCGTCGTCGCCACCGGTATCCCCGACCTGCACGCCGCGACGATCGGATCGGGCGCCACCGCGCTCTACGACACGCACTTGGCGCTGTCGACCACGTCGTGGATCAGCTGTCCGGTGCCGATGAAGAAGACCGACATCCTCCACTCAATCGTCTCGGTGCCGGGTCTCGACAACGACCACTACCTCGTGATCAACAATCAAGAGACCGGCGCGCGAGCCCTCGCGTGGCTGCGCGATGCACTGGCGGGCCCGAGAAAGCCGGCGAGCTTCGATGAGCTCACGGCCCTCGCCGCAGCGTCGCCAGCCGGAGCCAACGGCGCGCGCTTCGCACCCTGGCTCGCCGGTGAGCGCTCGCCCGTCGACGACAAGGGCGCGCGTGGCGGCTTCTCCAACCTGTCGGTCACCACCACGACCGCCGACCTCGTGCGCGCCGTGCTCGAGGGTGTCGCCGCGAACAGCGCCTGGCTCTTCTCCAAGGTCGAGCACTTCGCCGGCCAGCGCCTCGACCCGGTTCGCCTCGTCGGCGGCGGCGCCCAGTCGACCCTGTGGTGCCAGATCTACGCCTCCACGCTCAAGCGCCCCGTCATCCAGGTGGCCGATCCGCTAACCGCCCAATTACGCGGCGTCGCCCACGTCGCGGCGAGTGCCGTTGGCGACGCGATACTCGCCGAGGCGCCCGCGCCACGCCCGGGTCGGGTCTTCGAACCCGACCCCGACGACCAGACGACCTACGACGAGGTCGCCCGGGACCTGCCGCGACGCTTCGCGCTCGAACGCCGGTGGCGTCGCTCGTCTCGGTGAAGAGGTTCGGATATCGTCGGGTCAACGTCGCATCAGAGAGGAGGACCATGTCCCTCGATCAGTTCCCCCGATACCCGCTCCGCTTCGGCCCGTCGCCGATCCACCGACTCGACCGGCTCAGCGAGTACCTGGGCGGAGCCTCCGTGTGGGCCAAACGCGAGGACGTGAACTCCGGCCTCGCCTTCGGCGGGAACAAGGTCCGAAAGTTGGAGTACCTCGTCGCTGACGCGCTCGCCCAGGGCTGTGACACCCTGGTCTCGATCGGTGGGGTCCAGTCCAACCACACCCGCCAGGTCGCCGCCGCGGCCGCGGCCGTCGGCATGAAGTGCGTGCTCATCCAGGAGAGCTGGGTGGACTGGCCAGACGTCACCTACGACCGGGTCGGCAACATCCTGCTCAGTCGACTCATGGGCGCCGACGTGCGACTCGTTGACGCGAACTTCGGCATCGGCTTCAAGGCGAGCTGGGAGCGCGCCATCGCCGAGCTCGAGGCCGCGGGCCACCGCCCCTACGCGATCCCGGCCGGCGCGTCTGACCACCGCCTGGGCGGACTCGGCTTCGCGGCGTGGGCGCTTGAGGTCGAGCAGCAAGAGCGCGAGCTCGGGGTCGCCTTTGACTACGTGGTCGTGTGCTCGGTGACCGGATCGACCCAGGCGGGCATGATCGCCGGTTTCGCGGTCAACGACCTACCCCGCAAGGTGATCGGCATTGACGGCTCGGCCAAGCCCGAGGAGACCTGGGACCAGATCGCGAGGATCGCGCGCGCGACGGCCGAGCTGATCGGCATCGAGCGTCCGATCCTCGACGAGGAGATCATCCTGGACGACCGCTACCACGCCGGCACCTACGGGATCCCCGACGAGCGCACGGTCCACGCGATCAAGCTGGGCGCCTCGCTCGAGGCCATGATCACCGATCCGGTCTACGAGGGCAAATCACTCGCCGGCCTCATCGACCTTGTCCAGCGCCACGAGCTTGAACCCGATGCCAACGTCCTCTTCGCCCACCTCGGTGGGCAGCCGGCGATCAACGGCTACGCGAGCCTCTTCTGTTAGTAGGCGAAGACCTCGTCGCGCACGATCGTGCGACGCATCTGACGGTGACGCCACGCGGCCAAAGTCGCGATCATGAGGTTCGCCAGGCCCGCGGCGCTGGTCGCGACGAGGGCCGCCCAGAGGTGGTCACCGTCGTAGTACGTGACCCACAAGATCGACCCCACCGCGCCGAGCGTCCAGGACGCCGTAGAAACCCCCGACGCGTCGACCTCGCGCACGAGCTCGACCAACTGGGGACCGCGAGTCAGTGACATCGCCACGCCGATGCCGTAGACACCGGCCGACCAGCCACCGATCACCGCGGGCATCAGGCACGTCACCGCGAACAACACCAGGGACCACCCCACCGTTCGCCAAGCGCGCCACGGGGCCAACCGGATGAGGATCGCCACCTGGAGGGGCAACACGATGAGGCTGCCGAGGACGACCGGCCACGACCCAGCGGCCAGACCGTAGGCGATCCAGAACCCGCCCATCATGGTGAACAGCGACCACGTCGCCAGCGAGACACCCTCAACGCCCTCGAGGCTCACGCGTCGCCACTGCGCCGCGGTGCCCACCAGACCCACCGCGACGGCCAGCCAGCCGACGGCGGTCGTCAACGTGTGGGAATTCACCTAACTAGCGTAACGGGCAACGACCTCACCGTCGACGATTGGCCGCCGACACGATCGCCTCGAGCGAGGCGTCGAGGATCGACGAGTTCATGCCGACTCCCCACCACGTCGCACCGTCGTCCCCCTCGGCCTCGACGTAGGCCACGGCGGACGCCTCGGCGCCCGAGGTCAACGCGTGCTCGTGGTAGTCACGGACCTTGAAGCCCACGCCGAGCTCGTCGCGCAACGCGTTCATCATCGCGTCGATCGGACCGTTGCCCTCGCCTTTGACGGTGACGTGCTTCGCGTTCACCGCGAGCTGGGCGAAGATCGTCGTTCGGTGGTGGTCGGTGCTCACCTCGCTCGAGAGCAGCTGGATCGCGGGGCTCTCGGGCAGGTAGGTCGTGGTGAACACCTCCCAGATCTCGGCGGGCGAGATCTCGGTGCCCGATGCCTCGGTGAGCGTCTGGACACGTTTGGAGAACTCGACCTGCATCGCGCGCGGCAGGTCAAGTCCGTGTTCGGTGCTGAGCACGTAGGCGACGCCGCCCTTACCAGACTGGGAGTTGACCCGGATGATCGCCTCGTAGGTCCGCCCGGTGTGCTTGGGGTCGATGGGCAGGTAGGGGACATCCCAGCGTTCGTAGGGGTCCCCGATGGCGGTCATGCCCTTCTTGATCGCGTCCTGGTGCGAGCCGGAGAACGCCGTGTAGACGAGCTCGCCGACGTAGGGGTGCCGGGGGTGGACCGGCAACCGGTTCGCGTACTCCGCCACGTGACGGATGGCGTCGATGTCGCGCACGTCGAGTTCGGGGTCCACACCCTGGGAGAAGAGGTTCAGCGCCAGGGTCACGACGTCGACGTTGCCCGTGCGCTCACCGTTGCCGAAGAGGGTCCCCTCGACCCGGTCGGCGCCGGCGAGCACACCGAGTTCCGCGGCGGCCACCGCGGTGCCGCGGTCGTTGTGGGGGTGCAGCGACAGCACGACCGAGTCGCGCCGATCGACGTGGCGCGAGAACCACTCGATGGCGTCGGCGTAAAGGTTCGGGGTGTAGGACTCCACAGTCGCGGGCAGGTTCACGATGAGCGGCCGCTCGGGGGTCGGGTCAATCGCTCGGATCACCTCGTTGACGATGTCCAACGCGTAGGGCAGCTCGGTGCCCGTGAAGCTCTCGGGCGAGTACTCGTAGAGGAACTCGGTCTCGGGCGAGATGGACTCGAGGGAGCGGCAGAGCCGGGCGGCCTCGAGGGCGATCGCGGTGATGCCCGCCATGTCGAGATTGAAGACCACTCGGCGTTGCAGCGTCGAGGTGGAGTTGTAGAAGTGGACGATGGCGCGGTGCGCCCCGCGTAGCGCCTCGTAGGTGCGCGTGATCAGGTCCTCACGGCACTGCGTCAACACCTGGATCGTCACGTCCTCGGGGATAAGGCCGTCCTCGATGATGTGGCGTACGAAGTCGAAGTCCGGCTGGGACGCCGCTGGGAAGCCCACTTCGATCTCCTTGAAGCCCATCGCCACCAACTGATCGAACATCGCGCCCTTGCGCTCGAGATCCATCGGGTCGATGAGGGCCTGATTGCCGTCACGCAGGTCGACGCTGCACCAACGCGGTGCCTTGCTCAGTCGCCGATCGGGCCACGTGCGATCCGCGAGTTCCACCGGCACCGTCGGGCGATACTTCTCGAACGCCATGGCGCTGGGCTGCTGTGGATTGGGGTACGAACCCATTGTGGTCTCCTCACTCGTGGCCAGAAACAAAAAACCCCCGCGGATGCGGGGGCGTCGGGCGAGTATGTACTCGCCCTATTGCAGCAGCAGCTCGACGTTGATAGATGCGCTCACAACTCCAGTCTACCGGTCCGGCCCCC
>JAJYPU010000020.1 GCA_021795095.1 Actinomycetes bacterium | reverse complement strand
CGCCGTCGACCACCTGCGAGACGGCGGTGAGCGCGTCGGTGTGCTCGGCATCACGTCGTTCCGACCGTTCCCCATCGAGGCGGTGCGTGCCGCGCTGGCGAACGCCTCGCGCGTCATCGTCGTCGAGAAGGCCTTCAGCCTCGGCATGGGCGGGGTCCTCGCGACTGACGTCTCGATGGCCACGCTCGGCTCGTCGGCGGTGCTCAACACGGTCATCGCGGGGCTCGGCGGCCGGCCGATCGCCCAGCACTCGATCGAGTCGATGATCGGCCAGGCGATTCGCGGCGAGCTGGAGGCGCTCACCTTCCTCGACCTCGACGAGGGCATCATCGAGCGCGAACGTGCGCGTATGGCTCGCACCCGCCGATCGGGGCCGTTCGCCGAGAACGTGCTGCGAGACCTGCGTCACAACCGAGAGGACCGATCGTGAGTGAACAGCGCGTCCACTTCTACCAGGTCGGCAGCTTCGCCGTCGGGAACCGGCTGCTGAGCGCCGACGACCGCACCGTTCAATCGAGCCCGCACCGGACGAACTCGATCGACTCTGGACACCGCGCGTGCCAGGGGTGCGGTGAGGCGCTCGGTGCGCGCTACGCGCTCGACGCGGCGATGCGCGCGACCAACGGTCAGCTGCTCGCCGTCAACGCGACGGGGTGTCTCGAGGTCTTCTCCACCCCGTACCCCGAGACGTCCTGGCGCATCCCGTGGCTGCACTCGCTCTTCGGCAATGCGCCCGCGGTCGCGACCGGGGTCGCCGCAGCGATGCGCGTGAAGGGGCGCAGTGACGTTCGCGTCGTCGGCCAGGCCGGCGACGGCGGGACCGTCGACATCGGCTTTGGCACGCTGTCGGGCATGTTCGAGCGCAACGACGACGTGCTCTTCATCTGCTACGACAACGAGGGGTACATGAACACCGGCGTCCAGCGCTCGGCCGCGACGCCGCCGGCGGCGCGCACCGCAACCACCGACGTCGTGGGCGCCGAGCCAGGCAACGGGTTCGGCCAGGGCAAGGACCTGCCCCGAATCGCGATGGCCCACGACATCCCCTACGTCGCGACCGCGACCGTCGCGGACCTGCACGACCTCGAACGCAAGGTCGAGCGGGCGATGAGCTTTCGCGGGGCCCGCTACCTGCACGTCTTCGTGCCCTGCCCGCTCGGGTGGGGCTCGGCGTCCAACGACACGATCCACCTCGCTCGGTTGGCCAAGGAGACGGGCCTCTTCCCCGTCTTCGAGGCCGAGCACGGCGTCGTCACCAACGTCTCGCACATCCGCCGACTCGCGCCGGTCGAGGAGTACCTCAAGCTCCAGCGTCGCTACGCCCACCTGTTCGGCGCCAAGGGCCGCCCCGACATCGTCGCGCGTCTCCAGGCCATCGCCGACGCCAACATCGCGCGCTACGGGTTGGCGCCCGAGCGCGACGAACTCGATAACCGAGAGGACGCCTAATGGATCGGCCCTTCGCGATCACCCTCGACGTCGGCACCAGCCGCGCGAACCACACCGGCTCCTGGCGGGTCGAGCGACCCGTCTACGTCGACCGGCTCCCGCCGTGCAACGACGCCTGCCCCGCCGGTGAAAACATCCAGGGCTGGCTCTACGAGGCGGAGTCGGGTGGCTACGAGGCCGCGTGGCGAAAACTCGTCGAGAACAACCCCCTACCGGCCATCATGGGACGCGTCTGCTTCCACCCCTGTGAGAGCGCGTGCAACCGGGTCCAGGTCGACGAGGCGGTCGGCATCAACGCCGTCGAGCGGTTCCTCGGCGACACGGCCATCGAGCACGGCTGGTCACTGCCCACCGCGGGTCCCGACACCGGCAAGCGCGTACTCGTCGTGGGGGCCGGTCCGGCCGGGCTCAGCGCCGCCTATCACCTGCGCCTGATCGGGCACCAGGTGCGCCTCGTCGACTCCTCGCCCAAGCTCGGTGGGATGCTCCGCTACGGCATCCCGGCCTACCGACTCCCCCGCGCGATCCTCGACGCCGAGATCGCGCGCATCATCGACATGGGCGTCGAGGTAGTGGTCAACCACACGGTCCACGACATCGACGCCGAACGCCGCGAGAGCGGGTTCGACGCTGTGTTCCTCGCCGTCGGCGCCCAGCTCGGCAAGCGGGTGAACATCCCGGCCGGTGACTCCTCCAAGGTGATCGACGCCGTGTCCTTCCTCCACCAGGTCGCCGACGAGGATCCACCCATGCTCGGACGCCGAGTCGTCGTCTACGGCGGCGGCGACACCGCGCTCGACGCCGCGCGCACCGCCCGTCGACTCGGCGCGACCGACGCGGTGATCGTCTACCGACGCAATCGCGACAAGATGCCCGCCCACGCCGAAGAGGTGGAGCAAGCCCTCGGTGAGGGCGTCACCGTGCGCTGGCTCTCCACCGTCGAACGCTTCGAACACGAGCGGCTCGTCTTGGAGAAGATGCGCCTCAACGCCGACGGCTTCCCCGAGCCGACCGGTGAGTACGAGGAACTCGACGCGGACTCCCTCGTGCTCGCCCTCGGGCAGGACACCGACCTGTCGTTGCTCGAGGGTAACGACAACGTCGAGGTGCGAGACGGCGTCGTCCAGGTGGCGACCACGATGATGACCAACGAGGGCGGCGTCTTCGCCGGCGGCGACGCCGCGCCCTCTGACCGGACCGCCACGGTCGCGGTCGGCCACGGCAAGCGTGCGGCGCGCGGCATCGACGCGTGGCTGCGCAACGTGGATTTCGTCAGTGGTGACCGCCACGACCTCGCGACCGCCGACCACCTCAACACGTGGTACTACGCCGACGCACCCCGGACCGAGCGGCCCGAACTCGAGCGCATCCGCCGCCAGACCAACTTCGAAGAGGTCATCGGCGGACTCACCGAGGAGAACGCCCTGTTCGAGGCGCGTCGTTGCCTCTCGTGCGGCAACTGCTTCGAGTGCGACAACTGCTTCGGGGTCTGTCCCGACAACGCGGTGATCAAGCTCGGCGGCGAGGTGAAGTACCAGTTCAACTACGACTTCTGCAAGGGATGCGGGATCTGCGTGCGCGAGTGCCCCTGCGGAGCTATCGAGATGGTCCCGGAACTGATCTAGATGGATACGTCGCTCCCTCTCAACGAACTCACAGGAAGCGCTGTTCCAATTCACCGGTTTCGGTAGTAGTCATAGTGAGTGTGATGTGTCGCTCCTATTTCGGCGTGCTCGCGCGATAGCGGGGCTGCGTGAGTGAGTACATGCGCCTCGAACACGGTTCGTTGGCGACCCCGCGCGCAGTGCTCGACACTGAGTTCGACCCGCGAGTGATTGTGACCGTTGTCTACGGGGTCAATCAAACGCCCGTGGACTTCGAGTTCGCCGCTGTCAACACAGCGGCGGCACATGACTTGGGTTTTGAGGTGGAGCAGCTTATCGGACGTCGCTATCGCGACGTTGATCCGCATGCGACCGAGCACGCCCTTTGGGACCACTTAGTACGTGTCGCAGAGACCGGTGAGACGCTGGAGTTCGCCGCCTACCCCCACCAGGACTGGCGTAGTGGCGAGACCATCGCGCTCGATTTGCGCGCCGGTCGTATCGGCGACGTGCTGTCAATCTCCTGGCGAGACGTCACCGAGCGAACGCGGCTCCTCGAACGCTATCGTCTCGTCGCCGAGAACGCGTCGGACGTCGTATTCCAGACCGACCTCGACACACGGATCCGGTGGGCGTCTCCTTCGAGCCACGCGGTGCTGGGCTGGACGCCTCTCGAACTCGAAGGTGTCGACGCCGTTGACCTGCTCCACCCCGACGACACGCTGGATATCCCTCGCTGGTCCGACGAACTCGAGCGACTTCACGTGACGAGTTTCGAAGCGCGACTGCGGTGTCAGTCAGGCACGTTCTCGCACTTCGCCATCACCGTGCGCGAGGTCACGTCCGACGCCGGGGTGACCGAACTGATTGGCAGTATCCACAATATTGACCTCGAGGTGGCCGAGCGTCAGAGAGCCCGACTGCTCAGCGAGCGATACCAACTGATTGCCGAGAATTCGCTCGACGTCGTCGTGGTAGGCGAACCCAATGGGCGCATCGTATGGATCTTTGATACCGTGCGCCAACTCCTGGGTTGGCGCCCCGACGAGATGATTGGGCACAACACTGACGAATTCATTCACCCTGAAGACCTACCGACCGCCAATGCGAGCCGCAGTCAGATGCGTGAGGGATCTCGTATCGCAGTCGAGGTGCGAATGCGTCGAGCCGACGGTACCTACCGGTGGGTCGCGGTCTCAGGCCGCGACGTCCCCGACGAGTCAGGATTGAACATCACGAGGATTGTCTCGTGGCGTGACGCTGACGCCGAGATCGCCCAGCGAGTTGCCATGGCCGAGTCCGAGGCGCAATATCGACTGCTCGCCGAGAACGCGTCGGACGTCATCTGGCGCACCGACCTCGCCGGCAACATCGAGTGGGTCTCGCCGTCGGTGTCTCAAATGCTCGGCTGGCGGCCCGACGAGCTGATCGGTCGCGCGGTATCGGAGCTCTTGAACGAGGACGACAACGCCGTGCGCACGCAGGCTCGTATGGCTGTCGCCCGCGGCGCGGCGGTCGATGCGTTCGAGTGTCAGTATCGTACCGCGTCCGGGGGGCAACGCTGGATGCGCACCGAGTTGCATGGTCTGGTGGACGAATCAGGACAGTTCCGCGGTGTCGTCGCAAGTCTGCACGACATTGAAGCACTCGTCCAGCGCCGCCGGGCGTTCAACGCGTTGGCAATCGGTAACGCCATCTTGGTTCGTGCGGTGAGCGACCACGACCTCTTGAACCAGCTCTGTCAGAACCTCGTGGACGAGGGTGGCTACCTCTTCGCGTGGTATGGCCGCCCAGTACACGACGAGGACCAGTCGATCGCCGTCGTCGCCTCGTCGCGCGAGCACCAGGACTATCTCGACTCGATCGTGCTCTCGTGGGGCGACAACGAGTTCGGCCAGGGCCCCGCCGGTCGCTCGTTGCGCGTCGGCGAGACCTTCTTCGTAAACGACCTGAACAGCTCGGCCAACTACGTACCATGGGCGAAACTGGCGACTGGCCGCAGGTTCCGGTCATCGATTGGCATTCCGGTATTCGTCGACGGCTTCCTCGACGGCGCTTTCAGCGTTTACGCGTCCGAGACCAACGCATTTGACGTCGCGACGATCACCACGCTCGAGGAGCTCGCGCTCCAGGTCGGGATCGGCTTGCAGCGCCTGCGCGAACAAGAGCGCCTCGCGCAGGCGCTACATGAGAGCAACCTGCTCAACACCGCGATTGGTCAGGCGGCCGAGACCGTGCTCGTCACCGACGCGACGGGTCGCATCCTCTACGC
Source organism: Actinomycetes bacterium (assembly GCA_021795095.1). The sequence goes on along the minus strand of JAJYPU010000020.1, from coordinate 14,167 downwards.
CAACCCCGCCACGACGGCGACCAGCGGGTACACGACCACGGAGCTGATCGGCTCGTCCCCGTCGATATTCGCGAGCGGCGTCCACAGACCGGACTTCTATCGCGAGCTCTGGAGCAGTCTCAATCGAGGCCAGTCGTGGCACGGTGTGATCACCAACCGCCGCAAGAGCGGCGAGCTCTACGACGAGGAGACGACGATATCACCGGTCTACGGCGACGCCAACGAGGTGATGGCCTACGTGGCGGTGAAGCGAGACCTGAGCGTCGAACGCCGACTCGAGGCCCACGTCAACCGCGGCAACCGCGACGCCCAAGACCTGGCGAACCTGATGCGTGAGGTGCGCCCCTCGGACTCACTCGAGACGACGGCGGCGGCATTCTGCCAGGCGCTGCTAGGTCTCAACTTCGTCGACGCGGCGGCGCTCTTTGTTCGACGGCGTGATGAGAACTTCGTCGTCGGCGGGTCCGCCGGTGTCTCGCTCACCGAGCTCGAACCTGGCCGCGACGTCGAAGTCTTGAACCCAGCGATGTTCCTCGCTCGCAGCATCGAAGGAGCGTGGTGGGTGGACCTCGCCGAGCCGGGAAGCTTCGTAAACGAACCCCTCGTTCGCGCCATCACATCCGCCGGAATCGAAACGGTGACGATCGCGCCGGTACGCTGGGACGGCGAGATCGTCGGGTTGCTCGCGACCGGTTCACGCGATCGTGCGAGCGTGCCCTTCACACCAACGCGCCTCCCGCTCTATGAGGAGTTGGGCTCGTTCGCGGGTGGGCTCGTCGGCTCCCAAGTCGAGACGGCGCGCTACCGCGACACGACGAAAGCGATGATCCACACCATCATCGAGGCAAAACTCTTCCACCCGGTCTTCCAACCCGTCGTTGCACTCAACAATGGTTCAGTCGTCGGTTACGAGGCGCTCACCCGCTTCAAGGACGGTCAGAGGCCCGACGAGCACTTCGCCATCGCCGCGTCGGTCGACATGGGAGTCGAGCTGGAGGTCGCCTGCGCGAGGGCCGCCGTCCACGACGCGACGCGGCTACCCAGCGACTCGTGGCTCAGCCTCAACTTCTCGCCCACGGTCGCCGCCGGCGAGCAGGCGCACGAGATCATCGTCGGCGCTAATCGCACCGTCGCCATCGAGATCACCGAACACGCTCGAATCGACAACTTCGACGAGATCCGCCGCGCTGTCGCCGCGGTATCGGGTTGCCAGCTCTTCGTCGACGACGCCGGTGCGGGCTACGCCGGACTGCACCACATCCTCGAACTACGCCCCGACGTTGTCAAGCTCGACATCTCACTGGTGCGCGACATCGACCACGACCCCGCGCGCCAGGCGCTCGTGTCGGGGATGCGCCACTTCGCAGACCTCACGGGCACCCGCCTGCTCGGCGAGGGGATCGAGACCGCCGCCGAGGCCGAGACCCTGCGTTCGCTCGGCGTGGACCTCGGACAGGGCTACTTCTTCGGTCGACCGGCGCGCGTCGAAGATCTCCGCTAAACGCGCCGCGCGAGCACCTCGACGCTCGGCACGAGAAAGAGGCCGTCGGGCTCGTCCGCCCAACGGCGAAAGGCGTCGGCGAAACGCGCGAGCTGCGCGCTTGACGCCACGCCGGTCTCGAGGGCTTGGGTCGCGAAGTCGCTCGAAGTCACGCGATCGGCCCACAGCCCACCCCACCAGGCGCGTTCGTCGGCCGTGGCGTATGTCCAGTTCGACGAGGTGACCGTGCGGTCGTCGAAACCGGCGCGGCGCACCCAGTGCGCCAGGTGGCGGCCGCCGTCGGCCTCGGCCCGGTTCACTCGAGTGAGTCGGTGGTAGACGTCGAGCCACTCGTCGAGCGCAGGGTCGGCCGGGAACCAGGTGAAGGCCCCGTAGTCCGCGTCGCGCACCGCGAGCAGCCCGCCGACTCGTAGCACGCGGCGCATCTCGCGTAGCGCGGCGACCGGGTCGGTGAGGTGCTGGAGGACCTGATGGGCGAAGACGACGTCGAAGGACTCGTCGTCCAAGTCGAGTCCGTAGACGTCGGCGGTGACAAAGCGCAGGTTGGGGTGCGCCGCCGCCGGGTACGAGGCGGTCGCGGCCGCCACCACCGCGGGCTCACGGTCGATCCCGACGACCAGACCGGGCTCGACGCGACGCGCGAGATCCACGGTGATCGTCCCCGGTCCACACCCCACGTCGAGCAGCGAGGTCCCGGGCACGAGGTGGGCGAGCACGAAGCCCGCCGAGTTCTCGGCCGTGCGCCACCGGTGGCTGCGCAGCACCGACTCGTGGTGTCCGTGGGTGTAGCGGTCGGTCATCGCACGGGGCCCGACGCGCGCGCGAGGTAGAGGTCGGTGCGGTAGGCGAAGTCGATCGGCTCGCCGAGGGGCTCGATCACGCGGCGCACGTCCGCTAGCAGCGCGCGCTGGTCGTCCTCGCCCATGATTGAGACGTAGCTCGTGGTGAGCACGCGGCGATAGACCTGGTCGCGCGTGAGCCACTGGCGGTGCTCGAACTGGTGGCGTTGGACGTCCTCGAAGGGGCCCTCGCCCACGACCCGGGCGACGTCGCCGTTGCTCGAGTACGGACGATGCACATCCCAGCGCATGGCAACGGTAAGCGCCGCCATCCAGTCGATGGACTCGTCACGCTCGTTCCAGATGAGCGCCAGTCCGCCGCCGGGCACGAGCACACGATGGATCTCGGCGAGGGCGCGCGGCGCGTCGAACCAGTGGAACGCCTGGGCCACCACGACGGCGTCGACGGAGGCGTCCTCGAGGGGGACCGCGTCGTCGCGGCCGTCGAGCACGGTGACCCCCGGTGTCGTGGCGATCATCGTTGCGCGCATCGATGGTGACGGCTCGACGGCGACGACCTCGCCCACGTGGGCTTGAAGCTGTCGGGTGAAGATCCCCGTCCCAGCGCCCAGGTCGAGGACCCGCGAGGACCGGTTCAGCCCAAAGGCCGCCACGATCGTCGCGATCGACGCCTCGGGGTAGTCGGGGCGGACCTCATCGTAGAGTGAGCCGTTGGCAAAGCCGCGCTCACCCAGGTACCTCGTTCGATCGGCGTCCATGACCTCTCCTCTCACGTCCCGATCGTGAAGTCGAACACTGACCGGTCAAAGGCGCTGAAGGACTCGTAGTCGAGCAGGTCGTAGAGCTCGGCGCGCGTCTGCATCTCGCCGAGCAGCGCCGAGAGCGTCCCCTCGCGACCGAGCAGGTCGAGCGCGCGGTCGGCCGTTGCCATCGCGAGTCGTAGCAGCGAGACGGGGAAGATGACCATGTCCACCCCGAGCTCACCGAGTTGGGCGACGCTGAGCGATGGTCCCTTGCCGAACTCGGTCATGTTGGCGAGGACCGGCACCGACACCGCGGCGCGCATGGCCTCGAACTCGCGCTCGTCGAGCAGCGCCTCGGGGAAGATCGCGTCGGCCCCGGCATCGACGTAGGCGCGGGCCCGTTCGATCGCGGCGTCTAACCCCTCGACGGCCCGCGCGTCGGTACGCGCGATGATGAGCAAGTCCGGGTCGCGTCGGGCCGTGGCCGCGGCGTTGATCCGGCGAATCGCCGCGTCGAGCTCGACGACCTGCTTGCCGTCGAGGTGCCCGCAGCGCTTGGGATTGACCTGGTCTTCGAGGTGCAGGCCCGCGACACCGGCGTCCTCGAGCAGTTGGACGGTGCGCGCGACGTTCATCGGCTCACCGAACCCCGTGTCGGCGTCGACGATGGTGCCGATCCCGGTTACCCGCGCCACCTGGGCGCTGCGCGCGGCCACTTCGGAGAGCGTGGTGAGTCCGATGTCGGGCAGCCCGAGGTCGGCCGCGAGTACCGCACCGGAGAGGTAGACGCCCTCGAAGCCGTGGCGCTCGATGAGCATCGCTGAGAGCGGGTTGAATGCGCCCGGCAAGGTGAGGATCGGGCCGGCAGTCAGGCGGGACCGCAGACGGGCGCGCTTGGCCGATGCGCTGGGTGCAGCGTGCAGCATCAGAAGATCCCCTTCGTCACAACGCTCGCCGCGAGCGCGGGAGCACTCACCGTGAGACTACCGAGTTCGTCGGGACCCAGCGTCCCGAGTCGTTCGGCCACGCCAAGGAAGCGATCGCATTCGGTGTCATCGAGCACGCCGGCGGCGAGCGTGCGGAACTTCGCCTCGTAGTTGGCGCGCGCGAACGGACGCGCACCGAGTGGGTGGGCGTCGGGGACTGCGATCTCGTCGACGACGGTCGTGCCGTCATCGAGGTGCACCTCGATGCGCCCACCGTAGGCTCGCTCGCTCGGGTCGCTCGCGTGGTAGCGGCGGGTCCACTCGGGTTCCTCGACGGTCCGGATCCTTCGCCAGAGCGCGACCGTGTCGGCACGGGTCGCCCGGTCGCGGCGATAGGAGCGCTCGTGGTGCCACTCGCCGTCTTGGAGGGCGACCGCGAGGATGTAGGCAACCGAGTGGTCGAGGGTCTCGCGCGACGCGTTCGGGTCGTACTTCTGGGGGTCACCGGAACCCGACCCGATCACGTGGTGGGTGTGGTGCGAGGTGAACAGGACAATCGACTCGATCGCCGCGCCGCTACGCCACGACGGGTACTGGTCGTGCAGTCGTCGCGCGAGGTCGATCCAGGCCTGGGCTTGGTACTCAGCCGAGTGCTCCTTGGTGAAGGAGTCCAGGATGGCGCGCTTCGCTTCGCCGGGCCCAGGCAGGGACACCACGTAGCGCGCGTCGGGCCCGTCCAGCAGCCGTGCGATCACCCCGTCCTCGCCCTCGTAGATCGGCGTCGGCGAGGTCTGACCGCGCATCGCACGGTCGACCGCCTCGATGGCGACCTTGCCGGCGAACGCCGGCGCGTAGGCCTTCCAGGTCGAGATCTCGCCCTTGCGCGACTGGCGCGTCGCGGTCGTCGTGTGCAGCGCCTGACTGATCGCGTGCGCCGTGATCACTGGACCAAGCCCGAGCAGCGTCCCCAGCCCCGCGGCAACCGCCGGGCCGAGGTGGGCAACGTGGTCGATCTGGTGCTGGTGCAGGCTGATTGCGCGGCTCAGGTCGATCTGGACTTCGTAGGCGGTCGCGATCGCTCGCGCGACGTCGCGGCCGCCGATCGCGCGTTCGCTGGCGACGTGCTGGGCGACGGCGACGATGGGCGCGATGGCGTCACCGGGGTGGGCGTACTCGGCCCCGAGGAACGTGTCGTGGAAGTCGAGCTCGCGCACCGCCACGGCGTTGGCCCACGCCGCCCACTCGGGCGAGAACCGCTCACCCGGCGCGAGACCGAACACGGTCGCTCCCGGCCGGTAGGGGTGACACACGGCCTGGTCGCGCGCGGCCGCGACCGCGGCGCGACCGAGCGAGGCGACCGCGACCGCGGCATCGTCGATGACGCGGTTGACCACCATGTCGAGCACGTCGTCGTCGATCGGCGTCGGATCGGCCGCGAGCTCGGCGAGTCGCCACGCCAGTTGGTGCGACGCGGCGAGTGCCTCGTCGCTTCGGTACGAACGAACGACGTGGTCGATCACGGGAGCCTCCGAGAGATTGCCGAGCTCGCGCGCTTGAGTTCGATGACGAGTGAGTCGATGTCCACGGGGATGTCCTCGATCATCGAAGAGAGCTGGATGGCCGCCACCGTCTGCTGTTCGCGGTCGTGCACCGGTACCGCGACCGACAGTGCACCCGCCTCGCGCTGGCCCTGACCGAAGGCGTAGCCGCGCTCGCGGATGAGCTTCAGCCCCTCGACAAACTCGCTGCGAGCGAGCTCGACGCCGCTCGCGAGAGGGATTGTGGTGACGCCCTCGAGCAACCGGTCGAGGTCTTGGTCGTCCAGCGCCGCGGCGAGCACGCGCGCACCGCCCACCACGAGGGGCATGGGTTCGCCGATGGGCAGTTGGAAGCGCAGGGGCGGCGTGCTCGAGACCCGCAGCAGCAGCACGGCACTGAACTCGTAACGCACCGTGAGCGACGACGTAAGACCCGTCGACGCCGTCAACTCGATGAGGACCGGCTCGGCGGCCGATACGAGCCCGTTGGTCAGGAGATACGCATTGCCGTTCAACAACGAGGCGACCCCGAGGCGATAATCGAGGCCTTCGCGTTCGACGTAGCCGTACTTGATCAGCAGGTTCATGATCCGTTGGGTAGTCGCCAGATGCAGTTGCGCCGCGGTCGCGATCTCGGTCAGGCGCATCGGGCCACGATGCTCGCGCAGCACCCGCAGGATCACGAAAGGGCGATCAAGCGACCGGACCGAGCTGAGCTGGCCATCGTCGCCATCGCCGTCGACCAATCCACGGGTCGTCAGGCCCGTCAGCGGTGCACCTGCGTCGTCGTATCGACCCTCGGGTCGAGATTTGGTCACCCTTACGGCTCCCGCCACTCACCCGGTTCCGATCCGCGCTCGAGCGTCGCGTCGATGGCTTCACGGACCGGCGAGGTAATGACGGACTTCCACGGTGCGCGGGCGTCGGCGTAGACGGGCGGGCCGAGGCGAAAGTGCTGCGCCTCGACCTCGGTCTCGATGAACGGCAGGTCCATCGGGAAGAGGCGGCCGGGCCGCGGGCGTGGTCCGGCCTTGGCGACGTGGCCCCAGAGCGAATGGCCGACGACCTCCTCGGCGATCGCCGCGGCCTCGATCAAGCGGTCGAGGTCGACGCCGGTGTCGACGCCCAGCTCCTCGAGCAGGTCCACCAGGTCCTCGGTCGCGATCAGGCGCGTCATCCGGCCGTGACCGCCGTAGGGGCAGCCGCCCATCCCCCCGATCGAACTGTCGAGCACCAGCGTGCACTCGGGCCCGAGGGTCCGCAGGGCCACGTAGGCCGAGAGCAGCGCCATGCCGCGCGCGTCGTGCAGATGGAGGTGGAACCGGGTGATCGCGGGCCAGCGTTCGCGGATGGCGCGCAGCTGGGACTCGACGTGGTGGGGCAGGTTCCAGCCCATCGGGTCGCCGATCCACACCCGGTCGACCTCGACGCCAGCCGCGGTCCAGAGCTCGTACTGGCGCGCGAGCAGGTCCATGCGGGTCACCTCGTCGAAGGGACCCAACCAGTTGGACCCCCACGCCGCGTTGATGCCGATTCCCGCGCGCCGGTCCCCGCGCGCGACCGCGCGCGCGATGACCTTCGGCCACTCGTCGATCTCGGCCTGTTGGGAACGATTGGTGTTACGGCGAACGAAGACGTCACAGAGGTGCACGAGAGTGCGCGGGACCTCGTCGGGGTCACTGAGTCGACCGGCGTAGTGGGCCATCCGCTCCCGTCCTCGCTCGTTGAGCGCGAGGGCGGTGTAGGTCACCCCCTCCACCGGCGTGAAGCGTGAGACGAGTTCATCGATGTCGGCCATCTGGGGCGTCCAGGCGGGACTCACGAAGGAACCGACGACGATCGTGCGCAGCCCCGTGCGCGAGAGCGCGTCCAGGAGCCGGAGCTTCTGGTCGACGGTGATGTCCGCGCGCTCGATCTGCATCCCTTCACGCATGCCCTCTTCGACGATCTCCACGCGGGGCAGACCGGCGACGGGCCCCCACGGCACGCCGGGGTCGAGCTCAGATCGCACGTTCGACACGGAGCCTCTCGATCTCGTCCGCGGAGAATCCCAGCTCGCGGAGTACCGCCTCGGTATCGTGCCCGAGGGCGGGCGGTCCCGATCGCGGGGTGAGGCTCGCGCCGTCGACGTGGACGCCGCTGCCGACGACCGACACCGTCGCGCGGTCCGCGAGACCGAGCTCGACCTCGTGGATGAGCTCGCGCGTTCGGATCTGCTCCTGGTTGAGCGCGTCGGCGAGACTCAGCACCAGCCCGGCCGGGACACTCACGGTCGCGAGCTCGGCTTCCCACTCGGTCGAGCCCTTCGCGGCGAGCGCCGACTCGAGCTCGGCGGTCAGCGCCGCGCGGTTGCGCTTGCGGTCCATGCGCGTGGCGAACCGTGGGTCGTCGAGCAGGTCAGTGCGTCCAACGACCTTGCACACTGATTCGAACTGGACCTGGGTGTTCGCCGCGATATTGAGCAGGCCGTCACCGGTGCGAAACGTGCCCGACGGCGACGACGCCGCGTTGTGGTTGCCGTGGCGGCGCGCGTCCTTGCCGGTGATCAGCTGTTCGGACACCGCCCACCCCATCGCGGTCACGGCGGTCTCGAGCATCGAGACGTCAAGGAAGGTCCCGACGCCGTCGCGACCCCGGCGAACGAGCGCGGCCGAGATCGCCATCGCGGCGGCGTAGCCGCCGAGCGTGTCACAGATCGGGAAGCCCACCCGCAACGGGCCGCCGTCGGGCTCACCGGTGATCGCGGCCATGCCGGCGAGTCCCTGAATTATCTGGTCATAGGCGACGCGGTCGGCCAGGGGGCCTGTCTGGCCGAACCCGGACACCGCACAGTAGATGATGGCCGGGTTGCGCTCGTGGAGCACCGCCCAGGAGAAACCGAGCCGGTCGAGCACGCCGGGGCGCATATTCTCAACCAGGACGTCTGCTTCATCGACGAGCCGGGCGAAGACCTCCCGGCCGCCCGCGCTCTTCAGGTCGATAGTGACCGATCGCTTACCGCTGTTCTGGGCGACGAAGGCCGCCCCCATCGAGTGGGACTTCAGGTACTCGTCATCACCCATGTCTCGCGCGAGGTCCCCGGCCCCGGGGATCTCGACCTTGATGACGTCGGCACCGAGCAGGCCCAACTGATACGCCGCGAACGGCCCCGCGAGCACCGTCGTCACGTCGAGGACGCGCACGCCTTCGAGCAACCCAACCATGGATCAATCCTTACCGGCGCCGAGCGGCGCCTTGTGCTTAGTCCCGTTCGAATATCGACCGAAAGACGACACCGAACGGGGGGTTCGTTCGCCGTGGCGGTTTCCCGCCACGGCGAACGAACGACTACCGCGACGTGCCTACCCCTCCTTGGCCACGACTTTCGCCAGGTCCTGAGCGGTGACGTACGTGCGAACTACGTTGTTGAGGTTCGAGTCGAACCCGACCATCTGGAAGCCACTGAAGACGTTGTGGTACTTGTTGAAGTCGTCGTTGCCGCCGGCTCCCTGGAAGTTGATCTTCTTGTGATGCTTGATCAGCGCCACGCACGAGGCGTAGGTGAAGCACTGGACTCCCGGCGGGTCAGAGACCTTCATCACGTCATTCACCCAGACCTTCGGGTTCGTCGAGTTCGCCAACGTCATCGCGAGTGAGGCGATGAGGATCGAGTCGTAGAAGTTGAAGGATGTGGGCAGGATCGAAGTCGTGCGCCACACGCTCTGGTAGTCCGCGAGGAAGTGATTGTACGCACTGTCAGTCGTCGACGGGGTCGCCGGCAGGGCCGCGGTCAGGTTCGTCGACGCCGCTGAGCCGAAGGCCTTGGCGTAGACGCCCTGGGGTGCGGACTGCAGGTCGTCACCGATCCACTGCGCGGCCGTCGTGTAGCTCAGCTGCTGGGCGTCTGACATCAAGGTCGCGTAGGTCTGGGAGTCCATCGAGTTGAAGATCACCTTGGGGTTGCCCGCGAAGGCCTGCGTCAGCTCAGAGCTGTACGAGGACTGACCGGGGGTCAGGGTGATGTTCTGCTGGATGGTCCCGCCGAGCGCTTTGAACGCCTTGATGAGCGGTGGCACGAAGCCCTGTGAGTTCGCTGAGTTGTCGAACATCAACGACGCCGTCTTCCATCCGTGGCTGATGGCGTAGTACGCCATCGCGATCGCTTCGGTCGAGTCCGACGCCGTGGTACGGAACACGTACTGGTAGTGCATCGTGTCGAGGTTGCTCAACCCGCCGACCATGAAGTCCACCACGTTGTTCGGCTTGAACTGGTTGATCACGGCCTCGATCGTCGGGGAGAACGGTCCCACGATGAACGTCGGGTGGTGCGTCATGAGGTTGCGGAAGGCCGGCAGGGTGTCCACCGAGTCCGCCGCGTCGTCCACGAAGGAGCTCACCAGCTTGTGACCGAGTACGCCACCGTTGTGGTTGACCTCGTAGAGGCCGACCTTGACACCGTGCACGCCCCACTGCGAGAGGAGGGACTTTGACCCGGTGAAGGGCAGGATCCCACCCACGACCAGCGGTGTCAACTTCTTCGTCCCCGCGCTCGCGGGCACACTCATGAGTCCAGCGCCGACCATCGACGCCATGGTCGCGAGCACGAGGCCAACTTTGACGCTGCCCCGTCCTCGCGAGTACCGCCTACTTACTTTCATTGGAATTCTCCCCCTTGTTGTTTCTGTCTCGTGGCAGCGGGCATTTCCCACTTCTACGACCTGTTCGCCTCGGCCCGACCGAGGAAGATTGCCGCGAGGTCCAACGCCGCGATCTCGGACGCGAGTCCGTGCACGTGGTTGGAGCCGGCGACGAAGATGTGGACGAAATGGGCGTGCTTCAAGGCGCGCTCCACGTTCTGCTCGACGACGAGGACACCAGTGCCCGACGCGGCGATGCGCTCGATCTGGTTCCACACGACGTCGGTGTAGGCGGGCGACAGTCCGGCCGTCGGCTCGTCGAGCACGATGACCGACGGTTCGACCATCAAGGACCGCGCGATGGCGAGCAGGTTCTGCTGTCCACCCGACAGGAATCCGGCCTTCTTCTCACGGGCCTTGCTGAGGTCGGTGAAGATTGAGAGGATCTCCTCCATGCGCGCCTCGGTGTTGCCCTTGGCGGCGAACCCGCCGACCTCGAGGTTCTCGCGCACCGTGAGGTTCTTGAACACGTTGTCGTTCTGGGGAACGTAGACGAGTCCGTGGCGCGGGATCTGGTGTCCCGGCATCCGCGTGATGTCCAGGTCACCGACCATGATCCGGCCCGTGGTCGCGCGCAGGATTCCCACGACGGTCTTGGCGAACGTGGACTTCCCGGCGCCGTTGGGCCCGATGATCGTGGTCACCGTCCCCTGCTCGACCGACAGCGAGATGTCGGTGATGATGGGCGTGCGGCCGTATCCGGCCGTCACGTTCTCAGCGAGTAGTGCTGGCATTGATTACCTCACCTAGGTACGCGTGGACGACTTCTTCATTGGCGCGCAGGTCGCTGAGGCGGCCCGTCGCGAGGGTTCGGCCTTCGGCCAGGACGATGACGTGGTCACAGATCTTCTCGACCACGTTCAGGTTGTGCTCGACCATGAGGATGGTCATCCCCCCGGCCTTCAGATCCAAGATGTACCCACCGATCCGGTCAATCAGCGCCGGGTTGACGCCGGCCATCGGCTCGTCGAGCAGCAGGATCCGCGGCGATGCCATGACCCCGCGGGCGATCTCGAGCAGCTTCTTCTGTCCCCCGGAGAGCTCGCGGGACCGGTTGTCACGCAGGTCGTAGAGCCCGTAGGTGTTAAGGATCTCGAGGGCGCGCTCGGTGTTGTCCCGCTCCTCGCGCTTGGTGCGCCCGGGCCGGAAGAAGATGTTGAACAGCGACTCGCCCGACTGGTGCTGGGGGGCGACGAGCAGGTTCTCGAGCACCGTCAGCCCGCCGAGTTCGCGAGAGAGCTGGAAGGTGCGCATGAGGCCCATGCGCGCGATCTTGTAGCTCTCCCAGTTGGTGACGTCGGTCGAGCCGAGCTGCATGGCGCCGCTGTCGCTCTTCATCATCCCCGAGAGGATGTTGACGACCGTCGTCTTGCCGGCGCCGTTGGGACCGATCAGGGCGGTGATCATGCCCTGGGGCACGTCGAAGGTCGCCCCGGTGACGGCCATGACGCCCTGGAAGGACTTCTTGATCTCCTGGCAACGCAGGGCGAAGACGCCCTCGGTCGCGGTGTCGTTGCGCTCAGCCATTGGTGGACTCCTGTCCGATTACTGCCTCGACGGGGGCCGCGGGCACGACGACGGCGCTGTCGTCGAGTGTCTGGGTCGACCGCTTAGCGAGGGTGAAGGGGCTACGCCGGACCCGCTCGGGCACCACGCCCTGCGGGCGGAACCAGAGCATGACCATGAGCAGCACGCCCACGACCATCGTGTCGATGTACTCGATCAGCCCCGGGTGGCCCGGGATGCTGGGCAGGAACGCTGGCAGGTGGATCAGGAGGGTCTCGACGAGCAACGCGCCAACGAGCAGTCCGACGTTGTTGCCGACGCCACCGACGAGGATGACCGCGAAGACGACGAAGGTCTCACCGGGCAGCCACGCCGTCGGGTTGAACGAGCCACCGAACTGGATGATGAGTCCACCGCCGACGCCGGCGTAGAACGACCCGATGAGCATCGAGGTCAGCTGATAGCGGAAGACACCCTTGCCGAGGGTCGCCGCCACGCCGTCGTCGTCGCGGATGGCCCGCAGCGTTCGACCGAGCGGCGCGTTGGTGATCCGGCTCATCACCCACCACATGATGAGCGCGACCACACCAGTGACCATCGCGAAGAACGGCACGAAGGCGTTGGTCGTGAGCTTGAAGAAGCCCGCCAGCGGCTCGGGGACGTTGTAGAGACCATCGGCGCCGTTGAAGAGCGGGACGTAGTTGTTGATCACGTCATAGAGCACGAGTGACAGCGAGATGAGCACCACCGCGAGGTAGTCCGTGCGCAGTCGCCGCAGCGCGATCAACGCGACCACGAACGCGAGGGCCGACGCCGTGAGGCCGCCGAGGATCAGGTTGATCGGGAACGGTAGGCCCCAGCCGAGGATGTACTGCTGCCCCGTGCCGGCCGAAGCCGGGAGGCTGGTCACTCCGGTGACGTAGGCGCCCACGGCGACGAAGCCGATGTAGGCGAAGTTGAGGATCCCGGTCTCGCCGTACTGGATGTTCAGCCCCATCGCGAGGATGAAGTAGTCGAACAGGAAGAAGACGAGAGTGAATACGTAGTACCAAAATGCCGACATTGCCTTAACCCTTTCCAGGCCGTGCGAACAGACCACTCGGCCTGAAGAGCAGCGTGAGAATCAAGATGACGAACGCCACGTCGAGTTTCCACGCGGGGTTGATGAACGCGGCGGAGATCTCGGTCGCCATGCCGATCAGCACCGCGCCGGCCATCGCGCCGTAGATGCTTCCGACTCCACCGACAATCACTGCCGCGAAGATGACGAACAGGAACAGCTCACCGGCCGCGGGTGTGAGGTTGCCCTCGGCGATGCCGAGCACCGAACCCGCGATGCCTGCCAACGTTCCCGAGAGGAACCACGTGACGGTGGTGATGCGCCGGGTGTCGATGCCGCTCGTCATGGCGAGTGTGGTGTTGTCTGACATCGCGCGCATCGACTTGCCGAGGCGCGTCGTCTTCAACATCAGGTGCACGCCGATCATGAGCAGGACCGCGACGATCATCACGATCACCTGGTCCCTCGTCAGCAAGAACGGACCGATGTGCAGCACGTGCTCGAGGGGCATCGTGTAGTTGCGGACGTTCGGACCCCAGATCGAGTAGATCACGTTCAAGATGATCAGCGAGAGCCCGAAGGTCACGATCATGACGTAGAAACTCTTCGAGAAGCGCCGCGCGAACGGACTCAGCAGGAAGTGGTTCAACAGAACCGCGAGAACTCCCATCATGAGTGAACCGAGGACGAGCGCGATCCAAATGTTCAAGTGGAAGAACTCCGCGTTCAACACGTACGTGAAGTACGCGCCGAGCGCCATGAAGTCGCCGTAGGCGAAGTTGATGTAGTTCGTGATTCCGAACTGCAGGCTCAACCCCACCGCAGAGATGGCCAGCACGGACGCCGTAACGAAACCGAAGCCGACCGACAGCCAAAAAAGCGTCACGTACACTCCCCCCAGGTGTTCCTGATCACGTCGCTTTGACGCATCAAGTTTGAGAGTTTCTATCAAATAGGTACCCCCCTGTCAAGGTACCTCGGAGAATTAAAACCACTCCACGACGCGTTCAGCCGGCCAGCATTCCGATCATAAGGCCATTTACCAGGAGTTATTAAAACCTTACCGAATAGTAAGTATTGTGAGCGCCAACGTCGAATGACACGGTCAAAACTGAGAAAAACGACGATTTCCCCCGCTTCACGTAGCAGGTGACATCACCACACCGCGGCGAGAATCGCCACCGATGTCGTGACGACGTCGCTGTAGAAACCGTCGAGCGGTGGCGGGGACCTAGGCGGCGAGTGCCGCGAGTACCGCGCTGCGCGCGTCACCCTGGGCACCCGTGAGGAGTTGGATCTTCATCGTCGACAGCATCTGCACCATCCCGTCGCCGACGTGGTCGGCGATCACGGCTTCGATGCGATGGTCGAGCAGGAATCGAGCGACTCGCGCGTGATGGCGCGCCGATGACCCCTC
>JAJYPU010000157.1 GCA_021795095.1 Actinomycetes bacterium | reverse complement strand
CTCCTCGTACCTCACGGTCAACGCCTACGCCGAGTTCCACCGCTGGCTCGGTCGCGGCGAGGCACTCACGCCGATGTGGGACGCCTGGGCCGCGGGCGACCGCAAACTCGCCAACGCGGCGATCCCCGACGACGTCGTCGACGCGCTCATCATCCACGGCTCGTTCGACGCCTGTCGCGATCACGTCCAGCGCTACGTCGAGGCCGGCGTCTCAATGCCAACAATCGCGATCGTGCCGGTGGGCGTCACGCTCGAGGCGGCCATCGTCGGCCTCGCTCCGCGCTGAGCGACATCCCTACACTGGCAGTGGAGGTTCCAATGGGAAAGAAGAAGTCCAAGCACGAGGTCCCGGCGCGTATCGGCGTGGTGGACACAATGTTCGCCCGCTACGACATGGGTGGCGCCGCGCGCGCCGAATTGGCGGACTGTCCGGGCTACGGGAGCCGTTTTACCGTCATCTCAAAGACCGTCCCCGGATTCAAGGACCTCGCGGTTGCGGCGAAGAACCTCATCGAACGCGACGGCTGCTCGATTGTGGTCGCCCTCGGGATGCCGGGCAAGGCCCCCATCGACAAGCAGTGCGCCCACGAGGCGGCGCTCGGCATCATGCAGGCCCAACTGCTCACCTCGACACCCATCCTCGAGGTCTTCGTCCACGAGGATGAGGCCGACGACCCCGAGGTCTTGGCTTCGGTGTTCAAGAACCGCTCGGCCAAACACGCCCGCAACGCCTACTGGATGCTGTTCGAGCCCGAGCAGCTCGCCCGCCGAGCCGGTCAAGGCGTGCGTCAGGGCTTCGAGGACGCGGGGCCGCTTAGCGTCGCCTGATCCTTGGATCGAACGGCCCTCGGCTGTTCACTATGCTCACCAGGGTTAGTCCGCCCCAAGGAGGATCCATGCCCGAAGCCGTCATTGTCGCCACCGGTCGTTCGCCCATCGGTCGAGCGTTCAAGGGGTCGCTCGTTGACATGCGCCCCGACGACCTCGCTGCCCACGTCGTGGCCGAGGTCCTGGCCAAAGTGCCCCAGCTGGACCCGACGACCATTGACGACCTCATGATGGGTTGTGGTCAGCCAGCGGGCGAATCAGGATTCAACATTGCGCGCGTCGTCGCCATCCTCGCCGGACTCGACACGGTGCCCGGCGTCACGGTCAACCGCTACTGCTCGTCGTCGCTCCAGACGATCCGCATGGCCGCGCACGCGATCAAGGCCGGCGAGGGTGACGTCTTCATCGCCGCGGGCGTTGAGACCGTCTCGCGCTTCGGAAATGGGGCATCGGACATCGCCAAGGCAATGAACCCGCGCTTCGACGAGGCGATCGCTCGTACCACAGCGCGCTCGGCGCGCGCGGGCGACCCGTGGACCGCGAGTCCGGGGCTCGCCGATGTTTACATCGCGATGGGCCAGACCGCCGAGAACGTCGCCGAGTACGAACAGGTGTCGCGCGCCGAGATGGACGAGTTCGCCCTGCGCAGCCAAGAGCTCGCCGTCGCGAGTCAGCACAATGGTTTCTTCGAGCGCGAGATCATCCCCGTCACGCTCCCCGACGGACGCGTGATTGCGACCGACGACGGTCCCCGGGCCGGCACGACGCTCGAGAAGTTGGCCGCCCTGGCCCCGGTCTTTCGCGAAGGCGGCACCGTCACCGCCGGCAACGCCTGCCCGCTCAACGACGGCGCCGCCGCCGTGATCGTCATGAGCGACACCCGTGCCAAGGCGCTCGGGCTAACACCGCTCGCGCGGATCGTCTCGAGTGGTGTGAGCGCACTCAATCCCGAGATCATGGGCCTCGGCCCCGTCGAGGCGAGCCGTCAGGCGTTGACTCGCGCCGGGCTGAGCATCGATGACATTGACCTGGTCGAGATCAACGAAGCCTTCGCGGCTCAGGTGATCCCTTCGGCTAAGCACCTCGGCATCAGTTGGGACAAGCTCAATGTGAACGGCGGGGCCATCGCGCTCGGCCACCCCTTCGGCATGACCGGTGCGCGCATCATGACCACCCTGCTCAACGGCCTCGAGGACCGGGACAAGCGCTACGGCCTGGAGACGATGTGCGTCGGTGGCGGCCAGGGCATGGCCATGATCGTCGAGCGACTCAGCTGACGGGTCGCCCGGTCGACCGGGCCTCGGGGTCGGCGACGTACCGACCGTGCTCCTCGTCAGAGACCGCCCGGGCTTCGTCGGGCAAGAGAACGGGAATCGACCCACGCACCTCGTAGGCGACGCGGCGACGCGGGTTGTAGAGCACGCTCTCGTCCACCAGGTACAGCAACGGACCGTGATCGACGGGGTCCTCCAATAACTCGAGCAGGAACGGGTCGAGGGCCATCACGCCTCCTTGATCATCGCGACGACTTCGTCGACGTGGCGCGCGCAACTCGTCTCGTCGCGTGCTTCGACGTTGAGCCGCAGCAACGGTTCGGTGTTCGACGGTCGCAGATTGAACCACCAACTCCCGAAGTCGGCACTCAGGCCATCCATCTCGTCGACCGCGACACCCTCGTCACGCAACCGTGTCGCGACCGCGCGAACCGTGCCGGCGGGATCGGCGACCTCGGTGTTGCGCTCGCCCGAGGCGGCGTAGCGCTGGAACGGCGCCTGCAGCGCCGACAGCGGCACGTCGGATCGGCTTAGCAACTCGAGCACGATCAAGGCGGTGATGATGCCCGAGTCGGCGCGGTAGTTGTCGCGGTAGTAGTAGTGACCTGAGTGCTCACCCCCAAAGATCGCGCCGATTTCGGCCATCACCTGCTTGATATAGCTGTGGCCGACTCGCGTGCGCACGCCGACCCCGCCGTGCTCGGCGATGACCTCGGGCACGGTCTTTGAGCAGATGAGGTTGTAGAGCACGGTTGCGCCGGGGTGTCGGTCTAAGAGTGCGGCGGCCACCATCGCCGTCGTCGTCGAGCCCGAAACCGGCTGGGCTCGCTCGTCCACGACGAAGACCCGGTCGGCGTCACCGTCGAAGGCGAGCCCGATATCGGCCCCCGTCTCGAGGACGCGACGCTGGAGGTCCACAAGGTTGGCGGGGTTGAGCGGGTCGGCCGGATGGTTAGGAAAGTTCCCGTCCAGCTCCGGGTACAGCACGTCGAGCTCGACGGGCAGTCCCGCGAACACCCGGGGCGCGACGAGCCCCCCCATGCCGTTAGCGACGTCGGCCACGATGCGCAGCGGGCGCAACGCCGTGACGTCGATGAAGGAGTGCACGTGGGCGATCCAATCGGGCCAGAGGTCCCGTTCGACCCGATCGGCGCAAGGTTCGGCGTCGAGGCCAAGCAGTCCCTGCGCGTCGGCCGCGATGTCGAGGAGCCCGGACTCCACACCGACGGGTCGGGCGCCCGCCAGACAGAGCTTGATGCCGTTGTAGCGCGCGGGATTGTGCGACGCGGTGAACATGGCCCCCGGTGCGTCGAGGAACCCCGACGCGAAGTACAGCAGGTCCGTCGACGCGAGGCCGAGGTCCACGACCTCAACACCTTCGCCCCGCACGCCGTCGCTGAAGGCCGCGCTGAGCGAGACACCGGACTCGCGCATGTCACGGGCGATCACGAGCCTCGCCGACCGGGCGAAGCGAGCGAACGCCGCTCCCACCGCGCGCACAATGACCTCATCGAGCTGATCGGGATACGTCCCGCGCACGTCATAAGCCTTGAAAATGGCGTCGGTATCCACGCTGGTCATGCTACTGCCGGGACCGTCGACGCCTCTTGTACGCGTTCCACGCCACGACGAGTCCGAGCGCGACGGTGACGTCACTCAACCAGTTACCGAGGGTCACCGCCGGCGTGGAACCGTAGACCATCGTGACGTCGTGACTGGTGGGCACGACCACCATCAGGTTGGGGCTCACGCGGTACGGTCCCGTGGCTCCGATCGCGTGCCACCGGGGGTAGTAGGAGATCTTGACGAGGGTCGGTACGCCGAGGCGGTCGACGTGGAATGAGATCCGCTGGAGTCCCACGACCACGTGGGTGACGGTCTCCTTAGCGAGCGGGGCACTGGGGTGCAGGTCGGTGATTGACGAGGTGTGTGGCCACGAGGGCGGCCCACTCGCCGCGGCGAGCACCGACCACCGGGCCGGATCGAGCCACCACTTCGTGTTGGCCGCGAGCCACGCGGTGCGACTCGCCAGACCGCTGACGACGTTGGGTTCACTGGCGAGCCCCTCGACCATCGGGCTCGATTTGATCAGGTAGATACGCCAGCGAACCCCGGGGGACGGCCAGGCGCGCGTTTGGGCGATGAATTGCAGCTGGCGATCGCCGTTGGCCTCCGCGACCGCGAGCGGTGAGAAGGCGATGTAGTACCGCACCCCGAGCATCTGCAGGTGCGTGACGCCTTCGGCGACGTTGAGCTGCCCGTAGGGCAGCCCGACCTGGGGGTTGCTTGGCTGACTGCTGAGCTCGGCTTGGTCGAGGAAGTGGTACGGCGTCGTCGCGGAGGACTCGAAGAAGAGCCCCTCCATCGAGTCGATGCAGTTGTTCGTCCAGTACGGCAGCAGCATGAGTGCCATCGTGGTGCCGAAGCGGTTCTCGCTC
>JAJYPU010000156.1 GCA_021795095.1 Actinomycetes bacterium | reverse complement strand
CGGTGGTCGGAGGCACCGGCGGGGATGGCGTAGGGGCGGTGGCCCGCGGCCTCGAGTTCGGCGATGGCCCGCTCCCAACTGGTCTTGAAGCCGATGCCGAAGTTCGCGTCGACCAGCCGCACGTCGGCGCCCATGAGTCGGCTGAGCAGGATGTTGCCGACCCGGTCGTAGGTGATGTCGGGCCAGTCGACCCAGCTCTCTTGGATGAGGACGCACTTCATGCCGACGGCCGCGGCTGCGGCGGCCACCTGGCGAGTGTGATTGGACTGGACCCCGCCGATCGAGACCAGGGTGTCACAGCCCTGGGCGAGGGCATCGGCGACGAGGTACTCCAACTTTCGGACCTTGTTCCCGCCGAAGGCGAGACCCGAGTTCACGTCCTCGCGTTTGGCCCAAACGGTGGCTCCACCCAGATACTCACTGAGTCGGTCGAGTCGATGAATCGGCGACGGGCCGAAACGGAGCGGGTACCGGGGGAACTGATCGAGGGACATGGTCCTCCTCTCGCATACGACGTTGACCCGACCATATCCGAGACCGATCATCGAGACGAGCGACGCCACCGGCGTTCGAGTGCAAAGCGTCGTGGCAGGTCGCGGGCGACCTCGTCGTAGGTCGTGCGGTCGTTGGGATCGGGTTCGAAGACCCGGCCCGGGCGGGGTTGGGGTACCTCGGCGAGTGTCGCGTCGCCGACGGCGCTCGCCGCCACGTGGGCGACGCCGCGAAGTTGAGCGGTCAGCGGATCGGCCACCTGGATGACCGGGCGCTTGAGCGTGGAGGCGTAGATCTGGCACCACAGGGTCGACTGGGCGCCGCCGCCGACGAGGCGCACTGGCTCGAGGCGACGGCCGGTGAATCGCTCGACCGCGGCGAAGAGCCACGCGCTGTTGGCGGCGACCCCTTCGAGCACGGCGCGCACGAGGTCGGCTGTCGTGGTCGTGACCGAGAGGTTCGAGAATCCGCCGCGCGCCCCCTTGTCATCGACGGGTGAGCGCTCGCCGGCGAGCCACGGCGTGAAGCGCGCGCCGTTGGCCCCGGCCGGCGAGGTCGCGGCGAGGGCCGTCAGCTCTTCGATGGTCGCCGGCTTACCCGGGCCGGTCAGCGCGTCGCGCAGCCACGCGAGGGCCCGCGCACCGGTCTCTTGATTGTTGATCACGAGGTAGTGGTCGTTGTCGAGACCCGGTACCGAGGCGATCGAATGAAGGATGTCGGTCTTCTTCATCGGCACCGGACAGCTGATCCACGACGTCGTCGACAGCGCTAGGTGCGTGTCGTAGAGGCCCGAGGCGCCTGAACCGATCGTCGCGGCGTGCAGGTCGGGGACGCCGGTGGCGACGGCGGTTTCCGGCGCGAGGCCGAGTTGCGCGGCGACGTCGGGTCTGACGGTCCCGACGCACGAACCGAAGGGTACGAGGGGGGCGAGGCGTGTGTCGTTCAGGCCCACGAGGTCGAGCAGTACGGGGTCGTAGCGGTACCGGGTCAGGTGTCGGTTGTCGGTCATCCACATGGCGAGACGCGACGCGTGCGTCGCGGACGCGACGCCGGTGAGACGCATGGTGAGGTAGTCCACGGGCTCGAGATACCAGCGAGTCTTCGCCACGACCCCCGGCTGCTCGTGCTCGAGGTAGAGGATCTGGCCGACGGGGTCGGCGCCGGCCGTCGAGGGTGCACCGCCGCTGCGGCGGATGAAGGCGAGCGCGACGCGGGGGTTGTAACCCTGAAGCGGTCCGCCCACGGCGCGCTTGCTCCAGGGACCGCCGCGAGTGTCCATCCAGGTGAGACAGGGTCCGGTCGGTAGCCCGTTCTCGTCGACCGGCACGGTGGACCCGTACTGGCCCGTCACCCCGATGGCGCGTACGCGGCGGGCGCGGCCGGGTTCATCCAATAGTCGTCCCGCGTCGCGCAGTATGAGGGCCCACCACTCGTTCGCGTCCTGAGTGGCCGCACCATCACCCGCGTACGTCGTGGTCACTGGGGAGACGACGTGGTCCACGAGCGTTCCGCTCGAGTCCACGAGACCCACCTTGGGCCCGCCGGTGCCGAGGTCGACGACGAGGTAGAGGTCGAGGTCCACGACTAGTCGGGGATCGATTGCTGTTGGTCCATCATGTCGGCCATGAAGAACCGGATGAGGTCGTCGGACTCGGCCGACGGACCTCCGGCGACTCCGCCGTAGATCGCCCCGGACTGCGCGGGGGCGTCGGCGTGGGCCTCGGCGTAGGCGACGGCGTCGGCGAGGTCGACTTCCCAGCGCTCGAGCACGCCGACCTGGGTCTGGGGCCGGGTGACGGCCATGTGGAGAGCGTTGGGGTACTGCTGGCCGTTGAGGCGCCAGCCCCGCAGGCGCAGGAAATCGTTGACGTGGTAGACGTCGTAGTCGGTCGCGGTGAAGGAGAAGAGGAAGCTCGGTGATCCGATGATCGAGAGGCTGTCGTGGGAGCGAACGGCCGCCTGCATCGCTGCGGATGTCTCGAAGATGCGACGCGCATACTCGCGGTAGCCCGAGCGCCCGAGCTGGACCATCGCGGCCCAGGTCGCGGCGAGCAGACCGCCCGACCTTGACCCGTCCATTCCCGGGGAGCAGTACTTGCCGCCCGACCAGTCGGGTTGGTAGAAGTACTGGCTGTTACGCAGCGTCCGGTCGGCGAAACACAGCACGCTCGTGCCTTTGAGGGCGTAGCCATACTTGTGCGTGTCGGCTGACATCGTCGTGACCCCCGGCACCGAGAGGTCAAAGGGCACGTCGACGTAGCCCAGTTCGCGACCGAAGGGCAGAATGAAGCCGCCCAGGCAGCCGTCGACGTGGAGCCCAATCGCTCGTTCGAGGGCGAGCTGGCCGAGTTCGACGATCGGGTCAATGGTGCCGTAGCCGTAGTTACACGCGGATCCGACGAGCGCGATGGTGTTCGCATCGACGTGGTCGCGCACCCAGTCGACATCGACTTGCGCGCTCGCGGGGTCGACCGGCGCGACGCGCATCTCGACGCCGAAGAGGTGACCGGCCTTGTCGAAGGCGGGGTGAGCCGTCTCGGGCTTGATTATGTTGGGTCGCTCGAGCGTCTTCGCATTCGCCTCGCGATAGGCGAGCACGGCGTGGGCGATGGACGCCGATCCACCCGAGGTCACCAGACCGGCCGCGTCGCCGTGACCACCCGCCCCGAGTAGGTCGAGGGTCATCGCGATGATTTCGGCCTCGAACTTCGTGGCGCTCGGACACATGTCGCGTTGCAGGGTGTTCACGTGTGAGAAGTACGAGAACGCCCGGTTCAAGAAGTCGTAGTGCTCATGGTCACCGCAGTACATCGTGCCCGAGCACTGGCCCGTCTCCCAGGTCCGGTCCTCGCGCGTCGCGAGGTCCTCGAGGACGGCGAGGACCTCGGTGCGGCGCGTACCCTCCTCGGGGAGAGCCCGATGGATCGGGTACTGCTCGGCGTACGGGAATGGAACCATGTTGCTCCTCGTCAGTGCTACGCAGAGCGTAGGACCACGAGCAGCGTTACGCGAGTTCCGTCGCCGAACGGTGCAAGCGCGCGAATGCCGTCACGACCTGGTCCGTCGTCGACCCGGTCGCGAGCAGCAGGCTGAGTAGCACGCGAGCCTTGGGGCCGTCGAGGAAGCCCGCACTGATCAAGCCACGCCCCAACAGGTCACGTTCGGACCCTACGTAGCCGTAGGTCGACGCGAGGACGTCACCGGCGCCGGTGCGTGAGGCGAGCACGACGGGCATCGTCGCGGCGAGGGTCGTCAAGGGTTCAACGAGCCGGGCCGGCACGTGTCCGCCGCCAAAGCCCTCGACGACGAGGCCGGCGTAGCCGAGGTCAACGAGATGCTCGACCAGGCGAGCGTCGACGCCGAGGGCGCAGGTCGCGAGGGCCACCGCGGGCACCACAGTGCCGGGCCGGACGGGCTCGAGCACGCGGGCGAGGGGAGGCGGACTGACGTAGCGCCGGGTGCGACCCTCGAGGATTCGAGCGATGGGGCCCGTCGCCCACGACGCGAACGCGGCGAGGCTCGCCGAATCGGACTTGCGTACGAATCGAGCCGCGTGGACCTCGTCGTTCATGACCACGAGGACCCCGAGTCCGCGCATCGACGGATCGCTCGCGACGCGGATCGCAGCGGCGAGGTTGGCCGGTCCGTCGGCGCTGAGCTCGCCGGGATGGCGCATGGCCCCGGTGACCACGATCGGCGACGCACTCGTGCTCAGCAGGTCCAAGGCGAAAGCGAACTCCTCGATCGTGTCCGTGCCTTGGGTGACGACGGCGCCGTCGAATCCACGCTCGAGGTCGTGGGTGATCCGGTGGCTGAGCTCGACGGCGTCCTCGATCGTGAGTTCGCCTGACGGCACTTGTCGCACACCGACCACCTCGACCTCGAGGTCACCCAGCGCGCCGGACGCGAGTCCGAGCAACGCCGCACCATCGAGGCTCGGTCGCACCCCACCCGTGCCGTCAACGTCAGAGGAGGCGATGGTGCCACCGAGGGTGTAGAGCACCACGCGGGCTCGGCCGTGTTCGGCGGGTCTGTGCGACTGCGGCGACACGGCGAGTCTCGTA
>JAJYPU010000155.1 GCA_021795095.1 Actinomycetes bacterium | reverse complement strand
CGGCGCCCGTCGCCATCTACAGTTCGCCCCTCGAGCGCGCGCGCGAGACCGCCGCGCCGATCGCGCGCGCGCTCGGGCTTCGCACGCGCAGTGACCGCGGGCTGCTCGAGTGCGACTTCGGCGCCTGGACCGGCCAGTCACTGTCGCGCCTGCGCCGCACCCGCGAGTGGCGCGCGGTCCAGCACGCCCCGAGCACGTTCACCTTCCCCGACGGCGAGTCCTTCGCCGCGATGCAGCGGCGCATCTGGCTGACCATCGAGCGTCTCGTCGACTTGCACCGCGGCGAGTCGATCGTGCTCGTGAGCCACGCCGACCCCATCAAAGCGGCGGTCACCTTCGCCCAGGGGGTCCCCCTCGATCTCTTTCAGCGCACGATGGTCTCGACGTGCTCGGTGAGCGCGATAGCCCTCGGGGACCAGCCGACCGTGCTGTGCGTCAACTCCACGGGATCACTCGCCGAGGCGGTCGGTCGATGAACTACGTCTTTGACGCCCCGGACCGCGTGATGGTCGGCGCCCACGGCGAGGTCGGCCAGCGTCGGTTCCTCCTCCAGGCCCGCCAGGGACGGAGCCTCATCGTCGTCAAGTGCGAGAAGCAGCAGCTCGCCGCGCTCGCCGAATGGATCGCCCAGGTGCTCGACACGATGGGACGCCCGGGCCACCTGCCCGATGACCTATCCCTCGAGCCCGAGTTCGAATCCGACTTCGAGGCCGGCGATATCACGGTCGTCGTCGACGAGGACACCGACACCATCAGCGTCTCGATGGAGTCGCGTGAGGGCGAGGACAGCCTCGAGCTCACGCTCACCAAGGAGTGGGCGGGCGCCCTCGCCATCGCCGTCACCCGACTCGTCGAGGCGGGACGACCGCCGTGCCCCCTCTGTGGCGGCCCCCTCGACCCCCGCGGCCACGACTGCCCGCGCACCAACGGCCACCGCGCGCCGATCGCCTAGCCGTGGAACGCGCCGAACAGCGCGAACTGCTGGCCCACGGGGCCATCACCGTCGAGGGACGCATCGCCGGGTCGTCCAACCAGGCTCTGCTCGTCACGGTGCGCCTCGGCGAGTCCCAGGCGAGCGCCTGCTACAAGGCCGAGGCCGGCGAACGGCCGCTCTGGGACTTCCCCGACGGCCTGTGGCGCCGTGAGGTCGCCGCCTACGAGCTCGACGTGGCGCTCGACACCGACCTCGTGCCCACCACGGTCGCGCGCGACGACGCGCCCTTCGGGCCGGGATCGCTGCAGTGGTGGGTGAAGGACGCCAACGAGGACCACTACTTCACCCTGCGCGAGCGACCCGAGTTCAACCAGTGGTTCGCCACCCTCGCCGCCTTTGACGTCGTGGCGAACAACGCCGATCGCAAGGCCGGCCACGTCCTCTACGACGGCACGCGGTGCTGGGCCATCGACAACGGCCTGTGCTTCCACGAGGAGGACAAGCTGCGCACTGTGGTCTGGGAGTACGCCGGACTGCGGGTCGAGGACGCGTTACTCGAGCGCATCGACCGCTTCGCGCGCGGCGACGGCGCGACGCTTCGCCCCTGGCTCGCGCCCCACGAGGTCGCCCTCGCGCTCAACCGCGCGAGCGCGCTCGTCGAGTCGAGCCGCTACCCGACCCCCGACGAGGACCGCGACTGGCCACCGTACCCGTGGCCGTTGATCTGACGACGAGGCGAACCCGCAGTGTGGAGCGAGAACTCCTCGTTAGAAACTGCCGCGGTCGGACACGCAATGGTGAGATCAAAGGAGCACCATGCCCGCTTCATCACGAACCACCCGCGTCATCGTCATCCTCGTCGTTCTCGTCCTCGTCGCTTCGGGATTCGCGCTCTGGGCACGGTCGGGCCCCTCGGGCACCATCGAGGTCACCGGTTCGGCGAGCGCGTCAGGCGTGCCCGACACCGTCGCCTTCTCGATCGGCGTGGTCACCACCGGTGCCTCCACGGCCGCCGCGCTTCGAACCAACAACGCGCGCACGCGCGCACTCGAGACGGCCCTGCTCGCAGCGGGCGAACTGCGCAGCGGCCTCGCCACCTCGGGACTCAACGTATCCCCCGTCACCAACGCGCACGGTCAGGTGACTGGCTACCAGGTCGACGACCAGCTCACCGTGACCAGCCACCGCGTCGAGCACGCCGGGGCACTCATCGCGGCCGCGCTCGGCGCCGCCGGCAACACGGCCCAGCTCTCGGGTATCACGTACTCGATCACAAACCGCTCGGCGGTGCTTGCGCGCGCTCGCGCGGTGGCCATCGCGAACGCCCACCGGGCCGCATCCCAGCTAGCGGCAGCCGCCTCAGCCCCCCTCGGCGCGGTAAGGACGATCGTCGATGACGAGACCAGCCCGCCGGTCGTCTATCCGGGCGTCTACGGGTTCGCCGCGGTCAAGGCGGCCTCGGTTCCCGTGCGGCCCGGGACCCAGTCGGTCTCGGTCACGGTGCGCGTGACCTACGCGCTCGGCTGAGTCACGCGCCGGCTGCGCCCTCGACGGTGAGCTCGGGCGCACCCGACTCGAGCACGATCATGGTGAAGATCGACCCGGCAAAGAAGATCCCCGCCGCCCACCAGAACGCGATCGAGTACCCGTGCAGTGTCGCCGCAGCGGCCCGGGCGCTCGCCGTGGCGCCGCTCGTGTGGGTGAAAGCCCTCCCCGCGACGGTGACCGCGATCGTGTTGAGTAGCGCCGTGCCGACCGATCCGCCGATCTGCTGCGAGGAGTTCACCATCGCCGAGGCCACCCCGGCGCTCGACGGCGCGACGCCCGCCGTCGCGCTCGCGGTCGCCGGTGCGAAGATCAGCCCGAGGCCCAGTCCGAGCAGGATGAGACTCGGCAGTACCGTGCCGAAGTAGTTGGCGCGCTCGGGCAGCCGGGTCAAGAGGACCATCGACAGCGCCCCAAGCAGCATCCCCGCGGGGATCAACGGTCGAGGTCCCGAGACCGCGAGGATCCGCGCGCTCGCGAGCATCGCCGAGAACCCGAGCGCGATCACCATTGGCAAGAAGGCGAACCCGGTACGCAGCGGCGAGTAGCCGAGTTCGTTCTGCAGGTAGTACGCGAGCAGCAGCGAGACGCCGAAGAACCCCATCATCGTGATGAACAGCGCCACCATCGAGCCACCGCGCGTACGCGCGAACACCACGGGTAGTGGGAGCAGTGGGTGGTCGCTGCGCCGTTGCCACCGTAGAAAGGCGCCGAGCAGCACCACGCCGGCGAGCAGACTGCCGATGGTCACCACGCTCGCCCAGGTGGCGGTGACGGCGTGGGCGAGGCCGAAGACGATGGCGAACAGTCCGGCGCTGACGAGCACGGCGCCGGTCACGTCGAGGTTCGCGGGCTTGGCCCCCGGTCGTGACTCGATGAGCCACACGACCCCCACCAGCGCCACGGCGGAGAAGATGACGTTGATCAGCAGGCACCACCGCCACGACGCCCACTGGGTGAGCGCCCCACCGAGGATGAGTCCGATCGCGGCGCCCGACCCGGCGAGCGCCCCGTAGATGGTAAAGGCCCGGGCCCGTTCGTTGCGATCGGTGAAGGTCGTCGTCAGGGCCGCCAGCGCGGCCGGCGCGAGGATGGCGCTGAAGACGCCCTGGACGGCACGAGCGGCGACGAGCTCGGTGAAGTTCGAGGCGAACCCGCCCACGGCGCTCGCGACCGCGAAGCCCACGAGTCCGACTACGAGCGCGGTGCGACGACCCCAGAGGTCTCCGAGTCGTCCACCGATCAAGAGCAGTGACCCGAAGGCGAGGGCGTAGGCGGTGACCGCCCACTGACGGTCACCCGCGCTGAAGTGCAGTGCCACCTGGGCCCGGGGCAGGGCGATGTTGATGACCGTCGCGTCGAGCGCGACCATCAGCTGGGTAAGGCCGAGCACGACGAGGACCATCCACCGCCGACGAGTCGAGGACGCGGCGTGATCGGAATGCACGACCACTGAGCCTAGGGCGTGGCGACCCACTTGGGCCGGTGATGCGCGACGGTGCACCGACTCACGAAGCGCGTGACTTCAACGCCTCGATCAGGGACGGCAGCACGCTGTTGACATCGCCCACGATGCCGAGGTCGGCGATCTGGAAGATCGGTGCGTCGGGGTCCTTGTTGATGGCGACGATGTTCTTGGACCCCTTCATCCCGACCATGTGCTGGGTCGCCCCGGAGATGCCACAGGCGATGTAGACGGTGGGCTTGACGGTCTTGCCGGTCTGGCCGACCTGGTGGGAGTAGGGGACCCACCCGGCGTCGACGATGGCCCGACTCGCGCCGGCGGCGCCGTTGAGCAAGCGCGCGGCCTCCTCGACCAGCGCGTAGCGCGAGGCCTCGCCAAGTCCACGACCGCCCGAGACGACGACCGGCGCCTCTTCGAGCTTGGGTCCCTCGCGCTCCTCCACGTGGGTCGCGGTGATCCGCGCCGCGCCGATCGCGCCGAGCTCACCAGCCGGGGCCGCGACGACGGTCGCCGGGGCGCCGCCGCTCGGCTCGGCGGCGAATGACTTGGCACGAACGACGACGATGCCGGGTCCCTCGGCGCTGAAGCGGGCCCGGGCGACCTGGGTGCCGCCGAAGATCGGGTGCTCGGTGACGAGCCCGTCCTCGTCGACCAGCCCGGTCACGTTGGTCAGTACCGGCCGGTCGAGGCGCGCTGAGAAACG
>JAJYPU010000154.1 GCA_021795095.1 Actinomycetes bacterium | reverse complement strand
TGCTCTTCTATATGTCTGAAGAGGGCCAGGAGGGCCGCAACGCCTTCGTCGAGCACCGTACACCGGACTTCTCGAAGTTTCCCAAGCGTCCATGACGCCAGCCCCTGGGGCCATCAATCGGTGGGTGCTCGCGGCGCGGCCGCGGACGTTGCCGGCGGCCGTCGTGCCAGTCGGGGTGGGGGCCGCCCTCGTGCGACCCGAGACGATCAACTGGTTGAACACCGTGCTCGCGGCTGCGGTGGCGTTGTGGTTGCAGATCGGGACGAACTACGCGAATGACTACTCCGACGGCGTTCGCGGCACCGACGAGCAGCGCGTCGGGCCGTTTCGTCTCACGGCCTCGAAGTTGGTGCCCGCTCGGTGGGTGAAGTTCGCGGCCTTCGCGTGTTTCGCACTCGCGGCGGTAGCCGGACTCGGGCTCGCGGCTCGAACGTCTTGGTGGTTGATCGCGCTCGGGGCGAGCGCGATACTCGCGGGCTATCTCTACACTGGCGGACCGAAGCCCTACGGGTACCTCGGTCTGGGCGAACTCTTCGTGCTGCTCTACTTCGGCCTGCTCGCCACGGTCGGCACGGCGTACGTCCAGCACCGTCAGGTGATCGGCGCGGCGTGGTGGATCGGGCTAGCCACGGGTGCCATGGCCTGTGCACTCCTGGAGGCGAACAATCTTCGTGACGTCCTCGGGGACATCGAAGCCGGGAAGCGGACCCTCGCCGCGCGATTGGGTCGCGAACGAGGCGCGTGGCTCTTCGGCGCGTGCGTCGCGCTCGTTGCGATCGGGCTTGCCGCGGGGGGTGAGCCCATCGTGGCGCTCGTCGCCGTGCTCGCCTACATCCCGGGCGTGCGCATGGCATTCTCGCCGCGTAGCGGGCGAGAACTGCTCGCCTTGCTCCAGTCGTCCTCACGCGTCCAACTACTGCTCGGCGCGCTGCTCATTGTGGTGTACACATTCTCCCGTTAGATGAGGAACTCGTTGACGTGCCGGGCGGTCAGGTCCGGTTGCGCCAAGTGGGCGGCGTGGCCGGCATGTTGCACCACTGCCGCCGTGCCATCGGGGACACCCGTGGCGATCGCACGCGCCTCACTGGCGAACTTATGGTCCAGTTCACCGGCCAGCGCCAGCGTCGGGGCGGTGATCGCACGGATGCGTTCGCCGAGCCACGCCTGAGTACCCGTTCCGCATCGACGCAACGATTCCGCGAGTCCGCGTGGATCGTGGCTCCGGCTAGCGAGCTCCTCGGGATCGTGCTCGAGGTCAGCGAACAACGGCTGGGCGAGCCACTCGCCGAGGAACGTGTCAGCGCCGACCGCCTCGATGTGGTCGGCGAGCGCGTCGTCGCGGCGGCGGCGGTCCTCTCGTTGCGAGGGGTCCTCGATACCACGGGTCGCGCCGAGGAGCACGAGTCGAGAAACGACCTCGGGATGGCGCAGTGCCACGTGAAGCGCGACGCGTCCGCCGAAGGAGTATCCGCCGAGATCGCAGGGTGCGTCGAGCAGGTCGGCCACGAGGTCGGCACATTCGTCGAGGGACGCCCAGACGGTCGCCGCCGTACCGTGGCCCGGCAGGTCGAGTGTCCAGAGTTCGCGAGTCTCTGTCAGAATGGAACGGAACCGGGCCGCGGACCGACTGGTTTGGGTGAAGCCGTGGAGCCAGACGAACACGGGCCCATCGCCCTCGCGTTCGACCTTGAGGAGTGACATTGCAATCGAGCGTACCGAACCCGAGCGCCGTGCAGGCCACCTTCGCCGCCACCCTCTTTGACGAGTGGTACCGTCACGGGCTGCGCGAGGTAGTCGTGTGTCCGGGCTCACGGTCCACGCCGCTGGCGGTCGCCGCGGCGGGCCATGGTGACTTGACCGTTCACGTACGGGTGGACGAGCGCAGCGCCGGATTCTTCGCGATCGGCCGTGCGCTCGCCACATCGACGCCGGTCGCGATCGTCGTGACGAGTGGGACCGCCGCAGCCGAGCTCCACGCGGCTGTTGCCGAGGCGGACCTCGCCGGTGTGGCACTGCTGGTGGTCACGGCCGACCGGCCAAGCGAACTTCATGGTGTCGGTGCCCCCCAGACGATCGAGCAGCGGGACCTCTACCGGTCGGCGGTGCGTCGATTCGAGGAACCCGGGGTGGCGAGACTCGAGGCGTCGTCGAGTTGGCGACCCTTGGCGAGTCGGTGCTGGTGGGCTGCGGTCGGCGTGGACGGAAACGGTGGCCCGGTCCACCTCAACGTCGCCTTCGTTGAGCCCCTCGTCGCGGACCCGCTGCAGTTGCCCGGTGGGCGCGTTGATGGCCAACCGTGGCGACAGGACGAGTCGCGCGACGTAGTCGCGGGTGAGATCGACGTTCGGGGCCGCCGCGTGCTCGCCGTGGTCGGCCGAGGAGTCCACCGTGAGACGGTCGCCTCCATGAACGACTGCGGGTGGGCGGTCGTCGGGGACGCGACGGTGTCTTCGACCATCGCGCACTACGACGGTTTGCTTCGAGACCCGGGCTTCGCCGACGCCGCGCGTCCTGACGTGGTCGTGCGACTAGGTGGCCTGCCCGCCTCGAAGGTCCTCGCCGAACAGCTGCGCCGCTGGCGTATCCCCGCGGTGGCCTGGCGCGGTTGTGGATCGCTGAGCGACCCGGACGGCGCGATCGGCGTCTGCTACCCGGGACTGCCCGATTTCGTCGAACAGCGCCTGCACGCTGACAGCGCGTATCGCGAGTTCTGGGTTCGCGCCTCCACGGCGGTCGAACAGTGGTTGGAGGATCGCGAGTCGCTCGACGGGCCCTTGAGCGAACCCGACGTGGCTCGGGCGGTCGTCTCGGCCAGCGCCGAGCACGCCGTGGCGTTGGTGATCGGGTCGTCCATGCCAGTACGTGACGTCGAGTGGTGGGCGCCACCGCGCACGGCGCCGACGTTCGCCAACCGTGGTGCCAACGGGATTGACGGTGTTGTGTCGACCGTGATGGGTGTCGGGGCCGGCGGTTCGGTGGTCGGACTGGTTGGTGACGTGACGTTCCTGCACGACGTCTCGGGCCTGGTGGACGGTCTGGGCACCGGTGGTGGCCGGTGCGTGCTCGTTGTCGTGGACAACAATGGCGGCGGGATCTTCTCGTTCCTTTCCCAGGCGACCGCGTTGAGCGCACCGGATTTCGAATCGCTCTTTGGCACTCCGCGACAGCACGACCTCGAAGCGGTCGCGCGGGCCTTCGGTCACGAGGCGGTCTCGGTGAGCACCAGAGCGGCGTTGCGAGCGGAGATCGACGCCGGACTACTCCGTGACGGCGTCACGGTGGTCGTCGCGCGCGTGCCTGATCGCACCACCAACGTAACCATCCACGACGAATACGTAGCCGGCGTCGCGGGTGTCTGGCGGTCGAACCCCTCGTGATCGGAGCCCTGCCGAGTTCGCTGATCGCCGCGTTCCCCCTGGCCTTCGCGGCGGGACTGGTGTCGTTCATTTCACCCTGCGTCCTGCCCCTCCTGCCCGGCTACCTGGCGTTCCTGAGCGGTGCCACCGGCGGCATCAACGGTCGCACCGGCCGCGGACGGGCGGTCGCGGGTTCCCTCGCCTTTGTGGTGGGCTTCGCGCTCGTCTTCGTGAGCTTCGGCGCGGTCTTCGGCGGGCTCGGCAGTTCGCTGCGTACCCACCAGCGAGGACTCGAGATTGCCTTCGGCGCGATCACGATCGTGCTCGGACTGTTCTTCGCGGGATGGTGGCCCTCGTCGTGGCTGCAACGCGAGCGGCGCGTTCAGCACCTGCCACGCGCCTCGGTGCTCGGTGCCGCGTTGTTGGGGGTGCTGTTCGCGCTGGGCTGGACGCCGTGTATCGGGCCGACGCTGGCGGCGATCTTGGGTCTCGCGGCCTCCTCCTCGGGGGCCACCGCACTGCGCGGGTCGATCCTCGCGTTCGTCTACTGCCTCGGACTGGGCCTACCGTTCGTGGTCGCGGCGATCGCGACCGAGTGGATGGCCACGGCGTCGAACTGGTTGCGCCGGCACCACCGACTCATCGGACGTATCGGCGGGGTCATGTTGATCCTGATTGGTCTGGCCGAGATCAGTGGCGCGTGGCACACGTTCGTACTCTGGCTCCAGGTGCATTTCCCCGCGAGCAACGCGATCCTCTAAACCAATGCCAGTAAACGCTCTCGTAGACTTCGGTCATGAACCTGCGTGAAGACTGGCAGTTCCGGGGACTCATCCATCAAGTCACCGACGACGGCGTCCTGGATCGACTGAGCGCGGGCGGGGTGACGGCTTACATCGGCTTCGACCCCACGGCCTCGTCACTGCACCTGGGGGGACTGCTGCAGATCTGCAATCTCCGACGACTGCAGATCGCGGGGAACCGGCCGATTGCGTTGGCGGGTGGCGGCACCGGGTTGATCGGCGATCCCAGCTTCAAGGACGCTGAACGCCCCCTCTTGACCCGAGACCAGCTCGAGGCGAACCTCGACGGAATCCGCAACCAGCTCGAAGGGCTTCTGGATTTCTCGGCTTCGGCGGGTAGGTCGCGGGCGATGGTGCTCAACAACGCGGACTGGCTGACGACAATGCCGTTGACCGACTTTCTCCGTGACGTGGGCAAACACTTCACCGTTAACCAGATGGTGGCCAAGGAGTCGGTGCGCAGCCGGTTGGACCGCGAAGACGTGGGTCTGTCGTTCACCGAGTTCTCCTACATGCTGCTCCAGGCCTACGACTTCTTGCGGCTC
>JAJYPU010000153.1 GCA_021795095.1 Actinomycetes bacterium | reverse complement strand
GAACCTGCTCTTTGCTCGGCCCGAGGCAAGTGCGGACGAGATCGAGGTGGCACTGCGATCAGCCCAGATCTGGAACCTTGTCTCGAACTTGCCCCAGGGACTCGATACCGTCGTGGGTGAGCGGGGCTATCGACTCTCGGGCGGCGAGAAGCAGCGCGTGGCGCTCGCTCGACTGCTCCTCAAGTCGCCACGGTTGGTCGTGCTCGACGAGGCGACGGCGCACCTGGACTCAGAGAGCGAGGCCGCGGTGCAGCGTGCTCTGGATTCGACAATGGCGTCACGAACGTCGCTCGTCATCGCGCACCGACTCTCCACGGTTCGAAACGCCGACCAGATCCTGGTCGTGGATGCGGGGACCATTGTGGAGCGCGGAACCCACCACGAATTGCTCGAGCACGGACAGCTCTACCGGGTGCTCTACGAGACGCAGTTCGCGGACCAGGCGGGCTAACCCATCGAGTGAGCGCCACCGTCAACGTGGATGATCGACGCCGTTGTGAGGCGCATCAACGGCGAAAGCAGCGCGACGGTGGTGTCTGCGACCGCACTGGAGTCGTGGACGTCCCAACCCAGTGGGGCGCGCTCGCCCCAGGTGTCCTCGAAGTGTGCGAAACCTGGGATGGACTTCGCGGCGACCGTGCGGATGGGCCCCGCGGCGACCATGTTGACACGGATGTGGTCGGTGCCCACTTCACGCGCGAGGTAACGACCGAGGGACTCGAGGCCGGCCTTCATGACCCCCATCCAGTCGTAGAGGGGGTAGGCGCGCGAGGCATCGAAGTCGAGAGAAACCACGGAAGCGCCACCGTGGGCGGTGCTCTTCTGCAGCAAGGGGCGGAAGGCGCCGACCAGAGTGGCCAGGGAATACGTTGAGATGTGCATAGCCGTGGCGACGTCCTCGAAGGGGGCGGCGAACATACCCATGCCGAGGCACGACGGCGGGGCGTAGCCGATCGCGTGCACCAGACCGTCGAGTCGACCGAAGCGTTCACTCACCGCGTCCACGGCGGAACGTACCTGGGTGGGCTCGGTGACGTCGAGTTCGACGACGTCGCCGACGTCGCCGAGCTTCCGAACCGTCCGCTTGGTCAGCGACAGGCCGCGTCCCGCGCCGGTGAGGATCACCGACGCCCCCTCGGCCAGCGCACGCTCGGCGATGCGAAAGGCGAGAGAATCGTCAGTCAGCACGCCGGTGATCAGTATTCGGTGATTCGTGAGCAGGGCCATCTTGTTAGCGTAGTTCCAGCACTTCGAAGGACGGTGATGATGAACGGCACGATCGGGATTATCGGTGGCACGGGACCGGCGGGCCGTGGGGTCGCGATGCGCCTGGCCAAGGCCGGCTACGCGGTCTCGATCGGCTCGCGCGACGCGGCGCGCGCGAGCGAGGTGGTCGGCGCTATGGCCGTACCGACGGAGGGCTCGATTCGTGGCGTCGCCAACGAGGACGCGGCGAGTGCGGATGTGGTGATCGTGGCCACGCCGTGGGATTCGGCGGTCGCGACGGTGAAGGCACTGCGCGATCAACTGGCCGACAAAGTGGTCATCTCGATGGTGAACGCGCTGATTCGCGAAGGTCGAGAACTCGTCCCGCTCTATCCGTCGCGTGGCTCGATGGCCGCTCAGCTCGCTTCGACCCTTCCATCAAGTCGAATCGTCGGGGCGTTCCATCATCTTCCCGCCGCCCAGATGGAGGACCTCGAGAGCGGACTCGACGCGGACGTGGTGATCGTCGGGGACGACGCGCCCGCGCGCGAACTCGTCGCCAGTCTCGTCAATGAGATGCCGGGCCTGCGGGGTGTGATTGCGGGCACAATGTCTCTCGCCAGTGCGGTCGAGGCCTTCACCGCGGTCTGCGTTTCGATCAATATCCGTCACAAGGCCCATTCGTACGTCAAACTCGAAGGGCTCGCGAACTGATGCGGTTATACGACACGGCGCGCCGCGGGGTCTTTCCGCTCGAGGTCGGCCCCACCGTGACGATGTACAGCTGTGGGATCACCCCCTATGACGCCGCCCACCTCGGTCACGCCTACGTGTACCTGACTTTTGACGTTCTGCAGCGACGTATGCGAGACGCTGGTTACGACACGCGCTGCGTGCGCAACGTCACCGACGTCGACGACGACATCTTGCGCAAGTCCCGCGAACTCGGTGTGCACTACCTGGACCTGGCGGCCGAGGAGATGGCCATCTTCGAACGCGACATGCAACTCTTGAACCTGCTGCCGTGCTTCACCGAGCCACGCGCAACCGGGGCGATCCCCGAGATCTTGACGCTGATCGGCGAGACCTTCGATCAGGGACTGGCCTACGAGGTCGATGGTTGGGTCTTCTTTGAGGTCGCCAAGTTTCCCCGCTTCGGACAGGTGAGTCACGAATCGAGGACATCGATGCTGGAGCTCGCCGCACAGCACGGTGGCCGACCCGACGACCCGCGCAAACGTGATCCGCTCGACTTCGTTCTGTGGCAACCCTCGCTCGGGGACGAGCCCGCGTGGGAGTCGCGATGGGGGGCGGGCCGGCCCGGCTGGCACATCGAGTGCTCGGCACTGTGCCTGCGGGACCTCGGCGAGACGGTCGATGTCCACGGTGGTGGGCGAGACCTCGCGTTCCCACACCACGAATGTGAAGCCGCGCAGTCCGAATCGGTGACCGGCGCGCCATTTGTGAAGCACTGGCTCCACGTCGGCCTCGTGGGGTTGGACGGAACCAAGATGTCCAAGTCACTGGGCAATCTGGTCTTCGTCTCGGACCTGGTTCGCCGCGCCGACCCGAGTTCGGTCCGACTCTCCCTGCTCGACCAGCACTACCGAACGGACTGGGAATGGCGCGACGAGCTCCTGCTACGCGCCCAGTCTCGCCTGGCGACGTGGGAATCGACGCTGACCGCCGGACGGCCCAGCGCGCTGATTGACGACGTGCGCGCGGCACTGGACGACGACTTGAACACCCCCGCCGCGCTCAGCCTCATTGACGACGCGGCACACGCTGGTTACAACGTCGCCCCGGCCGCCACTTTGCTCGGCGTTACGCTGTAGGCAAAGAGAGGGAGTCATGTCGGAGATTTCGGTCCAATTACCGGATGGGTCAACGCGCACGCTGCCCGAGGGGACGACCGGTGCCGGTCTCGCCGCCGACATCGGTCGGCGCCTCGCCAAGGACGCGCTCGCCGTACAGGTCAACGGCGAGCTGACGGATCTCTCGACGTCCCTGGTCGACGGCGCTGACGTCGCCATCGTGACGCCCGTGAGCGACCTGGGTCGCGAGATTCTGCGACACTCGACTGCCCACGTGCTCGCCCAAGCGGTCACTCGTCTGTGGCCTGGCGCGCACTACGCCATCGGACCGGCGATCGAAAACGGTTTCTACTACGACTTCGAGTTACCCGGTGACGTCCACTTTACGGACGACGACCTGGTCGTTATCGAGGCGATGATGCGC
This sequence comes from Actinomycetes bacterium, assembly GCA_021795095.1. Next base: position 1,268 of record JAJYPU010000153.1, on the reverse strand, counting down.
ACGATCATGGCCGAAGACCAGCCCTTCACCCGTTCGGAGTATTCGATCGAGGATGGTCTCGAGCTCTTCAAGAACCAGCCCTTCAAGGTCGAGATCATCCGTGGGGTGGCGACGGGTACCGCCGCCGAGGAGGACTTGGACGAGGTGGCGAGCCAGTCGGTGGTCTCGGCCTACGCCAACGCCGGCGGATTCGTCGACCTCTGTCGTGGCCCTCACGTCCCGTCCACGGGTCGACTCGGCCACTTCAAGTTGATGCGGGTCGCGGGCGCCTACTGGCGAGGCGATGAGAACCGTCCCCAGTTGCAGCGGATCTACGGCACGGCGTGGGAGTCTGACGCCGCCCTGGCCGCGCACCTCCACCAGCTCGAGGAGGCCGAGAAGCGCGATCACCGGCGCCTGGCTACGGACCTCGACCTGCTCAGCTTTCCCTCCGAACTTGGGGGTGGCCTCGCGGTCTGGCACCCACGTGGCGGAATCATCCGCAAGGAGATGGAGGACTACTCGAGGGCGCGGCACCTCGAGGGTGGCTACGAGTTCGTCGTGACACCCCACCTGACCAACAAGCGGCTCTACGAGACGTCGGGGCACCTCAGTTTCTATAAGGACGGCATGTATCCGCCGATGGAGCTCGACAACGGCACCTACTACATGAAGCCGATGAACTGCCCTATGCACTGCCTGATCTACAAGAGCCGGGCTCGCAGCTACCGCGAGTTGCCCCTGCGACTGTTCGAGTTGGGCACCGTGTATCGCTACGAACGCGCGGGAACGCTGCACGGTCTCATGCGGATCCGGGGCTTCACCCAGGACGACAGTCACATCTACTGCACCGAGGACCAGATCCAGGACGAGATCGCCTCGCTGCTCGAATTCGTCATGAGTGTGTTGCGAGCCTTCGGTTTCACCGAGTTCACGGCGAACCTCTCCACGAAGGACCCGAAGAAGTACGTCGGAACCGACGAGATCTGGGAGAAGAGCACCGACGCGCTGCGCCTCGCGCTCGAGAAGTTCGGGCTGCCGTTCCAGATTAAGAAGGGTGACGCCGCGTTCTACGGGCCCAAGATCGACATTGATGTACGAGACGCGATCGGACGCACCTGGCAGCTGAGCACGATTCAGTGCGACTTCAATCACCCAGAACGTTTCGACCTCGAGTACGTGGGGGCTGACAATCAACGGCACCGGCCGATCATGTTGCACCGCGCCCTGTTCGGCTCGATCGAGCGATTCTTCGGGGTACTGCTCGAGCACTACGCCGGTAATCTGCC
>JAJYPU010000019.1 GCA_021795095.1 Actinomycetes bacterium | reverse complement strand
AATGCAAGTCGACGTAACCGTCGATGAAGGCCCCAGATTGATTCAACGTTGAGTCCCAAGGAGGGAAAGTGGCAACAGCCGCCAAGAAGGCTCCGGCCAAGAAGGCTCCGGCAAAGAAGGCTCCGGCAAAGAAGGCCGTAGCCAAGAAGGCTCCGGCCAAGAAGGCCGCCGCCAAGAAGGCACCGGCCAAGAAGGCCGCCGCCAAGAAGGTGGCCAAGAAGGCGCCGGCGAAGAAGGCCGTAGCCAAGAAGGCTCCGGCGAAGAAGGCCGTAGCCAAGAAGGCTCCGGCCAAGAAGGCCGCGGCTAAGAAGGCTCCGGCCAAGAAGGCCGCCGCTAAGAAGGCTCCGGCCAAGAAGGCCGCGGCTAAGAAGTAGCCGTCTGAATCACAACGCGGTACCAAGCGAATGGGGGGCCGATGGCCCCCCATTCGTCTCGGGTACCGACAGATCCTCTGGCACGTCGACGTCGAAACGCCACGGGCTGGTAGTGAGTGTTACGACGTCGACGCCGATCCGTTCAGCTTCGCGTCGGTGGTGAATCGCCGAAGCCTCGCCGTAGTGGAAGCGGAACAACAGGCCGGTGGGTAGAGAGAGGATGTTCGTTCCGGTCCCGTGTCGATCGGCGACGATTGTGATGGTGCCCGGGGGCTCGAATCGCCCGAGTCCCTCGGGGAAGCGCAGGTCACCGTGAACAATTGAAACCCGTTCACAGACCATCGTCAGCTCGTCGTACGCGTAAGAGACCGCGTTGTTGAGACCGGAGTGCGGTGAACGAAGGACCGCGGCCCCATTGGCGAACGCGAACCGTTCGATGTCATCGCTCTCACACACGACAACGACTGGAAGGGGGGCGCAGTTCTCGAGCACCGAACGGGCCAAACGTTCAGCGATCCCCGCCACGTCGGTCGTTCCGGCGTCGCGAAGTCTTGACTTGGCGGAGTCGAACGATCGGAGCGGGACGACGATGATGTGCGCACTTGCGCGCGGGATCTTCGTGGCGTCGCCGAATTGTCCCACCGTTCCACTGTACGGCGCGATTGATCGCGCGGTCCTGCGCCGGCCGACCATCGGACGATCACGCACTTCTAGGATGACGGGGGTCAACGAGTGGAGGGAAGCCGTGAAGGCCGTCGCGCCGACCCTGGACATTGAGGCGGGACTCTTCGCCGACGGATATCGCTGGATCGGGTCGCTCGACGAGGTCGGCACCGGCAGCGCGGTCGGTCCATGCCACTGCGCCATCGTCGTCATCGGACCAGACGCCGGCGGGTTCCCATCTCGACTGCGCGACAGCAAACTCCTGAGCGCTTCGGTACGACAGTCGTTGGTGCCCGAGATCGAGCGGTGGGTCCACGAGTACGCGATCGGGTCAGCGAGTGCCACTGAGATCGACCAGCTCGGCATGACAGCGGCGCTCGGTGTCGCTGGTCACCGTGCGCTCGCGCAGTTGCGCGTGACACCGTCGGTCGTGCTGCTCGATGGTCAACGCGACTGGTTGAGTGTCACACGCACCGGTCTCGGTGACACCCCGTCCACGTCGGTGGTGGTTCCACCGGTTGTGACCATGGTTAAAGCGGATCGATACTGTGCGAGCGTGGCGGCCGCGAGCGTCCTCGCGAAGGTCCACCGTGACGCGTTGCTCGTCGAGCTCGCAGCGCGCTACCCGGGCTACGGATGGGAACGCAACAAGGGATACGTCACTGCGTCCCATCGCGAGGCGATTGGTCGATTGGGACTTACGCCCGAACATCGGCAATCGTGGAATCTGCTCGATTGACGCGACACGGTCATCTGCCATCGCGTAGTGCAGGGACGCGGCGATGGTTCCACCGCGCTAGACGATGGTGTGCGACCCTTGGTGCCGGTAGCGCGTGGGACAATGGCAGTATGCCTAAGTTTAAGGTCGCCACGGCCGCCCTGCTCCTGGTCGCCGTGGTTCCCCTGTTTGTGGCTTCCGCGAGTTCGCGCGCGTCCGCGTCGTCGACGTCGATGACCGTCGCCGAGACACCCGGGGCTACTCCCAATTACATCTTCCCGTTCATGAGTTGCGCGTATGACACGTCGAACAACGTCAACTACCTGCAACGGCTCCTCTACCAACCGTTGTACTGGTACGGCGCGGGAGGCTCGACGGCCCAGGTGCCAGCGTTGTCCCTTGCCAATGAACCTGTGTTCGCGAGGTCGCGGACATCCGCGACGTTCACCGTCAAACCGTGGCGATTTGCGAACGGTCAATACGTCACCGGTCGTTCGGTGATGTTCTTCTTGAATCTGTGGGTCGCTGACCCCACCGGGTTCTGTCCGAACGAACCCGGTCTCGGAATCCCGGGCGAACTCCGAGGTGCGTCGGCCACCGGTAATACGGTCCACCTTTTTTTCACTCACCCCGTCAATCCGACGTGGATCGTAAGTAACTTCCTCTCCCTGATTACGCCACTACCTGAAACCTGGGACCGCACTTCCGCGCACTCGATGGCGCACTGCTCGGCCGGTGCCCCTCGGGTGGCCGCGACGGTGGCGAGCTGTCGGGCAGTCGGGGCGTACCTCACCTCGATCGCATCGGCGACCTCAACGTTCACCGACGCCTTCTGGCGTAGCGGGGTCGATGGACCATGGATTCTCAGCTCGCTCGATGCCTCGGGTAACGCCACCTTCAGCGTCAATCATGCCTATTCGGGCTCTGTACACCCCCGCTTGACCTCGTTCACCGAATTGGCCTATCGATCGGCGGCCCAAGAGCTGCGGGACCTCGAGTCGGGTGCGCTCGACGTGGGCAACCTTGACTTCGGTACGCTCACGAGCGTGGCGGCTCAGTTGAATCCCGCGACCACCGCAGTGCAGACGCTGTCGGGAACCGACACCATCACCGGCGCCGCGCCGTGGTCGGTGGCGTACATTCCGTTCAACTTCGGTGCCGCGGACCTCGAGCGCTCGCTCATCGGCCAGGCGTACATTCGAGCGGCGATGCAAATGGACATCGATCAAGCGACGATCGTGAAAAACGTTTTCGGCGGGTACGCCACGGCCGGAGCTGGACCACTCCCCGCGGGCGTGGCCACCGCCGTGGGCGGATCGACGATCGCCACGTACCCCTATGACCCATCCAGCGCTGCCGCGAGCCTCGCTTCACACGGCTGGCGACCCAGCGGTGGCGTGCTCACCTGTGCGAACCCCGGTACGGGGCCCGATCAGTGTGGCGGGGGTATCGCGGCGGGTACGTCGTTGACGCTCAACCTGTTGATGCCCAACACCTCGCCACTGTTCGTGCGCGAGATCGGTGTGCTCGTGTCGGGTTGGAAGGCGATTGGCATCCAGGTCAACGTCGAGTTCGCCGGATACGGACAGGTGATCACCGCGTGTTCGACGACGCCTTCGGCCCAACTGTGCACCTGGGACTCGGGCTGGACGTACGCGCCAGCGGTCCTGCCGACAGGCGAGTCCCTCTTTGCGACGACGGGCTCGGCCAACGTCGGCGCATTCAGTGACGCCGGGATCGACGCCCTTATTAATCAGACGTTGCACGCTTCGGTCCCGCTCACTCGCTACGCCAAGGTGGTGTCAACGGTTCTGCCGGCGCTATTCATTCCCCAGGGGGAGGCACTCACCGAGACGGCGAAGAGCCTCCAGAGCACGGTGGGCCTCGCTCCGAATCCACTCGGCTCGTTCACCCCGGCGTTCTACCACTGGTAACGGGTTCGACATTCGCGCCCTGCGCTAGTGACCGAGGGACCAGTTCCACGGCACGATCAACGTGAGTGTCCCGCTCGAGGCGGCGCACCGCAACGAATAGGACGTCGCGGCGCGTCGGGGTGCAGAGGGCCCACTCGCGTCAGCTCTCCTCTCCATCGTCGCCGCGCGTTCTACGAGCATGGATGGGGCGTACGAACGGGCTGCGAAATCGGTGGCCGTGTGATGAACCAGAGCGTGGTCAAAGGCAGAAATTCTCGGAACGTGTCGAGACCAGCGTCGGGGAACACCCAGATGATCAGGAGTTCTGAGGGAACCCGCCGACGCCGAACGACGTGGAAATACCGTTCGGTGCTGCTAGCATTCGCACGTGCTGCAGTACATCATTCGCCGACTGTTTCAGTCCTTTGTGGTCTTGCTGATCGTTATGTTCTTCACGTTCTCCCTGCCGTATTTCCAGCAGGAGGGGATTCTCGCGCCTGCGTACGCGATCCTCGGGACGAACGCGACGAAAGCGCGCGTCGCCTATTGGGGCGCGCAACACGGCATGAACCACCCGTTCTTCGTGCGGTTCTGGAACTACTTCCTCCAGACGTTCGTGCACTTCAACCTGGGCACGTCTTACAAGCAGAACATGACCGTCTGGCAGATCATTTCCCTGTACGTACCCCGAACGGTCTGGTTGGCCGGCGCCGCGCTGCTACTCACGGTCTTGATCGCAATCCCGCTCGGGATGTACCAGGCGGCCCGGCGTAACACGGTCGTGGACTACGCCGCGACCGGCTCGGCGTTCGTGCTGTACGCGATGCCGTCCTTCTTGCTCTGTCTGCTGATGATGGATGCCTTCGGTTTCCACTGGCCGCATCTACCCATCTCGCCGCCTTCGAGCGTTGCGCCGTGGGCGATGTTCACCGATCCAAAGGGGTTCATCCTGCCCGTGGCGAGCTTGACCCTGTTGTCGGTGGCGGGGCTGAGCCGGTTTATGCGTGGCACGGTGCTCGAGGTGCTAGTGCAGGACTACATCCGCACTGCCAAGGCCAAAGGCTGTTCGAACCGGCGGGTTCTGATGCGCCACGCGTTCCGCAACGCCTTGGGCCCGATTGTGACCATCCTCGGACTGTCCATCCCCGCGCTGTTCGGTGGTGCGCTGATCATCGAGAGTGTCTTTAACTACGAGGGGCTCGGCATGCAGACGGTGAACGCCGCCCTCAACGTCGACGTGCCGACGGTGCTCGGTATCACGATGCTGGTGACGATCATGACGCTCCTTGGGAACCTCATCGCCGACGTCGTCCTCGGCCTGGTTAATCCACGTATTCGCATTGAAGGAAAGAATTCGTGACCACTATCGCCGCTTCCAGTCCCGATATCCCCGCGCTGGCCAGTGACGTCGACAAGATCGACCCGCTGTGGCGCCAGCGTGTACGGATCTTCGTCCACAACAAGTTGGCCGTCGCCTCTTTGGCCTACGTGATCTTCATCACGCTCTTCTGCTACCTGTGGCCGATCTTCCACCCGACGAATCAGACCAATCAGGCGGCCACTTTCAACGTGACGTGGAACTCACCGCCGTCGATGCACAATCCGCTCGGCACCGACTCGAGCGGTTTCGACGAGTTGGGTCGTATCGCGTACGGTGGCGAGTACTCGCTGGCACTGGGATTCCTCGCTGGCATGATCACGATCGTGGTGGGCACGATCTACGGGATGGTCTCGGGATTCTTCGGTGGGATCACCGACACGATCATGATGCGAATCCTGGACGCGTTCTTGTCGATCCCGTACCTGTTCTTGCTCATCGCGCTCGTCACGATCTTCAATCGCACGACCATGCTGCTCATCTTGATCATCGGGTTCACTGGCTGGTGGGGTAATGCACGCATCATCCGAGGTGACGCGCTGCTGATACGAAACCTGGAGTATTCCCAAGCCGCAAGGTCTATGGGTGCGGGTCGTATGCGGATCATCCGTCGTCACGTCTATCCCAACTCGATCAGCAATATCGTCACTGTGGCGACGTTCTCGATCGCGGACGCGATTTTGTTCCTGTCCGCGCTTGGGTTCCTCGGGCTCGGGATCGTGGCGCCGCAGACTGACTGGGGCACGATGCTCCAGCAGGGCACGGAGCAGCTCCAGAATGGTTACTGGTGGGAGGTCTATCCGTTGGCAGCCGTCTTCATCCTCGTCGTGGTGGCGATCAACTACATCGGCGACGCACTACGCGACATCTTCGAGGTTCGACTCATTCAGCGGTGACCTCTGTCGCGATCGACCGCTGCATTGACGCGATACGCGACCACTTCGGTATGCCAACACCCGTGTGGAAACAGGGCAGCTCCGCGGACAGATCAGACTGTTGACTTACCCAGACAGTCGGTGCTCAGCCATAGCAACGTGAGCGAGCGCGTGGCGTCGATTGCGGGTGCGTCGGTGTACCCGTGTTGCATACCGGGCAAGGTAGCAGCAGATGTCGCTGAGGGACTGCAGCGGCGAAGTCGAACGCGGCTGACGGTCTTCCACCCTGCGAATGACCTCGCGTCGGGTCCACCGCGTTCTCAATACTGAGCCCGGGCGCACCTCGGCGTCGCCAGAGGCAGAAGGCAGAGGCGCCGAGTGCCGGCCGGAGACCGCAGTCGTGGTCGTTCTACCGGGCGAATCGACGGGTCGTCAGTTGCGAGCACTGGCTCATCGCTGAGGTAACGATCCTTGATGCTTGCAGCACGGACTCGCCCCGTACTTCGTGGCGAACGAGTGAAATCGGCACCGGGACGGTACTGCTCGTGCGCGTTGTGCGACCGCGACAGGTGGTGTGGGCGACTTCACAGATCACCGCCGACCACTGCAAACTCGGTAGCTCTCGATTGCATCGTGCCGGTGTACCCGCCCGAGCGCTGCTGCCAGCTACACGGAGACGGAGCTGACGATCGCTATCGGCGCGAAGTCCGTGACGGTCAACGGGGACACCAACTCCTACGGACGTCGTCTCTGAGCCGTTAGGCGGCGACTGAGGACGCTCAGCGCTGCCGTTGGGACAGGCGCGAGTGGTGACCGTCCTGGTGAGAGCTGAGACGTGGGATGGAGCGGGTGATCGTTAAGAGCGTCGGTGCGGGGCAAACGGGTATCGTTGCCGTCGACGCACTCCGTGACAAGCGTCGAAGTCGATCTCCGATGAATGGACGCGACGGATCCGGGCGAATCACCCCGCCCGCGATGATGGTAGGACTGCTTCGGGCGGTGAAGGGACGTCCGATTCACCGTCCGACGATGGTCTGTCCCCAGTCTTATCGGCCCAAAACGTCCGTCGACGTTGGCCTACTGGCCAGCGGTGATGTTCCGGGAGATGATAGAAACCGGTGTCTGCAGCGGGAAGTGGCACGCGGCACGGTGCGTCTCGCTGAAGTACTGGAATTCGGGCTCCTCGTTCGCGCAGATGTCCTGTGCTCGAGGGCATCGCGTGCGGAATCGGCAGCCCGATGGGGGATTGACCGGCGAGGGGAGTTCACCCTTGACTTGGCGGCCATGGCGAAGGCGTGACGCCTCAGGGTCAGGGACCGGGACCGCGTCGAGGAGGCCCTGCGTGTACGGGTGAGCAGACTTGCGGAACACTGACTCGGCGTCGCCGATTTCGACGAGCTTACCCAGGTACATGACGCCGATCGAGTCGGCCATGTAGTACACGACGGCGAGGTCGTGGCTGATCATCACGTATGACAGTCCGTGCGTGCGCTGGAGGTCCTTCATCAGGTTGAGGATCTGTGCCTGGATCGAGACGTCCAGGGCCGAGACCGGCTCGTCGGCGATGACCAACTTGGGATTGAGCGCAATCGCTCGCGCGAGTCCGATTCGTTGACGCTGACCACCCGAGAACTCGTGAGGGTACCGGTCAGACGCCGTTGGATCGAGTCCGACGGTGAGCAGCAACTCGGCGACCTTCTTACGTTGTTCGGCCGCGCTGCCCTCGTGCTGGATGGACAGCGGCTCACGGATGATCTCGCCGACCTTCATGCGCGGATTAAGTGACGAGTACGGGTCTTGGAACATCATCTGACGGTTACGACGTTCCTCACGGGTCGGCTTGTGGCCTTTGCCAGAAACCTTCTTGCCCTGGAAGGCGATGTCGCCGGCGGTCACTTCCTCGAGCCCGACGATGAGTCGTCCGACGGTCGTCTTGCCACAGCCGGATTCACCGACGAGCCCGAAGGTCTCGCCCTCTTGAATCGTGAACGAGATGCCCGAGACCGCGTGAATCGCACCGACCTGGCGACGGATGAGCCCACGCTTGATCGGGAACTCCTTCACCAGGTTCTCGACCCGGAGAATCTCGATGCCCGAGCCCGCCGTGGTCGAGGCGGCCTCGGCCGAACGAATCTCGACCCGGGGTCCGTCCACCGGGTGGAAGCAGGCGAAGCCGTGGACGTTGGTGCCCGTGAAGTCGGGTTCGACCGCTCGGCAGTCGTCCTGGGCGTAGAGGCACCGGGGCGCGAAACGGCAGCCGATGATCTCTTTGGTCAGGTCCGGCGGGAGTCCCGGAATCGAGGTGAGGTGCGTCTTAGACGCCGTCTCGATGCTCGGCATCGACGCCAGCAGCGCCTGGGAGTACGGGTGCTTCATCGACTTGAAGAGGGTGTCGGTCGTCGCTTCTTCGACCTTACGACCTCCGTACATCACGACGACGCGATTGGCGCGTCCAGCGATCACGCCCATGTCGTGGGTGATCAACAGGATGCCCATGTTGAGCTCGCTGCGCAGGCGATCCAGTAGGTCAAGGATCTGTGCCTGGATCGTCACATCGAGCGCGGTCGTCGGTTCGTCAGCGATAAGCAACTTGGGTGAACACACGAGTCCCATCGCGATGATCACTCGTTGGCGCAACCCACCGGACAGTTCGAATGGGTACTGGTTGAGTCGCTCGGCCGGTCGGGGCATCTCGACCATCTCGAGCACCTCGATCGCGCGACGCTGCGCGTCGGCGTCACTCGCACCGGTGTGTATGCGCAGACCTTCGGCGATCTGCTTGCCGATCTTCGTGGTGGGGTTGAGCGAACTCATCGGATCCTGAGGGATGAGCGCAATCGAGCGCCCCCGCTGATGCTGCATTTCGCGTTCGGAGAGGTTGAGCAGGTTCGTCCCGTCAAAGTTGATGGAGCCATCGACGATTCGTCCACTTCCGGGGAGGAGCCGCATGATCGCGAGACCCGACGTGGTCTTCCCACAACCGGACTCGCCAACCAGCCCCACACATTCGCCGGGTTCGATGTCCATGGAGAAATCGTCGACCGCGGTGGCGAATGACTGGCGAGTGGCGAATTGGACCTTCAGATTGGAAACCGAAAGCAACGGCGACATAGGCAACGAGTCTACCCACTGGAAGGCAGGCATCAGGGTCGCATGGGTCGAGTTACAGCTGCTTTCCTGGCATAAATCGCCGAATTTCGTGTGGCTACGAGTTGGTCTTTCGCCTCGACTCCATCACGGTTACCGCTCCGCATTCGTACTGGCGCAGGACCCTATACGGCCACGAGCGTCCCAGTGGGCGAGGTGCCCATCGATAGACGCGAATCCTCCCGCGTCAGGCTCGAGGTGCAGGGGTGCGAGGTGCAAGCAAAGGCCCCCGATCGAACCGATCGGGGGCCTTTGCGGTATGTGGTGTTCAGTGAAACTCTAGAAGTGCAGGTACTCCGGCATGAAGTTCTGCAACACGCTCGGAACGAGTGCGGACGGTGCGCCCTTCAAGGTCTTGATGAACTCACCAACCGGCGTCTGCGTCGGCTGGTAGAGAACGGGGACCTGGACGGCCGCGAACTGCGCGTACGCGCTCAAGGTGGAGTTACCTTGGAAGGTGGCGCGGATGATCGCGTCCATCTTCGGGTTCGAGTAACTGCCATTGTTCGAGCCAGCGCCCGTGTAGAGCAACTCTTCACCCGACGGGTAGTAGTCAGGCGCGTAGATCCATCCCGCGCCCCACGTGCAGATCTCCCACTTCTGGGTGCCAGACTGACCGCAACCACTGATCACGTTGTTGAACGTGTTGGTCGAAGTCGTGGTGTTGATCCCGATGGTCTTCCAGTCAGAAACCTCAGCGTTCACCGTGTCGGTGACCGCGGGTGCGCCGCTGACGTACTCCAAAGTGAGGTTCAACTTCGTTCCACCGTGAACGCCAGCGCCACAGTGCGCCGGGCCGACGCCGGGCTTGACACAGGTCATGACCCCACCGCGCATGGCCCAACCGTGTGAGGTGAGCAACGACTTGGCCTTGGACAGGCTGAACGGGTACGGGTTCTTCGGTGTCTTAGAAATCGACGCCGGTGCTCCGTAAGGAACCGGGCTCCACGTCGGGATTCCGTAACCCTTGAAGATCTTGTTGATGATCCCCTTCTGGTCTGTCCCCATCTGCAGGGCCTGGCGGAAGTACAACTGGTGGAACACTGCCTGAAGCGGGTTGGTCTTCGAGAAGTTGATCGGGTCGTAGTTGTAAGCCCACGACAGACCTGACTTCAAGTTGTACCTGCCCGCGAGGGCGGGGATGTTCGGGCCGGCCTTGCCGATTCCCGGTGCCGGCGACGTAATCTGGGTCGTGTCCACGTACCCGAGGTCAATGCTGCCAGCGCGCAGTGCGTTCAACTCAGCGGCGGCCGAGGCGAATGGGACTTCCTTCACCATGGCGACCTGAGCCTTCTGGGGGCCTGAGTACTTGGTGTTCGGCACGAAGGTGACGTTGCCGAGGGTGTCCATTGACTGGAGCTTCCACGGACCGTCGACACCGCTCTGCCACATGGCGTCGGTGTACGTGCTGATCTTGGAGGACTGACCGTCGAGGTAGGCCTCAACTGCCTTGCACGCCGTGTCCGTGGACGCAGCACCGAATGCGCCAGTGGCGCAGGTCGAGGTCTGTCCCGGAGCGGTGATGTCCCACGAGTCGGGGAACGGTGTGATCTCCGATAGGTAGTTGTAGAGCAGCCAGTTCTTGTTGATCGGCTTGTTGAAGTTCATGACGACGGTGTTGCCCGAGCCAGTCGCGCTCGTGACCTGGTCAGGGATACCGTATCCCGGGACGTAGCCGGCGTATGCCTTCGGGTCAGCCTTGTAGAGGTTGAGGAAGAACATCACTGACTGGGCGTCCACGGTCTGACCGTCGGCGAACTTCCAGCCCTTCATCTTGATGGTCAGCGTCTTGTTACCGTTGGACCATACTGGCGAGTTAGCCAGCGACAACGAGGGAACATACGCCGGTGAGGTACCCAGTCCGAACCAATACATCGGTCGGAACATCAACATCTGGAACTGGTTGAGGGTCGAGACCGAGAAGTTCGCGAATCCCACGTAAGGGAAGATGTAGTTCGGCGGTGTCTGTGGTGCTTCGGCGAAGGTGATCGTTCCCCTCGGTGCAGAAGCGCCACTTGGGCTTGAGCTAGCCATTGTGAGACCCAGCGCTAACGAACTGGCTGATATAGCCAGCGTTGCGCCGAGTCGTAACCTTCGACGGACATTCATTGATTCAACCTCCCCTAGTGGTCACATCGCTGTGGCCAGCTCTCGTCACCCTTTGGTGACGATGTCCTCACCTTATCCCACTCTTATGTTGGTGCGGTGTGGCAGGAACCACAATTCAAAGGAAGAATTAACTCGCCAGAAATAGGGGCTGACCTGCACTGTAACGATTAGTCGTTGGGAGTCGGGTTAGACAATTTCGTGTGACGGACCCCACCGGACCCATTTTGGGGTTCGCCGCGCAGTTGGCGTTGTCGGGTGCTTCAGGCACGATAAGCGGTCTATGAATCGGCGCGACTAGTCGGTAACTGCGACGAAGCGTTCGACGCTCAGCGCAGCGCCGCCACGAGGATTTCCGACGTCGTCGGACACGTGAAGCGGAACCCCCGGTCGATCAATTTCGCCGGTTGGACCCGTTGGCTGGCGAGTACCGCCTCGTGGGCTAGTTCGGGTCCGAGCGCGACCGCGAGGGCGAAAGCGGGCACGCGTAACACCGCGGGACGACCCAGGGCGCGTGCGAGCGCGCGGGTAAAGTCGCGATTCGTCACCGGATCAGGTGCGCTGAGGTTTACGGGCCCCGCTTCTGGATGGTCGATCAGTGACAGGATTGCGCGCACTTCATCGACGAGCGCGATCGGGCTGATCCACTGGCGCCCATCGCCGAGGACGCCGCCGAGGCCCAACTTGAACAACGGCAGCTGTCGCTTGAGTGCCCCACCACTGGCGCTCATGACGATACCGGTGCGTAACGTTGTGACCACGGTCCCCATGCTGGCCGCCGACTGGGCGGCGTCTTCCCAGGCCTCACAGACCGAGGCGAGGAAGTCGCTGCCGTGCGTCGAGGTCTCCTCGAGTAGCTCAGCGCCTCGCGAACCGTAGATGCCGATCGCCGAGCCGCTGGCGAGCACTCCGACACCGCTCGCCAGAGACTCGATCGCCTGGACTACTAGTGTCGTCGAGTTCAGACGGGATTGGAGGATGAGTGCCTTACGCTCGTCGCTCCAGCGTCGGTCGCCGATGCCGGCACCCGCGAGGTGCACGATTGCGTCAAGGCCTCCCACTCGACGCAGGTCGTCGTCGTCGAGGTCATTGGCGGTGGGATCCCACCGGATTGTCTCGCCCGACGCGGTCCCACCGGTCGGGCGAACAAAGGTCACCACGGTGTCACCCCGCTCCGTCAGAGCCCGAGCGGTCGCCCTTCCGATCAGGCCCGATGCCCCCGTTAGGCCGACGCGCACAGGTCGTTCCACGCCCGCTCGATCAATCGGGCGAGCTGATCGGGGTGGCTGAGGTGGACACCGTGGCCCGCGTCGGGCAACTCAACTCCCTCAATAAGTGGGTTGCGTGAGTGGAGCAGCGCGGTCAATTGTCGGTAGTAGGGCGCGCGCGCCCAGCTGCCAAAGGCGTAGATCGTCGGCACGGCGATGTCGGCGACCTGGAAGGGTTCGGGTTCGTTGAGTACCGAGAGGTCGGCGACGAGGGCCGCACCGTCGAGTCGGCGCGAGTCGCGTTCGGCCTCGCTGAGCCGCTCCCATGTCTCGACCGAGACCATCCGTTTGAAGAATCGTTCGGCCTCCTCGGAGGGATCGGCGTCGCGCGCGACTCGGCGATGATCGCGCTGGAGCACCCAGGGCAACGGTGCCTCGAAGTTGATCACCTGGGCGAACAGCGACGGATCGCGTAGGGCGGCCCCGAAACTGACCACGCCGCCAAAACTATGCCCGAAGACGATGACGGGTCGTTGCGGGGCCTCGACGCTCGCCAGGGCGAGGAGGTCCTCGATGTGGCGCTCGAGGGTGGCTGGTCCCGAACCGCGCGATCCCTGATAGCCGCGTCGGTCATAGGCAATGACGTCGAAGCGCTCGACGCGACGGGCGAGTCGCGCGAAGGAACCACCGCGGTCGAGTCCTCCATGCACACAGATCAGCGTGGCGACGGGATCGTCCACTCGGCGTTCGGCGACGGCGAGTCCGACCACGGGGGAGACGACGGCGCGCAGTCCGCGGGGAGGGTCCAGAGGGGTCACGTAGGCAATCTACTGGCCGGGGCCAGGGCGCAGACCAATCTAAAACGGCCGCGCGGGCCCTAGTCTGGTTAGGTGACGACGCCACCTTCCAACCCTTCGTCCGCGCCAGTCAAGGGGTCCTTCGGACCGAACGCTTGGCTCGTGGACGACATGTTCGACCGATTCCTCGCCGACCCCGAGTCGGTCTCTTCAAGTTGGCGTGAGTTCTTCGCCGACTACCAGCGTTCGACCGTGCCGACGGTCGCCTCAGCCGTGGCGAGTGCGCCCCCGACGCCGAGCACCGCCGTGCGAGAGGTGAACGAGGCCGCGACGCCCCTGCGTGGTGCCGCGGCGCGGATTGTGACCAACATGAACGCAAGTCTGGCGGTGCCAACCGCGACCAGCGTGCGCAGCGTCTCGGCTCGACTGCTCGAGATCAATCGCTCGGCGCTGAATGAGGCACTGAGTCGGGCGAGCGGTGCCAAAGTTTCCTTCACTCACCTCATCGCGTTCGCCATCATCAAGGGACTCATCGCCATCCCCGCAATGAACGCCACCTTCGTCGACGCCGTGGACCAGAAGGGGACGCCGGGGATCTTGCGCCACGACCACGTCGGCCTCGGTCTGGCCGTTGACGTCGAGAAGAGTGACGGCACCCGTAACCTGATGGTGCCGGTCATCCGCGACGCGGACGCCATGGACTTTCGGACGTTCCTGCTCGCCTACGAGGACATCATTCGTAAGGTCCACGCCGGCAAAGTCGGCGCGGACGACTTCGTGGGCGCTTCGGTGTCATTGACGAATCCGGGAACGCTTGGCACCGTGCAGTCGGTCCCGCGGCTGATGCCTGGTCAGGGTGCCATCATCGGTGTCGGGGCGCTCACCTGGCCACCGGGATTTGAGGCCGCTGACACTCGTGCCTTGGCCGACCTCGGCGTCGGCAAGGTGATGAACCTGACGTCCACCTACGACCACCGGATCATTCAGGGGGCCGAGTCCGGGCTCTTCCTCAAGTATGTGGCCGAATGTCTCACGGGTCAGCACCAGTTCTACGACGAAGTCTTCGCCTCGCTCGGTATTCCCTACGAACCGTCGCGATGGTCGATGGACCGCAACTCACCGGCCGGTGGCGACGAATCCGAGCGGATACTAAAGCAGATCCGCGTCCAAGAATTGATCAATATGTACCGCGTGCGCGGTCACCTCTACGCGCACCTCGACCCCCTGCACAGCGATCCGCCGCCAGTCCACGACGAACTCGAGCTGTCGACGTACGGACTCTCGATCTGGGATCTCCCACGCCGGTTCATCACCGGCGGACTCGCGGGTCGCGACGAGGCCACACTCGAAGAGATCCTCGCCATCTTGCGTGATGCCTACTGTCGCACGACTGGCATCGAATACGGCCACATCATGGACCCCGCACAGAAGCGGTGGATCCAAGCCCGCGTCGAGGGCGTGAAGTCATCGATGAGCGCCGAGGAACAGCGACGAGTGCTGTCAGCGCTCAACGAGGCGGAGGTCTTCGAGCGATTCCTCCACTCGCGCTACGTCGGTCAGAAGCGATTCGGGCTCGAGGGCGCCGAGTCGACCATCGTCGCGCTGCAGACCATTCTTGACGCGGCGGCCGATGACGGTGTGCGCGAGGCGGTGATCGGCATGGCCCACCGTGGTCGGCTGAACGTCCTCGCCAACGTCGTGGGTAAGTCCTACAGCGATATCTTCTCGGAATTCGAGGGCAACCTCGACCCCGAGAGTGTGCAGGGCAGCGGAGACGTGAAGTACCACAAGGGCGCCCACGGGTCGTTCCACAACGCCGCCGGAGTGGCCATCGACGTCTCGATGGCGTCGAATCCCTCCCACCTCGAGGCGGTAAGCCCGGTGGTCGAGGGAATCGTGCGGGCCAAGCAAGACCAGATCGTGCGGCCCGGCGACGGCTCCGTCGCGAACACTGTGGTCGAGCGATACCCGTACTTACCCATCCTCATCCACGGCGACGCGGCCTTCGCCGGACAGGGGGTCGTCGCCGAGACGCTGAACCTCTCGCAGTTGTCGGGCTATCACGTGGGCGGTGCCATCCACATCGTCATTAATAACCAGGTGGGATTCACTACCGCGCCGGAATCCGCTCGCTCGAGCGTGTACCCGACCGACGTGGCCAAGTTGATCCAAGCCCCCATCTTCCACGTGAACGGTGACGATCCCGAGGCCTGCGCCCGCGCCGCGCGACTCGCCTTTGACTACCGCCAGATGTTCCAGCGCGACGTGGTGATCGACATCGTGTGCTACCGGCGCCACGGGCACAACGAGGGTGACGACCCCAGTTACACCCAGCCTCAGATGTACAAGATCATCGACCAGATGCGCTCGGTTCGCAAGATCTACACCGAAACCTTGGTGCGCCGCGGCGACATCTCGCTCGAAGAGGCCGAGCGGGCTCTCGACGAGTTCAACGCCCGACTCCAGAGCGTGCTCGACGAGGTGCGCACGGTCCCGGTACCGACGTTGCAGGGTGTTCCGGTCCTCGAGTTCACTGCGGACGCGCCGGCACCCGAGACCGGCGTCGCGCGCGATGTCCTGCTCGCGGTGGCATCAGCGACGATGACCGCGCCGAGTGGGTTCACGATCCACCCCAAGCTTGAGCGTCAGTTCGCCCAGCGTCGGACGCTGCTCGAGGGCGGCGAAGTCGACTGGGCCCTCGGCGAGGCGCTGGCGTTCGGCACGCTCCTCGTGGACGGCACCAACGTGCGATTGATCGGTCAGGACTCGCGTCGCGGCACCTTCTCGCATCGTCACGCCGCACTGATCGACTATGAGAACGGTGATCAGTACATCCCGCTCGCGAACCTCGACACGCGGGCTTTCTTCACCGTGCGCGACTCCTTCCTCAGCGAATACGCGGCACTGGGTTTCGAGTACGGCTACTCGGTGGAGGCCAATCGGTCACTCGTGGCTTGGGAGGCGCAGTTCGGCGACTTCGTCAATGGCGCCGAGATCATCATCGACAACTTCCTCGTCGCCGCCGAGGACAAGTGGGGACAGCGCGCTGGTCTGGTGATGCTGCTTCCGCACGGTTACGAGGGGCAAGGACCCGAGCACTCCAGCGGACGGATAGAGCGATTCCTCTCGCTGAGCGCGCGCAACAACCTGCGCATTGCCCAGCCGACGACCGCAGCGCAGTACTTCCACTTGCTGCGCAGTCAGGTGACCCGTGACACGGTGACCCCGCTCATCGTCTTCACGCCCAAATCAATGCTGCGAGCGACCCAAACCCGATCGCCGCTAAGCGAGTTCGAGCACGGCTCGTTCCAAACCGTGCTTGACGATCCCCACGCCCAGCATGACCGGGTGACACGGGTCGTGTTCGCCTCGGGCAAGATCGCGCACGAGGCGCTCGCACGTCGAGCCGAGGTGAGTGCCGACCACGTCGCCGTGGTGCGGGTGGAGCAGCTCTACCCGTGGCCCCACGACGAGATCGACGCCGTCCTCGCGTCGTATTCGAAGTTGGGTGAGGTCGTGTGGCTCCAAGAGGAGCCCGAGAACATGGGCGCGTGGCCCTTCGTCCACCACCAGGTGCACCGCCAGTTGCGCGACGTTGCCCTCAGTCACGTTGCGCGGGCCGAATCCGCGAGCCCCGCGACGGGCAGCTCGTTAATCCACGTCGCCGAGCAGTCCGACCTGCTGACTCGAGCGATCGGGTGAGCGCCGCGCGCACGCGACTACGGGTCGTGATTGACGGCTCGAATCTCGCGACCGAGGGCCGCACCGACCCGAGTCTCAGCCAATTGGACGACGTGATCAGCGCGTTTCGAGAAGAGAATCCCCGCGCGGAGCTCATTGTCGTCGTTGACGCGAGCTTCGGCCACCGCGTCGCGAGTGGGGAGCGAGCGCGGTTCAAGGACCGTGAACTCGATGGCACAATCGTGACGCCACCGGCCGGTGCGATTGGTCGGGGCGACGCGTTCATCTTGAAGATCGCCGATCGCATCAACGGCGTCGTTCTCAGTAATGACTCGTTCCAAGAGTTCCACGCCATCTACCCCTGGCTCTTTGACGAGGGTCGACTCATCGGTGGTAAGCCGGTCTCTGGGGTCGGTTGGATCTTCACCCCGCGGCTACCCGTGCGCGGCGTGAAGAGCGCCCGGGCCGTGAAGAAGCTCGCCGTGCTCATGCCCGAGGGCGTGACCCCATCGATCGGCACCACTATCACCCCAGCGAAGCCGAGCGCGAGACCGGCCGCCGCCAAGGTTCCCGCGGCGAAGAAGGCGCCGGAGAAGGTGGCTGGCCCCACCAAGCGCGCTACCAAGGCGTCACGGGCCGGCGCCGAGGAACCACCACCCGCGAAGGCCACCGCCAAAACGACCAAGGTCGCCAAGAAGGCCGACGTAGTGAAGAAGGCGCCGGCGAAGAAGACGCCGGTGGCCAAGACCGTTGCGAAGCGGGCATCCAAGACAAACGCACCCGCCAAGGCCGCGCCGGTGCTCGAGTCGATACCGCCGTCGAATACTCCGGCGGTGGCGTTGCGACGCGGTCGTCAGCCGGTGAACCCCGAGGACGTCTTTGCCCGCTTTCGCTCCGCCTTCAAGGTGAATTCACGCCTCGAGGGCGAGGTCACGACCTTCACGTCGCACGGTGCCGTGATCACTGTCGCCTTCAAGGGTGGCCAGGTCGAGTGCTACGCCCCGACCACGCTGCTTGGCGACCCGCCGCCGGCCAGAGCGCGCGACGTGTTGAAACGGGGAGACCGTCGAACATTCCGACTGATCACCGTTGACCCCGAGCGCCGGATCGCAGAACTGGCCCTCGCGTGAACGGTCTCTCACTCGACCCCCGGGACTGGCTGCCACACCGCGAGCCGTTTCTGCTGCTCGACGAGCTGCTCGAGATCGAACCCGGTGTGCACGCGACCGGGACGTGGACGCTGCGCGGTGACGAGTGGTTCTTCCCGGGCCACTTCCCGGGCCGTCCAACGACTCCCGGTGTGCTCTTACTCGAGTCGTTGGCCCAGTGCGGCGGCGTCGCGGTGTTGGCTGACGAGCGCTATCGCGGACGGCTGCCCCTGTTCGGCGGTGTCGAGCGCGCTCGGTTCCGCCGTCAGGTCGTCCCGGGTGACACGGTGACCCTGCACTGCGAGATGACCCGTCTCTCGGCGCGCGCCGGCAAGGGTCACGGTATCGCGTCCGTCGGCGGCGAGGTGGCCGCTGAAGCGGATCTGCTCTTTGTCCTCGCCGACCTGACGTGAAGATTGCCACCTGGAACGTCAACTCGTTCGCGGCCCGGTTGGCCCGACTCACCTCGTGGCTCGCTGACGCACAGCCCGACGTGGTCTTGATCCAAGAGACGAAGTCCACTGATGACCGGTTTCCCGTGGCGGCGATCGCGGACGCGGGCTACGAGGTCGCCCACTACGGCCAGGGGCAGTGGAACGGCGTGGCCATCCTCTCGAGGGTGGGCGTGACCGATGTGCAGCGAGGATTTGGCGACCAAGACCCCGAAGCGCGCATCATCGGCGCGACGTGTGGCGGGGTCCGGGTCTATTCCTGCTACGTCCCCAACGGGCGGTCGCTCGAAGATCCCCACTACCGCTACAAGCTCGATTGGCTCGGTCGCCTGGGCGAGCTCGCGTCAAAGCGCCCCGTCGGCCCGTTCGTCCTCGGCGGTGACTTCAACGTGGCACCGTCGGACCTCGACTGTTGGGACCCGCCGAGTTTCCTTGGCGCGACGCACGTGAGCGAACCCGAACGCGCGGCCATTCGCGCAATCGAGTCGACGGGCCTCATTGACCTCATCCGGGTGCTCCACCCCGACGAGCCGGCCTATTCCTGGTGGGACTACCGCGGTGGCGCCTTCCACCAGAATCACGGTCTACGCATCGACCTGTTGCTCGTCGACGAGACCTTGGGACGACGAGCGAAGGCGGGGTACGTCGACCGTGAGGCTCGCAAGGGTGTTAAGCCGTCCGACCACGCACCCGTCATCGCCGAGTTCGACCTCGAGTCAGAAGGCTGAGGCTAGCGGAACCTCGATGAACGACGGCCCCGGGGTGGCGAACGATCGGCGAAGCGCGTCGACGAGTTCGTCGGCGGTCGTCACCGCTGTCGCCGGGACGCCCAGCGCGCGTGCGACGCCGCAGAGGTCGATGGCGGGGTCGTCGAGCGAGAGAAGGCGCTCGCTCGCTTCTCCAACTCCGCTTGCGCCCACCCGTTGGCGTTCAAAGTCGAGGATGGCGTAGCGACGGTTCGACAAGGCGACGACCGTGACGTCGAGTCCCTCGCGGGCCATCGTCCACAGTGCCTGGGGGGTGTACATCATCGAGCCGTCCGACTCGAGTGCGATCACGCGCGTGCCGGTGCCGATGGCCGCGCCGACCGCGACGGGTAGGCCGAACCCGATCGAGCCACCAGTCAAGGTCAAGAGTCGATGGGGCGCCGCGAAGGTGGTGGCGCCGTAGAGGTGGATGCCGCTCGTGTTGGATTCGTCGCTGATGACCGCACCCTCGGGCAACGTGGCGGCGATGGCGGCGGCGAAACTCTGGGCGTTCAATGCGCCATTCGGTGGTTCGGGCGCTCGACCCGCGGGCACGCGCACGCGTGGCGCGTCAAGCTGGTCCACGAGCATCGCGAGCGCTGTGCTGACGTCGCTGCCGGGTGGCGCGAGCGCGATGACCTCGCAATCGGCCGCAACAAGCCGACTGGGTACGTCGGGGTAGGCGAAGAACCCGACTGGCTCACTCGCGCCGACGAGGACGAGCGTTTCGATCTTGGCGAGTTGACCGACGGCGAACTCACTCAGGTAGATCAGCCGCTCGGGCTGGAAGACCCCCGCGCCGCGGTCCATCGACGTGGGAAATGTCTCGACCATCACCGTCGCACCGCTAGCCGCGCCGATTCGGTTGGCGAGCTCCATGGCCGCGCCCGTAGTGGCGGCTCCCCCGAGGAAGATGGCCGAACGCGTCGTGCGCAGTCTCGTTACCACGTGATCGAGGAGACCCTCGTCGAGCGGGACCGCCGCGGCCTTCGCGGCCGTCGGCCAGTGACTCGGGGTTCTTTCGAGCGCACCCCAGGAGACGTCGGCGGGCAGGATGAGTGTGGCGACTCGCGACGGCGGGCCGTAGGCGTCAGCGATGGCGCGCGCTGTCTCGTCGGCCACGTCATCGGGTCGG
>JAJYPU010000152.1 GCA_021795095.1 Actinomycetes bacterium | reverse complement strand
GATGTGTTCATCTTGTATCTGTCTCCTTCGTGAGAGGGATGACCGAACCGGGCCGGGCGGACACAACAGTGATGGGTCGTCGGATTCGAAACAGGGTCCTATGAAGTCACATCCCGCTCGGTCCGGCCACGCCGGATCAAAGTGGTCCGGTCCCGGCTGACTAGTCCCAGACAGGACAGCCGCAGCGTTGAGGCGTCAGTTTTCCGGCAGGTCAAACCGAAACCGAACCAACCCCATCTTCACTGTATTCCGGAGACTCTCTGTCTTTGATCCCTCAGGCCGCGTGAGCTTGAGAGGTAGCAGCGTAGTCTGTCTCGATCTCGCTCGGCGTCCGGTTGTTCAGCTCGCCGTGTAGGCGCTCGTCGTTGAACCACGACACCCACGCGCACGTGGCGATCTCGAGATCGTCGAGACCCTTCCAGTGGCCCCCGACGGTCGCCAGCACGGCGGGATTGCGATAGAGCTCGGTCTTGAACAGCGCGTTGACCGCCTCGGCCATCGCGTTATCGAAACTTTAACCGGCTAATCGGGGTCGAGGCTTCGCCGCGACAAGCCAATCATCAGCTGGTTTTGCGCCGCGGGCGAGAAGCGCTGTCGAGTTGACGAAGCTGTTCCTCGTGGTGGCGGACCCGGTCGGCGAGAAGTTCGACGGCAGTGCGAAGGTGATCGACCTCCCTCGTGAGCCCGGTGAGGGTGCGGGGATCAATGTGTGCGGCGCGATACTCGTCGACGACGGCGCGCAGGGTCGGATCACGATAGAGGTTGGTGCGGCTGACGCCCGCGAGCGTGGCGACGCTGACGAAGCTGATCGGCTTCGCGTCTCGGTGCAACGCTGCGCAAACGTCCTCGACGCGGGCCAGGGTGTCGGGCGAGGTCACTGCGCGGCCTGCTCTGCGATGAGCGTATCGAGACGACCGATGAGGCGCCGGTGCCGGTCAGCCTCGTCGCCCCACCCGCGTGCGTCGGCGTCGGTGACAAGTGCCTCGGTATCGTCGCGCTGAGCGGTGAGCACCGCGACGGCGTTCGCGTCGACGTGAAACGTAGGACAGTATTCGCAGATGTTCGCATAGGCGCACGATCCTTGCGCCGGTGAGCGAAGGCAGTAGCCGCCGGCGAGCTTGGTCTTGATGAGCGGAGCATCACGCCAGTCCCCGTCACCAGTGACGGCGATGCGCTGTGCGGGCAGTGGGCCGATGTGGGTCTTGGCGTGGTCCAGGGCCCGCTCGTACTCGGCGCGCACCGTGGTGTCGAAGAGGCGGCCGTAACGAAGGCTCATCTCGGCCGAGACGTGTCCGAGCAGGGCCATGAGCGCCTGGAGCGAGACGCCGGCGTTGACCATCACGGTGGCGAACGTGTGGCGCAGTTGGTGCGGCGTGACGTGACCGACGCCCGCGACCCGCGCGGCCCGATCGAGCTCCAGACGCAACGCCTGCTGGCCCAGGCGTCGGCCGTGGTGGGTGAAGAGGAACTGCGCGGGTCGCCCATAGCGCGGATGAAAGAACGCTCGACCCTCGGAGCGGGTCGCGGTAATCCGATCGATCAAGGTAACGGTTTCGTCGTCGAGGGGCACCATCCGCTCGGTGTCCATCTTGCCGAGTGGAACCTTGAGCCACGCTCCGTTGCCGGGAACTTCGTGCACGCAATCGAGTTCGAGATCGAGCAGCTCACCAATGCGCAGCCCGCAGGCCCGGGCCAGCAGCAGCGCGTCAGCGGCGAGGCGGAACTCGGACCCTTCGAGTGCCTCACCGAGACGCCGGTCGACGTCGAGGGGCAGGTAGCGAGGGAGGGGTTTGGGCAAGCGCGGGATGTCGGAGCGAAAGACGAGACGCCGTGGTGGCGCGTCGACCCATCCCCACTCGGTGATGTCGCTGAGAAAGCTCGACACCGTCAGTATCCGTCGTGACTGATCGGCGCTCGTGATCGGCTCGCCGTTCTTGGAGTTGAGCGCCCGGGCCACTGAGTTCAGGTAGGGCTCGATGTGGCGCTGTCGATCCAGGTCAGCCAGTGACCTCAGTCCGGGGTCGACGTCAGCGAGGAAGCGGCCGAAGTGGACCAAACGCGTCGCCATGCAGGTCACCGTCTCGGTGCGGCAGGTTCCCGTCTTTCGTTCCAGGTAGGTAACGAACGCCGGTCGAAGGGCGGGCGACACGTCAACGACGCGCTCGGCGAAGGTTGTGGGCCGTTGCCAGTGCGGCGGTGGCACGTCCACGATGTCCAGGTGGAACAACACCCGGTGCGCGGCGTTGAGCGCGGACCGGTAGTGGCCCCACGGCTTTCCCGTGCGCTCCTCGCGCCGCCGGCACTCAGTGGCGAGCTCGTCGACGTCACCCAGGGTCAACTGCTCGAGACGCACGTTGGTCTGGATGAGTAGGCGCCCGACGGACTGGGAAGCGATGCGAAGAGACTGGATCGGCGTGTAGCCAATGGCCTCGGCGCCCGCACGAAACCGGGCCATGTCCGCCTCGAGCGGGCTGGCGGTGATCTCGCGCCAAAAGCTCGACAACTTGCGCGACACCAGGTAGTCGTAGCCGGGTTGAAGCCAGCCATGGACCATCAAGAACAGCAGGAACGACGTGGTCTGGGAACCCTCGCCCAGGCGGCGAGCGAGCGACTGGGCGGCCCAGTCCTGGGGGTCGGGCCAGCGGCGCATGAAGGTCGTCGCCCCCCGGGTGGTGCTGGCATTGCCGCGCCCGGTGATCGCCTGATGGCGGGCGTAGTCGGCGAGGAGATCCCCCACCGGTCGACTAGCGCCGAGTGCGTTGACGTTCGCGAGCGGCATCGAACTCCTTCTTCACGTGCACGGGGGCGAGATGGATGTAACGCGCGGTGGTGTCGACGTGGGCGTGACCGAGCAGGGCTTGCATCACGGCCAGATCCACTCCCGCCTCGGCCAGTGCGCTGGCGAAGGTGTGGCGCAGCGCGTGCGGATGACCGGCGGGAACCCCCGCGACCATCCGGTGGTAGCGAAAGATGGTGCGCAGGCCCGCGCTCGTAAGTGGTTGGCCGCGAGTCGGGCCCTTGGCCACCACGAACAGCCGGGGCGTCTGCGTCTCGGGGCGCTCGCAGAGCAGGTACGTCTGGATGACGCCCGCCACGTCGACGTCGAGCGGGACGCGGCGCTCCTTGGATCCCTTGCCCGTGACGCGCAACCATCGTCCCCCGATATCCACGTCGGCGACTTCGAGGGCCAGCACCTCGCCGGCGCGCAGTCCGCCGTAGACCATCAGGCCGGCGATGGCGCGGTCGCGCCAGGTTCGAAGGCTCCCCACCAGCGCCACGACCTCGTCACGGTCCAACGCCCGGGGAAGTCGCTGGGGCTCTCGCAGTCGCAGCGCGGATCGGCGCGTGGGCCGGCGCGCCACGTGGGCGAGCAGGCCGTTGCGCTCGCCCGCGGACAGTCGTCTCGCCTCCTTGCCCCTCGGCACCGGGTTGGTGGCGTGCGAGTCGCGCATCACGCGGAACGCAAACAGCCCCGCGATCACCGCCAGTCGATGGTTGAGCGTCGCCGCGGCGTACCCGTCGGCGCGCCGACCGTCCAGGCGCACCACGTTGGGGTCGGGACGCCCGGGCACCGTCGTCTGTCGGCACGCGGCCAGGTAGCAAAGCAGCACGTCGGTCGTGACCGACTCGAGCGCGATGTCCTGGGTCACCAACCACCGACCGAACGCCAGCAGCGAGAAGCCGTAGACGCGGACCGTCTGAGGCGAGTAGTTCCGGTCCGACAGATAACTCAGATAGTCGTTGACCAACGCGAGCTGGCTCGCGCCCGTGCCCGCCAACGCCCAACTGCCGGCTCTGCGCTCGAGGTGAAGGTCCGCGTTCGTCACTGCAACATCTGTAATCGACTCTGTCCCCACATGCAAGCGTAAACTGCCGCTTTTTAGTTATTGGTACCAGAATTAGCCGGTAAATAGGCAATCCGCGACGGTGCCGATGGAGGGAGTGGCGCCGATGTCGGCGAGTCGATCGGTGTAACGCACCGACGTGTATTGAGACCCTGCGTCCGTGTGGCAGGTCAGATGATCCAGCGTGCTGTGTCGTCTCGTCCAGGCCGCCATGTCGAGCGCCGCAATCACGAGGTCGGCGGTCATGGACCGACTCGCCTTCCACCCCACGATGCGGCGAGAGTAGACGTCGATGACGAAGGCGACGTAGATGACACCACTCCAGGTGGAGCAGTAGGTGAAGTCCGCAACCCACAACTCGTCGGGACGTGACGCGGTGAAGTTGCGCTTCACGAGGTCCGGCGCGCGATGGTGCGTAGCGTCGGCGTGCGTGGTGAAACGCCGCTTCGCTCGGCTAGCGCCCCGAATGCCCAGCTGTCGCATGATGCGGGCGACCTGCTCACGGCCCACGTCCTCGCCGGCGCGCTTGGCGGCCGCCCAGAGCTTGCGCTTGCCGTAAACGGAGTAGTTCTTGAGCCAGATCGCGAGCAACAGCACGCCCAACTCCACGTCGCGCAGAGCGCGCTTCGACGGTGGGCGGGACTTGGCGTCGTAGTAGGTGGAGGGGGCGACCTGCAGTTCCGCACAGATCGGCTCGACCCCCCATCGACGCCCACCGGTCAGGTGATCCCGGTGGGCGTCGATGAAGTTAACTACCTCTTCTGTTGACGGCGCTCGAGCTGCGCCCCGAAGAAAGTCGCCGCTGCTTGCAGGATGTCGTTGGAGCGCTGCAGCTCGAAGTTTTCCTTGCGCAACTTCGCCAGTTCGGCCCGCTCTTCGGTGGTGAGAC
>JAJYPU010000018.1 GCA_021795095.1 Actinomycetes bacterium | reverse complement strand
CCTTTCGTGGGCCAAGTAATGTCGCACCCATGGCAACTGCGAAGCGAGAGCGACAGAAGGCGGCCCGTCGCCAAAAGATTGAGGCCCAGCAACGCGCCGCGAAGCGGCGTAAGACCATCCAACGCACGTCGATCGTGGTCGTCGTCGCGATCGCGATCATCGTCTCGGCCGCGCTGCTGTTCCGTGGCAAGTCCACACCGACGACGACCACCACGGTCGCCGCGGCGCCGACCACCACCACCACCGCTCCGGCGACGACGAGCACCGCCGCGGTGCATTTCGCCCCCGTGGCGAGCCCCTCGCCCGCGGGGACCTTCGGCAAGGCGCCGACCGTCATCGTGCCCGCGGGACCCCCACCCACCACGCCCGAGATGAGCAACCTCATCACCGGCACCGGACCGGCCGCGAAGGACGGTCAGTCCCTCACCGTGCAGTACGTCCTCGCGACCTACTCGACGCGCAAGGTCATCCAGTCGTCCTGGACCGCCCAGCCCTTCACCTTCACCCTCGGCGCCGGCCACGTGATCACCGGCTGGGACAAGGGCCTCGTCGGGATGCGCGTCGGCGGACGCCGCGAGCTCATCCTGCCGCCGTCGCTCGGCTACGGTGCGGTGGCCCGGGGCGGCGGCATCGCGGCGAACGACACCCTCGTCTTCGTCGTCGACCTCTTGAAGATCAGTTAACCAACCACCAGCGAAGCGAGTGATCATGAGTGACCTCATCCCAAACCCCGACGGCTCCAGCGTCCAGCGCCAGCGCTTCGACGCGCCGCCGCCGATGATCATCGACCCGGCCAAGACCTACGGCGCGACGATGGTGACCTCCATGGGCACGCTCGAGATCGCCCTGGACCCGCTCGCGGCCCCAAAGACGGTCAACAGCTTCGTGTTCCTCGCGCGCTGGCACTACTTCGACGGGATCGTCTTTCACCGCATCATCCCCGGCTTCGTCCTCCAGGGCGGCGACCCGACGGGTAGCGGCAGTGGCGGCCCCGGTTACCGCTTCGAGGACGAGCTGCCCAAGGCCGGGCGCTACGAGCTCGGGTCGCTCGCCATGGCCAACGCCGGCCCCAACACCAACGGCAGCCAGTTCTTCGTCATCTCGGGACCCGACGGCGTCCGGCTCCCACCGCTCTACGCGCTCTTCGGCAAGGTCGTCAAGGGCCTCGACGTGGT
Source organism: Actinomycetes bacterium (assembly GCA_021795095.1). Next base: position 19,283 of record JAJYPU010000018.1, on the reverse strand, counting down.
CGCCACCATCAACGACGTCGGCACGCCGTCGGGCAAGCCCCGCGAGCGGGTCGTCATCGAGTCCGTGACGATCAGCGAGTCCTAGTCCAGCCTCGCGGCGTTCGCGCCGCGAGTCACCTCGACGTCGTCGGCGACCACGACGCGCCACCGTCCCTCTGACTCGGCCAGGACGCCTCGCGCACCCACGACCACCAACGGCTCATCGCCGGAAAGCAACTGACGAGTCCGCTCGAGCTGCTCGGCCGTCGCGGGTACCGTGAGGACCGCCCCGTGCCGGTAGCCGAGCCCGATGGTCGGCGCGCCCCCACGTGGATCGATCATCACCGACCCGAGCACCGTCGCCACCGACCCGATCGCGACGAGCCGCGCCGCGGCGAGCGCGTCGCCGAAGGCACTGTCGCGCCACACCGCCCTCGCGTGCAGGGCCGCCCCGTCGCACAACACCACGAAGTCGGCGCGCTCGACGCGCTCGACGAGGGCGAGGTCGTGGGCGCCGACGCGGTCGAGCACCATCAGCGCCTCCACGTCGGCTCCGGTCGGCTCGAGCGCGGTGGCGATCTCGAGCGCCGCCTGCGCGGCGCCGATGAAGGCGGCGGCGGTCGGCACCACGACCACCGACGCGCCCTCCACCTCGCGGGTCATGGCGTCGATGAAGGCGCGCAGCGAGCCGGCGACGAGCGTGGTCACGTGTCGAGTATCCCACCGAGACGACCGGGCACTACTATCCAGCAATGAACTTGCGAACCATCGGCGTCTTGGGGTCAGGCATCATGGGGAGCGGCATCGCCGAGGTGGTCGCCGCCACGGGGGCGAGCGTGATTGTACGTAGCCGCAATCAGGCAAGCGCCGACGCGCTGCTGGTGGGACTGGACCGCTCGCTCGCCCGCCAGGTCGAACGTGGCACGCGAGACGCCGCCGACGCCGCCGCGCTGCACGCGCGCGTCACGGCCACAACCGAGCTCGCCGACCTCGCGAACTGTGAGTTGGTCATCGAATCGGTCGTCGAGGACATGGACGTCAAACGCGTGCTCTTCAACGAACTCGACCACGTGGTGCGACCCGACGCGATCCTCGCGACCAATACCTCGACCCTGTCGGTGATTGACCTCGCCATGGAGACCTCGCGTCCCGAGCGAGTCTGCGGCGTGCACTTCTTTAACCCGGCGCCGGTGATGTCACTCGTGGAGATCGTCCGCCCGCTGTCGGCGAGCGACGAGACGATCGACTACGTGGTGGACTTCGTGACCCGGTGCGGCAAGGACGCCGTCGTCGTGAAGGACCAGGCCGGGTTCGTGGTGAACGCGTTGCTCTTCCCCTACCTCAACAACGCTGTGCGACTGCTGGAACAGGGCGTGGCCACGATGGAGGGGATCGACGTGGCCATGAAGGGCGGCTGCGGCTTCCCGATGGGCCCCTTCGCCCTGCTCGACCTCGTCGGGCTGGACACCTCCCTCGCCATCCTCGAGGCGCTCTACAACGAGTTCGCCGATCCCAACTTCGCCCCCGTGCCCGCCCTGCGCCGAATGGTGACCGCCGGCCGACTCGGTCGCAAGTCCGGACGCGGCTTCTACGACTACCCCCGCCGATGAGTGAGCGATCCAAACCCTGGGTGATGCGCACGTACTCGGGCCACTCGACGGCCCGGGCCTCAAACGAGCTGTTCCGCGCCAACCTCGCCAAGGGCCAGACCGGGCTCTCCATCGCCTTCGACCTGCCCACCCAGACCGGTTACGACCCCGACGACAAAAACGCCGCGGGCGAGGTCGGCAAGGTGGGCGTGCCCGTGGCGCACCTCGGCCACGTCCGCCAGCTCTTCGAGGGCCTGCCCCTCGACGAGATGAACACCTCGATGACGATCAACGCCACGGCCGCGTGGCTGTGGTCGCTCTACCTCGTGCTCGCCGAGGAGCAGGGCGCCGACCTCGCCAAGCTCGCGGGCACGACCCAGAACGACATCGTCAAGGAGTACCTGAGCCGCGGGACCTACATCTTCGCCCCCGAACCGTCGAAGCGCTTGATCGTCGACATGATCGCCTTCGCCGAGTCCCACGTGCCCAAGTGGAACCCGATCAACGTCTGCAGCTACCACCTCCAAGAGGCCGGGGCGACGCCCGTCCAGGAGATCGCCTACGCCCTCGCGACGGCGATCGACGTCCTCGACGCGGTCGCCGCCTCGGGCAAGGTCGCGCCCGAGGCGATGGCGAGCGTCGTCGGCCGCATCTCGTTCTTCGTCAACGCCGGCGTCCGCTTCGTCGAGGAGATCGCCAAGATGCGCACCTTCACCGCGATGTGGGACGAGATCTGTCGCACCCGCTACGGGGTTGAGGACCCCGCCAAGCGCCGCTTCCGTTACGGGGTTCAGGTGAACTCACTCGGGCTGACCGAGCAGCAGCCCGAGAACAACATCGCGCGCATCGTGCTCGAGATGCTCGGCGTCACCCTCTCGGGTGACGCCCGCGCGCGGGCCGTGCAGCTTCCGGCGTGGAACGAGGCCCTCGGGCTGCCGCGCCCGTGGGACCAGCAGTGGAGTCTTCGACTCCAGCAGGTCCTCGCCTTCGAGAGTGACCTGCTCGAGTACCCCGACCTCTTCGCGGGCTCCATCGTCATGGACGCCAAGGTCCGCGAGCTCACCGCGGCGGCGCGCGCCGAGCTCGACGACGTGCTCGAGCTCGGCGGCGCCTTCGCGGCCGTCGAGGAGTTGAAGGCGCGGCTCGTCGCCAGCCAGGCCGAGCGGGTCGCGCGCATCGAGTCCGGCGAACAGGTCGTCGTCGGTGTCAACCGGTTCACCGAGACTGCCCCGTCGCCGCTGACCGTCGACCTCGACGCGGCCATCTTGACCGTGGACCCCGACGTCGAACGCCAGCTGGTCGACGACGTCGTCGCCTGGCGCGCCCAGCGCGACGAGGCCGCAGTTCAGGCAGCCCTCGCCGAGCTCGCGCGGGTGGTAACCAGTGACGACCCGACAGACAACGTGATGGTGCCCTCGATGGCTCTCGCGCGCGCCGGCGGCACGACGGGCGAATGGGCGAACTGCCTGCGCGGGGTCTTTGGTGAGTACCGCGCCCCCACGGGGGTCCGCGCCGGCGTCGGCCACCGCGCCGTCGGCTTCGCGGCGTTGGTGGCGCGCTCGCGCGCACTGGCCGAGCGTCGCGGCTCGCCGCCCAAGCTCCTCGTGGCCAAGCCCGGTCTCGACGGACACTCCAACGGGGCCGAACAGATCGCGGTCGCGGCCCGAGATGCCGGCTTCGAGGTCGTCTACCAGGGGATTCGACTCAGTCCCGAGGAGATCGTGGCCGTCGCGCGCGACGAGGACGTCGACATCGTCGGGGTCTCGCTGCTCTCGGGCTCCCACCTCGCGCTCGTGCCCCGGATCCTCGACGGCCTGGCCGCCGCGGGTGTGAGCGTCCCGGTCGTCGTCGGGGGCATCGTGCCCGAGGCCGACGCCCAACGGCTGCGCGAGGCGGGCGTCGCGGCGGTCTACACCCCCAAGAACTTCTCCCTGGAGGCGATCATGGGCGACCTACTCGCGATGGTCGAGGCGACCGCCGACTAATGGCTGACGATGGGGCGCCGGTTGGCGTAGCGCCCCGCGTTGAACCAGCGGCCCGAGAAGCGCCAAGCCGGTACCCGCCCGCCGTCAACGGCCGGGCGCACGGTCGCGAGCACGCTCAACGCGGCGCTCACCGCGGCGACCTCGGCCGGTGTGGGACCCGGGCGTGGGGCGAGGCCGTGGCTCACAGCGGTACGTTCCCGTGCTTGCGCTTGGGCAGCTCCTCGCGCTTGGAGCGCAGCAGGTCGAGCGAACGGGCGAGCACGCGACGGGTGTCGGCTGGGTCGATGACGTCGTCGACGAAGCCGCGCTCGGCGGCGATATAGGGCGTTGCGTAGCGCTCCTCGTACTCGTCGATGAGTTCGGTGCGACGGGCGTTGGGGTCCGCCGCTTCGAGCAGGTCGCGTCGGTGCACGATCTCCACGGCCCCCGAGGATCCCATCACCGCGAGCTCGGCGGTCGGCCAGGCGAAGACCAGGTCGGCGCCGATCGACTTGGAGTTCATGACCACGTAGGCCCCGCCGTAGGCCTTGCGGGTGATCACCGAGATGCGCGGCACCGTGGCCTCGCAGAACGCGTAGAGCAGCTTCGCGCCGTGGCGGATGATCCCGCCGTACTCCTGGTCGACGCCGGGCATGAACCCGGGCACGTCGACGAAGGTGATGATGGGCACGTTGAAGGCATCGCACGTGCGCACGAAGCGCGCCGCCTTCTCACTCGAGGCGATGTCGAGCACGCCCGCGAGCACGGCCGGCTGGTTGCCGACGATGCCGACGGTGTGTCCGTCGACGCGGGCGAAGCCGCACGTCACCTGTTGGGCGTAGTTGGCGTGCACTTCGAGGTAGTCACCGTCGTCGACGACCGCCGCGATGACCTTCTTCATGTCGTAGGGCTGGTTCGAGGACATCGGCAGCAGTTCGCGAAGTGAGTCGCACGAGCGGTCAGCGGGATCGCCCGACATGATCCGCGGCGGCTCCTCCATGTTGTTGGAGGGCAGGAACGAGAGCAGGTAGCGGACCTCGTCGAGGACGCTCTTCTCGTCGGGCATGACGAAGTTGGCGACGCCCGACTTGGTGGCGTGCGTCTGGGCGCCCCCGAGCTCCTCGAGGGTCACCACCTCACCGGTGACGGTGCGCACGACGTCGGGACCGGTGATGAACATGTGGCTCGTGTCCTTCACCATGAAGATGAAGTCGGTCAAAGCGGGCGAGTAGACCGCGCCCCCGGCGCAGGGCCCGAGGATCACCGAGACCTGCGGGATGACCCCCGAGGCCGCGGCGTTGCGACGGAAGATCCCTCCGTAGGCGTTGAGCGCCGCGACGCCCTCTTGGATGCGCGCACCGGCGCCGTCGTTGAGACCGATCATCGGCAGCCCCATGGACGTCGCCAGGTCCATGATCTTGTGGATCTTGGCGCCGTGGGTCTCGCCGAGCGCGCCGCCGAAGACGGTGAAGTCCTGGCTGTAGACGCACACCTTGCGGCCGTCGATGGTGCCGTAGCCGGTGATCACGCCGTCGGTGTAGGGGCGGTTCTCCTCGAGGCCCATGCCCGAGGCGATGTGTCGGGTCAGCATGTCGAGCTCTTGGAAGGAGTCCTCGTCGAGGAGGTACTCGATGCGTTCGCGCGCGGTCAACTTGCCCTTGGCGCGGTGACGCTCGAGGGCTGGTTCACCGCCGGCGGTGCGGGCCTGTTCCTTGCGTGCGGCCAGGTCGCTCAATCGTTGGGCCATCGAATGTTCCATAGCTGGCAAGGCTACCCACCCCGCGTGGGTCCCATCAGAGGATGGCCGCACCGAGGGTATTTCAGTGGCCCGAGCCGTCCTGGACCAGCTCGACCAGGGTGCCAAAGGAGGCGCTCGGGTGCACGAAGGCGACCGTGGTGCCCCGAGAGCCGGGCCGCGGCGCGGCGTCGATCAGGCGGCCGCCGGCCGCGCGAACCGCCTCGAGGGCCTGCGCGCAGTCCCGCACGCGATAGCCCACGTGGTGCAGCCCCTCGCCCCGCTTGGCGAGGAACTTCGCCACCGGCGAGTCCTCGCGCGTGGGCGTAAGGAGCTGGACGTAGCTGTCGGCCACCTGGATCAGCGCCTCGGCGACCCCGTCGGACTCGACGACCTCGCGGTGCACGACCGACGCGGCGAAGGTCGACTCGTACCAGGTGATCGCGGCCTCGAGGTCGTTGACGGCGATTGCGACGTGGTCTATCTCGGTGAGCATCGATTCCATGGCTACTCCTGGTCGTGTCGTCGGAAGATAGTGAGGCGATTCTCGCCCACCTTGGCGCGCAGCTCGGGGTTGGTGACCCCGAGCCCCTCGCGCGTGGCCGCGCAGAGGATGCCGACCTTGCCCTCGTGGCGGTTGTGGTGCATCTCGTAGGTCGCCTCGCTCGCCTGCTCGAGGGGAAAGACCGCCGAGAGCGGCGGCACGACGTGGCCGTCCACGATCGTCTGGTTCGCGGCCCACGCCTCGCGGTAGTTGGCGAAGTGCGAGCCCTTGATGGTCTTGAGCCGCATCCACAGGTGCCGGTTGTCGTACTCGACCATGTACCCCGTCGTGGCCGCGCAGGTCACGATCGTCCCGCCGCGCTTGGCGACGAAGACGCTCGCGCCCATAGTGGAGCGACCCGGGTGTTCGAAGACGATGTCGGGGTCCTCGCCCACGAGCGCGCGAATGTCCTTGCCCAGACGGCGCCACTCGGACTCGTCCTGGGTATGCTCGTCCTTCCAGAACCGGTAGTCCTTCTCGGCGCGGTTGATTACGTACTGACAGCCGAGCTCGCGCAGAGTCGCCGCCTTGGCCACGCTCGAGACCACCCCGATCGGTGTGGCGCCGGAGTTGAGCACGTGCTGAACCGCGAAGGACCCGATCCCACCCGACGCGCCCCAGATCAGCACCTTGTCGCCCTGGGTGACTGGGGCGCCGTTGCGCGAGACCAGCATGCGGTAGGCGGTGGAGTTGGTGAGCGCGTTCACTGCGGCCTCCTCCCACGTGAGGTGCGTGGGCTTGGGCATGAGCTGGTTGGCCTTGACGATGGACAGGTCGGCGAGTCCCCCGAAGTTCGTCTCGAAACCCCAGATGCGCTGGTGCGCGCCGAGCATCGAGTCGTCGTGGCTCGAGGGGTCCTGGTCATCGACGTAGTTGCAGTGCACCGTCACCTCGTCGCCGACCTTCCAGTTGCGCACGGCCGACCCCACCCGCACGATCACACCCGACGCGTCCGAGCCGATGACGTGGTAGTCGAGGGCGTGACGGGCGCCCCAGTAGGACTCCTTGCCGAGGCGGTCGAGGAAGCCAAAGGTCGACAGCGGCTCGAAGATGCTCGTCCAGACCGTGTTGAAGTTGACCGACGAGGCCATCACGACGATGACCACCTCGTCGGGCGCGTACTCGGGCAGCGGGACCTCGTCCACGTGCAGGCTCGCCCGCGGGTCCTTGTCGCGCGAGGCCATGCCGTCGAACATCTCTTGCTCATCACGCCGTACGAATACGGCCCGGGTCATTGCGGGTAGCGGCGTCGAAGCCAGGGCCGCCCGGTCGGCGCCCCCGCGCACCGCGTCGAGAATCTCGCTCATTGACCGACAATAGTTGGACCTCGGGCCACCGCGTCGCCACCGTAGATCCACGCACGCGCCCGTGGAATTGGCGCACTGCGGGCGTGGAATCCGGGTTTCACCCGCGGTAGTGCTGGCCGAGCATGGAGAGATGGGTTCGGTGATCGGTTTCGTGGCGGCCGTGGGCATCGTCGTCTCGATGCTCGCCATCGCGGCGATGGCCGTGGCGTTTGCGGTCGCCGTTCGCTCGACGATCGTGGCCAACCGCGCCGACCTCGAACTACGCGAGGACCTGGAGCGCGTCTTGGCCGACGTGCTCGGCCCGCGCGAGCCCGCCGAGGACCCGAACACCCCGCGCTGAAATCATTCTCAGCCTCTCGTGTGGTCCCGCGCCACACGTCAGGTGCGCCGATAACCTTGCCCAATGAAGTTGAAACTCTCCAAGCGGGGCGACTACGTGGTGCGTTCGGCCCTGTGTCTCGCGAGCGGTTTCGACGCGCCGGCGCCAACGAAGCTGCGCCAGGTGTCCGTCGAGATGGGCGTGCCGCGCACGTTCGTCTCTCAGATCCTCGGTGACCTCGTCCAGGCCGGGATTGCCACCTCGTTCTTCGGCGCCAACGGCGGCTACCGCCTGACGCGCCCGCCGGCCGAGATCACGTTGCTCGAGATCGTCGAGGCCGGTGAGGGGCCCCTCGAGTCGGACACTTGCGTGCTCGGGGAGGATCCCTGCCAGTGGGACACGGTGTGCCCGATCCACGAGACATGGAGCGCCGCCACTGCGGCGATGCGCGCCGAATTGGCCTCGACGACACTCGCGACCCTGCTCGAGCGCGACCGCGCGATCACCGCAGGCGAGTACCACGTCATCGGTCACCGCCACAACGCGGCCGACACCGTGGAGGTGAGCGACACCGTGCACGTCGAGCGGCCGGTCGCGCGGATCACCGAACGGATGACCAGCGGCGGTGCGTGGCTGATCCCCCACCTCGACGCCGCGCGCGACGACGCCGAGGCGATCCTCGTGCGCGTCGGTCCCGGTGCCGCGGGCTGGCTCGCCAAGACCGTCGCCGTGCGCCTCGGCGAGCCCGTCGAGACCAGTGAGGGCGTGGCCATCGCCATCCGATGGGAGGCGACCGGGCCCTCGGGCCTCTTCCCGCGCCTCGTCGGCACGCTCCAGGTCGCCGAACTCGACCCCGAACGCAGCGAACTGACTATCGTCGGGCGCTACCGGCCGCCCCTCGGGCGGGCCGGCCACGCCCTCGACGACGCCGTCATGGTGCGCCTCGCGCGCTCCACCGTGCGCTCGTTCCTGCGCCGCCTCGCGCGCGCACTCGAAAGCGAGTGACGAGCGACGATGCAAACTGAAGTGTAGGGGCCCGTCGGCGACGGGCCCCTACACTTCAGGCGACCACCGCCGCCACTCTCGTGATGACCCGCGCCGCGATTCGGTTCGCGAAGGCCTCGGGCTTGGTTGGGTGCAGCCGGGCGCCGTCGCCACGGTCGTGGGGCCCGAAGACCTCCGACGTCACGACCGTGCCGCCCGCGCGGGCCACGAGCTCGCCCAACTCGTCACTCGCACCACGCGGGTTTACCGCGAAGGTGCAGAACGTCGCCACGGGCTTGGCCCCGAGGTTCGGCGTCGACGCCAGCCAGTCGCGCATTGCCTTGGCCGGACGGACCTTGGCCACGACGAGACCCTCGACCCACGTACCGAGCACGATCGCGTCGGCGGCTGCGAGGTCCTTCGCCCCCACCTGGCCCACGGGCTTCACGCTGACGCGCGCCCCCGCGAGCCCGAGGCCATCGGCGATCGCCTGACCGAGCGCAGCGGTCGTTCCACCCGCGGACGCGTAGGCGATCAGGATGCGGGGCTGGTGGTCGGCGCGGAAATCCGCGGAGCGGTCCGGCCGGGCCGGGTGCGAGTCAAGGATCGAGCGCGCCGCGCGCCGACCCTGGGCCATCGCCTCGACCACCGTCGCCGGACCGGTGAGTGCGTCGCCGGCGACCCAGACGCGGTCGCGCTGGGGCAGGGTCGCGGCCCACAGGCCGACTTCTCGGTCAAGCGCGAGCGAACCGACCGGACTGTGGTGGTTGTAGGCCGAGGCGGGGTTCTTCAAGATCCCCGAAGCCGTCCAACGACCGTGCGCGAGGCCGACGTGGCGCTTCGTGACCGGCAGTGAGGGCAGGACCTCGCGGAAGGATGCGTCGAGCCGGTACCCCATGGCCATCACCACAAGGTCCACGTCGAGGACGTCGGGGACGGACTTCAACACCGTCGGCTGCTTCGCGCGATCGGGCTGAACCGTGTGGGCGAGCTGGGCCCGCTGCACGCGACCGTCGCCCTCGAGCGCGGTGAGCGTGCGCAAGAAGCGCACCTCGACGCCCTCGTGACGCGCCTCGGAGAGCTCGTCGGGCCGAGCCAGCGCGAAGCGTTCGTCGAGCCAGTCCACACAGGTGGCCTCGAGACCGAGGCGACGCGCCATGCGCGCCACGTCCATCGCGGTGTTGCCCGCGCCGAGCACGAGGACCCGCGCGCCGCGCCGCTCACCGACGCCAAGTTCGGCGCGCAGTCCCACAGCGTCACCGCCTGGCATCATGGCGGCCTTGGCGGCCTTCAAGAACATCGTGGCGTCCACGACCCCCTCGAGGTCCGCGCCGGGCACCGGCAGGCGGATCGGTATACCCGCCCCGTGGGCGACGACGACCGCGTCGTGCACCGTCAGCAGTTGATCGATGGAGTCGGCCGGAATCGGGGTGTTGAGCCGCAAATCGACACCCGCCTCGACCAACTGGCGCCACGGACGGGCCGCCACGTCGTCGGGCAAGGTGAAGTCGGGCATACCCCAGACGGGCAGCCCGCCGGCGGTGTCGTCCTTCTCGTAGACGGTGACCGACGCGCCAGCCTCGATGAGGTCCCAGGCGGCTCCGATACCGGCGGGACCCGAACCGATGACGCCAACCGAGATCGGGTCCTCGGACCTCGTGAGCGTGGGTGCGGGGACCGGGGCGTGATCGGCGATGAACCGCTCAAGCCGGCCGATCGCGACGGGCACCCCGCCGGCGAGGGACCACGTGCACGCACCCTCACACTGCGCGGCCTGATTGCACACGCGGCTGCAGATGTCGGGGATCACGGTCGTGCAACGCAGGATCGCGTGGGCCCGCTCGAGGTCGTGGTCACGCACGGCGGCGACGAACTGGGGGATGTCGTTGTGCGCGGGGCAGCCGCGCATGCAGGTGGGGTCGGGGCACGCGAGGCAGCGGTTCGCCTCGGCGATCGCCTCCTCCCAGGTGTCGTAACCACGACGGGTCTCCTCGACGTTGCCGCGTAACTCGACAGGCTGGTGGATCGGCGGGTCGTAGCGCTCCGAGACGGCGAGCGGCCCCTCGACCGTGATCGCCGAGAAGGGGCACGTACGCTCGCACTGGCGACAGCCCACGCACGCGGCGTCATTCGCGATGGCGGTCCAGGTGACTGGCTCCATCGAGAGTGCCCCGGCGGGACAGCGGATGACGCACTCCTGGCAACCGGCGCAGCGGTCGACGAAGACGGTGACGTGGCGCTCGGCGCGCGTCTCAGTGGTGGAAATGGTGGCGGTCATCGTGTCTCCCTAGTCCGCGGCGTTCATGAGGATGTACAGCACGGCGGTCACGACGCCCAGGGCCAATGCGAAGCTGGCCGCACTGATCTGGACGGCGCGCTTGTTGCCCCCGACGGGTGCGAGGTCGCGCCCGGCGATTCGCCAACTCGTCCACATTGCGGCGAGCGTGCCGGCCGCCATCACGCCCACCTGCACGGCGATGATGCCGGCGTTGGACGAGATGAGCGAGGCGTTGTAGAGCGAGGAGTGCGTCGAGCCGAAGCCGAACAGGTGCCCGATCGCGACGGGGACGCGCGGCACGTGCTGGAAGAACTTCGGCAGCTGGCGGGCGAAGTAGTCGGCGCCGACGACCGGGATGATGCCATACATCAGCGGCAAGAAGTACGACCTGAAGGTGCTGGTGCGGTCGACGAAAGAGCGCCCACTCACGGCGGGCGTGTAGTCGGCCCGCGCGAAGCCCTGCTTGAACACCCACGCGAAGCCCGCCATCACGGCTGCGACCGCCACGATGATGCCGAGGTAGCTGATCGGGTCGGGGTAGTGCGGGAAGAACGTGTGGTTGTTCAGCCAGGTGTCGAAGTTGGCGAAGACCGTCAACGCGTTCAGTTGCTGGTAGACGACGAGACCGAAGAGCAGTGCGATCGACCAGGCGACATCGGCGCGACGACGCGAGGGCGCGACGACCGACGTCAGCGGCTTTTGGACGAAGAGTCCGATGTTGTCACTCGGGCAGGCCTTGTAGCACTCGGTGCACAGTCCGCAGGCCGAGTTCGAGTCCGAGCTGCCCGGCCACGTGTACCACGGGCAGCCGTAGCCGTCGGCGTCGCCGCGCATGCAGTCCTTGGTCTCACAGGATTGGCAGACTTCGCGGTCGCGCGTACGAAAACCCGCGACCGAACCCATCGTGCCGACCGTTCCAATCAACGCCGTCAGGGGGCAGACGTAGCGACAGAAGGTGCGGCGCTCGAAGAGCAGGAAGAACAACAGGGCGCTGCCGACGATGCCGAGCACCATGAAGCTCGTCGACGCCGGGTTGCCCGGACCGGCGATGTTGAAGAACTCCTCGATCCACGTGAGCAGCAAGAAGGCAGCGACCGACAGCAAGAACCCGTATTGCGCTACTTTCTCGGGCATCTTGAGACCGAGCCCGATGCTGCTGTTCTTGCGCCGCCAGAACGTGTGGCGCTGGACCCACTCGCCGAACCCACCGAAGGGGCACATCGCGCACCACGCGCGACCGACGACGACCATCATCACGAAGACCAACGCGAACCAGAGGTACCACGTGATCGCCGTGGCAAAGTTAAGACCCGGCACGACCGTGCCGAGCAGGCCAATCCCGATGACGAGCCAGAAGATGATCTGGTTCGGCAGGATCATGAGGAACTGGAACTTGCGGTCATGGAGAATCTTCGCCACGAGAGGGTTGCGCGCCACGTCGAGGCCGGGCGACGGGTCCGTCTCGTTGAAGCGCCCGCTCGGCGGATCCTCGGGGCGTCGGGTGCGGATCGCCACCGCAATCGGGTCAATCAGGTGTGCGCCGGTGGACACGTCGCGTTGTCCTTCCCTTGTCACGTCGGTCTGTAAGGCCATGCGCCCCCCTCTACTAATCGAGTACTGAACTACTTAAGTATTACCGTGTTACTACTTATCTACTTAGGTACTATCACTCAGGCGGACCGTTGTCAAGTGCGGGACTTTACCTAGAGTGGTAAAATTAAGTAGAGTCACTATCCCTGATCAAATGGGTTCACCGTGCTGAGGGCTAGGGTCGGGGGACTTGCCGGAGGTTGCGGGGGCACGGACACACCGCGAATCACGGTGCGCACCACGGTGCGTACTGTGGCACATTGAAGGAGTCCGATACACGATCTCGGTGATCGTTGAGGAGGGGGACCATGAGTGACGAGATCGTTCCACCGGGGGCTGAGCGCTCCGCGGACGCAGAGGGCCCGACGTCGTCGAATCCGATTCGCGTCTTGATCGTCGACGACCACGCCCTCGTGCGTGAGGGGACCCGTCAGCTCCTCGAGCAGGACTCCGCCATCGAGGTCATCGCCACCGCGGGATCTGGTGAGGAGGCCCTCGAACAGCTCGCGGTGCTCTCGCCCGACGTGGCACTCGTCGACGTCAACCTGCCGTCGATGAGTGGGCTCGAGCTCTCGCGCACAATCCTCGCGACCAAGCCGGCGGTGCGGATCTTGATCCTCTCGGCCTACGACGAGTACGCCTACGTCGCCGAGGCCCTCGAGGTCGGGGTCGGCGGCTACCTTTTGAAGACCGCGAGCACCAAGGAGCTCATCGACGCGGTGCGCGCCGTCTACGACGGCGTCTTCGTGCTGGACCGCCAGGTCTCCAAACGACTGGTCCGCCGACGTGACGCCGTCGCGCCCACGGTGGGCACGCTGACGCCCCGCGAGACCGCCGTGCTCGAGCTACTCGCCCAGGGCCGCTCGAACAAGCAGATCGCCGCAGAACTGGAGTTGGGCATCCGCACCGTCGAGGGGTACGTCTCGAACATCTTGGGCAAACTCGGCGTGACCTCTCGCACCGAGGCGGTCACCCACGCCATCAGCCATCGACTCGTCAGCGCACCGAACAATGACCTCATCGACTAACTCCGACCTGACGCACCGTTCCATCATCGAACGGATCATGCGGCCGCCGGTCACCGAACGGCCGTTCTGGATCATCCAGGTCACCGTGCTGATTATCGTCGGCGTGCACTACTTCGTGGACCTGCACCCCTCGTTGATCAACCAATCACTCCCGACCGGGGTCCCAGTGGCGGTCCTCGTGATCCCCATCGGCTACGCGGCGCTGCGCTACGGCCTCGCAGGGTCCGCCGCCACCACCATCTGGACCTTCATACTCTGGCTCCCCGACCTGACCCTCCCCCACGACGAGGGCCACGCCGGAGACGACCTCCTAAATTTTGCGATCATCATCCTCGTCGCGATCATCTTCGGGCGTCGGATCGAGACTGAACGGCTCACGCAACAGCGCATCGACGAGGCCGCCGCGCGCACGCTCGCAATCGAGGCAGGGTACCGTCGCCTCTTTGAGTCGAATCGTTCGCCGATCGTGGTGATCGACGATCACGGCGTCGTCATCGACGCCAACCCGGCGGCGACGACGCTGCTCGGCGCCGCGGTCGTCGGGCGCGCCATCACCGCGGTGCTGAGCGACGACCTCGATATCGGGGCGCTGTCGGGGCGGGTCCTCTCGCTCGCCGACAGTCACGACTACCGCCTCGACGTCGTCACCCTGCCGCTAGACACGACCGCACCGCGACGCCAGATCACCTTCGAGGACATCACCGAGGAACGAAACGAGGAGCGACGGGCGCGCCAGTTCGCCCAACAGGTGATCCAAGTCGAGGAGGACCAGCGCCGTCGCCTCGCCCGTGAGTTGCACGACGAGCCGCTCCAACTGTTCTTACACCTCGCCCGCAGGCTCGAGACCCTCGGTAACACGGGCGGCGTCCCCGAGACCGTCGCGACCGGGCTCGCCGAGACGCGTAATCAGGCGCTCGACGCCGCGGCGCGACTGCGCACGCTCGCTCGCGACCTGCGCCCACCGGCGTTGGACCAGCTTGGACTCGTCGCGGCCCTCTCCAGCCTCGTCGCGGACATCGACGACGAGGGGGCCGAGTCGACCCACCTCAGCGTGCAGGGCTCGCCGACGCGACTCTCGTCGGACGTCGAACTCGGCGCCTTCCGTATCGTCCAGGAGTCGTTGCGCAACGCCCAGCGCCACGCCAACGCCAACCACCTACGGGTGAACGTCGAGTTCCAGGATGCGGCGCTGCACGTGACGGTCGTCGACGACGGCACCGGCTTCGACCAGCGCCGGGCCATCCGATCCGACGGCGAGACACCGTCACTGGGCATCGTCGGCATGCGCGAGCGCGCGCGACTGCTCGGGGGCTCGCTCACCGTGCAGTCCACGGCCGGCGTCGGCACCGTCGTCGAAGCGACGCTCCCCTTCGAGCCCCAGCCTTCGGGTGCCGTCGGAACGGGGTCAGCGCCACGAGTATCGTGACCACTAGTCACCGTTTTCAATGAGGGAGGACCACATGTCCCGAAGCGTTATCGTCGCCGGTGCGCGCACCGCCATCGGCAAACTCGCGGGCGGCTTCGCCACCCTGAGCGCCCAAGACCTCGGCGGTGCCGCGATCAAGGGCGTGCTCGAGCGCTCGGGTGTGGACCCCGCAACCGTCGACGCCGTGCTGATGGGTCAGGTCATCCAGGCCGGCCAGGGTCAGATCACCGCTCGCCAGGCGGCAGTGAAGGCCGGCATACCGATGACCGTCCACGCGACGACCATCAACAAGGTCTGCCTGTCGGGCCTGCAGACGATCTACCTCGCCGACCTGATGATCCGCGCCGGGGAGGCCGACATCATCATCGCCGGCGGCATGGAATCCATGACCAACACGCCCTACCTCCTGCCCGGCGCGCGCGCCGGCTACCGCATCGGTGACCAGACCGTGGTCGACTCGATGATGTTCGACGGACTGACCTGCGCCTTCGACCAGTGCGCGATGGGACTCGCCACCGAGCGCTACAACGCCGGACGCATCTCGAGGGCACGGCAGGACGAGTTCTCCGCGCGCAGCCACCAGTTGGCGGCGGCGGCCATCGCGGCCGGTCGGTTCGCCGAGGAGATCGTGCCCGTCGCCGTGCCACAGCGCAAGGGCGACCCGCGCATCGTCGACACCGACGAGGGTGTGCGCGCCGAGACGACCGCCGAGTCGCTGTCCAAGTTGCGCGGCGCCTTCGAGAAGGACGGCACCATCACCGCCGGCAACGCCTCGCAGATCTCTGACGGCGCGGCCGCGGTGCTCGTGATGTCGGCCGAGCGCGCGGCCCAGCTCGGACTCACACCGATCGGCGAGCTCGTGAGCTACGGCCAGGTCGCCGGTCCGGACCCGTCACTGTTGTCCCAGCCGTCCAACGCCATCGCCAAAGCCGCCGCCCGCGCCGGACTCGACCCCAAGGCCATGGACCTCTACGAGATCAACGAGGCGTTCGCCGCCGTCGGCCTCGCCTCGTCAGACGACCTCGGTCTGGACGAGTCCAAGGTCAACGTCAACGGTGGCGCGATCGCGCTCGGCCACCCGGTCGGCATGTCCGGAACACGCATCGCCCTCTCGGCCCTGATGGAGCTCCGTCGGCGCGGTGGTGGGATGGCCGCCGTCGCCCTCTGCGGCGGTGGTGGTCAGGGTGACGCGGCGATCCTGCGATCGCTCTAGTTCACGGGACGAAATGCCCGACCACGTCGTAGTGGGCTAGACCCACCGGTCGGTCGTCGGGCAGCGACAGCACATAGGCGCCGGCCAACGGGTAGTGGCCGTGTCGCAAGTCCCTCGGGGCGCTGCGCGCGAGGCCGAGCACCAGTTCGAGGACCGTCGGGTTGTGCGCGACGACGAGTAACGACGTCGTGACGGGGTCGATCGCCGCGAGGTCGATGAGGACGTCCTCGGCCGAGACGTCGCGCGTGCCGTTGTAGATCAGGTCACTGAACTCGTGGTGCGCGACGAAGTCTGTCCCGTCAAAGGCGAGCGCGAAGGTCTCGCGGGTTCGCGCCGCCGAGCTGACGAGCGCGGTGGCGGGGCCGTAGGCGCCGAGGGAGTTCGGGTCACTCGCCCACGCTCGCAGCACCGCGCACTGGTCGCGACCGCGTTCGGCGAGCACACGATCGACGTCACGGCCCCCCGGTACAGCGGGGACGGCCTTGGCGTGACGCACGACGGTCAGATAGCGCACGCCACCAGTCTGTCGGATACCTGGGTCGCCCGCTAGCCGCGCACGATCTCCCACGCCGAGGGTCCAATCAGTCGCCGAGCACGTGGCGACCGTCGATCGCCCGGCCGAGGGTCAGGTCATCGGCGAACTCGAGGTCGCCGCCCACCGGCAGGCCGCTCGCGGGCTGTGAGACGACGAGACCCGGGACCTTCAGCAAACGACTGAGGTACATGGCGGTGGCGTCACCCTCCACATTGGAGTTGAAGCACAGGATGACCTCCTTCACGGGACCGTTCAGGCGCTGGACCAGTTCTTGGATCCGGAGTCGATCGGGTGTGACGCCCTCGAGCGGATTGAGCACACCGTGCAACACGTGATAGGTCCCGTGGAAAGCGCCCGAGCGTTCGACTGCGACGACGTCGGGCGGACTCTCGACGACGCACACGATCGTCTGATCACGGCGCGTGTCCGCACAGATCGGGCAGAGTCCACCGACCTCGGCGATGTTGCAGCAGCGTTCACAGAAGGCGAGCTTGGACTTCATGTCATCGAGCGATCGCGCGAGGCGCAGGACGTCCTCCGCCGGCTGACGCATCAGCCAGAAGGCGATGCGCTGGGCCGACTTCGGCCCGACGCCGGGAAAGCGACCGAGCTCGTCGACGACCGCCTGGAGCGGTGGTGGGTAGTTCACGAGATCTCCTCGGCTCCGGGGAACATCTCGGTGATGAGATGATCGGCCACTGAATCGACCACCACGACCGGGTCATCGTCATTGACGACGACCTCCTCGTCGACCGGCGCCGACGTCCGAGGCCGCGACCGCGTCGGGCTGGGCGCGGGTGACATCGGCAGAGAGGCGTCAACCTCCCAGACCACGTCGATCGGGGTGTGGAACTCATGCTCGAGCGCCCCGCGCAGTCCCTGCTGGATCCGGTCGGTGTTCTGTCGCAACTCCTCGTTGGCTACCACGAGGACGAGTTGCGCACCATCAAAGGACCGCACGTGGGCGCTTCGCAACAAGAGTTGCGCCGCGCGCGACGTGCGCGGCACCACCTTGGTGAGGAAACGATCGCGGAGCGCCTCTGCGTCTTCTGCCGGCGCCACCCGCCCGTCGGGCGCCGAGGGTGTCGTCGGTGCCGGTGCCGGTGCCGGTGTCGGCGTCGGTACAGGTGGCGGCGTCGGCGTCGATTCCCGCTTCACCGTGGCGGCAACGCCAATCGGTGGGAGCGATGGGGCGGGCGGCGCTTGGGGCGGGGTCGGGCGGCTGGCACCACGTTCCAGCCGTGTCAGCCGCTCGTCGAGCGCCTCGATGGAGTGATCAAGGTCGGGGCGGGCGAGGCGCACGAGCGCGACCTCGAGGACGACGACCTTGTCGGGGGCACTCTTCATCTCGCGCATCGCACGCCCAACGGTCTCGAGGATCCGCACCGTTCGCGCCAATCCGAGTCGGGCCCCCCAGTCGACCAGTCGCTGGCGGTCGGTGTCGACGGCGTCGGCGACGTCGGGGGCGACTTGGAGCAGGAAGACCTGGCGAACGTCACCCACGAAACTCTCGGCGAGCTGCTCGGGGTCCCACCCCTCACGCAGGAGCAACGCCAACGAACGAATGGCCGCGGCCGTGTCCCCGCGCTCGAGCGCGTCTAAGAGGTCGTCGAAACGGGGCAGGGTGTCGATGAGCGAACCCGTCGCGATCAATTGGTCGAGGGCGCTCAGGGCGTCGCGCGCAGAACCGCGTCCCAGTCGCACAGCGGCCTCGATGGTCCCCTCGTTGACGTCGAGACCCGCCGCGCCTTGGACGTCGTGCAACAACGTCGACAGTGTGTCGCCGGCGATGAGTCGGAACTCGAGATGCTGGGTCCTCGACCGGATCGTCGGCAACACCTTGTGCGGATCGGTCGTCGCCAGCACGAACACCACGTGCGACGGTGGTTCCTCGAGCGTCTTCAAGAGCGCCGCCGACGCGGACTTGGAGAGCTGGTGGACCTCGTCGACGATGTAGACCTTCCAGCGCCCCGGGGTCCCGTGCCACGCGCCCGCGGTGATCTCACGAACGTCGTCGACGCCATTGTTCGACGCGGCGTCGAGCTCCACGACGTCGAGGGACGACCCCTTGGTGATGGCGACGCAGCTCGCGCATTCATTGCATGCGTCGCCATCGAGGGGGTGCTCACAGTTCAACGCCTTCGCCAAGATGCGAGCGGTCGTCGTCTTGCCGGTGCCACGCGGTCCCGAGAAGAGGTACGCGTGCACGATGCGGCCGCTGCGCGTCGCTCCCTGCAACGCCCGCACCACGTGGTCCTGGCCACGGAGCTCGGCGAAACGACCCGGCCGGAACCGCCGGTAGAGGGCGGTGACCCCGTCGAGCGAGGTGGGCGTTTTCGCGTCGGTCATTCCCAAATGCTAATGGGGGCCTGTTCGAGGCCGGAGTCCAAAGCGATGGCCAGGCTGACCGTGGCACCCAGTCTGATCCGCTGAGAGCTGCTGGCTTCCACCCCTGACTCGGTTCACGAACGACCGTCGCACGGGACCCGGCCACCGCTTTGGACTCCGGCCCGAACAGGTTACCGTCTTGGGCCGCGAAGTACCTCGGCTAGCCTTTCTCGGTACTCGTCGCACCGACGAGTCACTGGAGGAGTGCGAGAGCGGCCGAATCGGCACGATTGGAAATCGTGTGTAGGGCAACCTACCGTGGGTTCAAATCCCACCTCCTCCGCCACGGGCAGTTTACGAAAGTAGACCCCAACTACTTACGAAAGTCCGGAGAACGAGCCCCTCGAGCGGGCATCACGGTCCATCTCAGCCCGCGAGACATCTTTGGTCGGCTCCAAGCGGAC
>JAJYPU010000151.1 GCA_021795095.1 Actinomycetes bacterium | reverse complement strand
GCGCGTCGAGAGTTTCGCCACGGCGCTCGTGGCGGCGATCAACGCCGCGGGCCTCTACGCGGTCGCCCCGCGGGTCGGACCACTGCTCGGTCTCTACCTCGCGCGCGAGCCGCTCGAGGCGCCCACCGACTTCACCGGGGCCAAGGCAATCGGCGACAACGGGCTCTATCCGGGCTTCTTCCACGCGATGCTCGAACGCGGCGTCGCGCTCGCCCCGGGGGCTTATGAGATCCTCTTCGTCTCCATGGCCCACGGTGACGCGGAACTGGAGCGCGCGCTCGAGGCGGCCGGCGAAGCGGCCAGGGTCGTCGCCGCGACGTGATGGAACCCGTCACCTCGTCGGGCTGGTCAGTGCGCCCGAGCTTCGTGCCCCACGGACCGACCGCGCCGGTCACCCTGCTCTTCGACGACGACGGACTGACCCAGCTGGCGGGCGTCTACCCCGTGGCCTGGCAGACCCCATGGTCCGAGCTCGGTGACCTCGCACTCGTTCGCACCGGTTCGACGCTGCGCTTCGGGGCGAGCGTTGGGGGCGTGCGCTACGAGTGGCGTCGCCAGGGCCTCGAGGAGTACGAGGAGCTGCGGGCCGTGGTGCTCGCCCACGACGGCAGCGTGGCGCGCCATCGGCGACGCGCCGGCGCGGTCGTCATCGCCCTCGTGGTGCTCGTCGCCTCACTCGGCGGCGTGATCGCCGCGCTGCTCACCAACGGGCCGGGCCTGGACACCGAAAGCGCCGACGCGCGTCAGGCGAACCTGACCGTGAGCGACCTGCCCGTGGGGTGGTCGACGCTGCAGACGGGCTACCTCTCCTACCTCGTGCCCCCGGCGGGTCGGGTGATCACCTCGACCTCGACGACGGCGCCGGCGGTGGACGTCGTGGCCCCGGTCGTCACGTCCCAGTTCCAGCGCTGCCTCGGGGTGACCAATACCACGGACCGGATCTTTGGCGCCGCGGGCCAGTCGCCCGACGTCCAGATCAGCTCACCCATCTTCCACGTGCTCATCCCCGCCGAGACCGAGGTCGCCACGACCGCCCAGTACTACCGCACGACCGGCATGGTGCGACGCGACGTCGCCGAGATGTCCAAGACGGGCTTTGGCGCCTGCTTCGTGGCGGCCAACGCGACGATCCTGCTCAGCCAGTACGCGAGCCAGGTGACCGCGAGTCCCCGGGGCACGAACTGGACGCCCGTCACCTACGCCAAGGGCTGGGCGCGCGGTGGGGTCGTGCCCGTCGCGCTGCCGGGCGTGTCGACCGCCTACACGCTCGTGGTGGTCGTGGTCGCCGGCGGGCACTACGAGGTCACCCTGAGCGCTCTCGTGCCGTCGTGGCGCGCGAGCAGGCCCATGCTCAGCCAACTGGTCGGCACGATCAAGACGCGCATCGACGACGGGGGCGGCGGGGCCGCCCTGTAGCAGTCCTAGCCGCCGGCGATGGCGACGACGATGTCGGTGAGGAAACCCGCGAGCAGCCCGATGGTGATCCCGACGAAGACCGTCGTCTGGTGTCGGCTGCGCCCGGCCACGAAGAGCAGCTGGCTGATGACGAAGATGATCGAACCGCCGGCGAGGGAGAGAAAGACGATCCCGAGCGTCGGCGATGACCACCACCAACCCACGAGCGTGCCCACGGTCGTCGGGCCGCCGCCGATCAACGCCATGAGCCCGAGGAACGCCCACGACGGTCGGTTGGTCGCGCCCACGAGCGGGCTCACGATGCCGAAGCCCTCCGTGGCGTTGTGCAGCGCGAACCCGATGACGAGCACCGTCGAGAGCCCGATCGCCCCGAGGTGGGACGCAGTGCCGATGGCGAGGCCCTCACCGAAGTTGTGCAACCCGATCCCCGAGGCGATCATGAGGCTCATCGAGGCGGGCGTCGAGGGGGTCGCCTCGCGACCACGTCGAGACCACCGCTGATAGAGCGCGAGGCTGAGCAGGCCGACGGCCGCCCCGCCGAGCAGCAGCACGACGTCGGTGATGGTCGTGGCGACCGAGCCGCCCCGGTGGTTGTGCAGCGCCTGAAGCTGGTCCTTGATCGGCGCGTAGGCGTTGGAGAAGACGTCCACCACGAGAAAGAGCAGCACGCCGATTGCCACGGCGTTGAGGAACGAGCGCACGCGCTCGGCTGGTTTGCGTAGCCGTCCAATCGGCAGCCCCGCGACGATCGTGGCGCCGGCGATGAAGCCGAGCACCACGGTCTTGACGAAGGACACCCGTCTAGTCCTCGGTGCCGTGCTCGCCGAGCAGCAACGAATAGGCGCGCTCGGGTACGACGTCGGCGATTCGCGCCAGCGCGCGGTAGGCGAGCTCGCCCGGACCGCGCTCGTCGTTGCGCATGAGGTTCGCCATCACGACGAGCACCTCGCGCATGACCGGCTCGATCCGCATGCCGACACCGACGCAGGCGGCGAGGATCTTGGGCTCCGAGATCAGTCGCACGAAGGCTCGCGCCACCTTGTAGTACTCGCCGTAGGCAGCCTCGAGGCGCTCGCCGTAGACGACCAGGTGGCCGGGCTCGTCGGCGAGCAGGGCCTCGGCGACGACGCCCGCCGCGAGCCGGCCCGTCTCGTAGCCATACGCGATGCCCTCGCCATTGAAGGGGTTGATCGAGCCGCCGGCGTCGCCGACGACGAGGGTGTTGGCGCCCGTGTGCGGACCGCGCGCGAGGCCCATCGGCAGGCGTCCGCCGGTGGGCACGCTGAGTCGCGTCGTCTCATTCAGCCCCCACGCGGCCGCGGTCTGACTGACGAAGTACTCCTGGAGCTTGGTCGTGTTGACGCCCTTCCAGGCCCCCGCCGTGGACAGCAGGCCGACGCCCACGTTCACGCGTCCGTCGCCCAGGGGGAAGATCCACCCGTAGCCCGGCACGACCTCGCCGTTGGGGTCGCGGATGTCCAGGTGCGACTCGATCCACGGCTCGGCGTGCCGGTCGCTCGAGTAGTAACCGCGCAGCGCCATACCCATCGGCCACTGACGGTTACGCGTGACGCCGAGTTCGCGACCGAGTCGGGAGTTCTGGCCATCGGCGACGATGACGTAGCGCGCGCGCACCTCGGCGCGCGTGCCCGTCGCCTTCTCGTAGGCCACGACCCCGGCTGCCCCGCGCAGGTGGCCATCGGGGGCGTCAGTGGCCTCGAGCAGGCCGACGACCTCGACGCCCGTGAGCACGGTCGCGCCCCGCGCGGCCGCCTCGCTCGCGACCAGGCCGTCGAGGTTGAAGCGCGTGATGGTGTAGCCGTAGTTGGGAAAGACCGCGTGGTCGGGCCAGTTCATCTCGAGTGAGGCGCCGAAACCGAAGGCGCGAAGCCCGTGGTAGCGATGGCCGTGGGCGGCGACGACGGGCTCGAGGCCCATCTGGGCGAGCTGGTGCACCGAGCGCGGCGTGAGTCCGTCGCCGCACGTCTTCTCGCGGGGGAACTCCTTCTTCTCGATGAGACACACCGACCAGCCCGCCTCGGCGAGCCAGTACGCACTCGCCGCACCACTCGGTCCCGCGCCGACGATGACGGCATCGAAGAGGGGCGTGGTCGAGGAGAGGTCGGCGAGCTGAGGCACGGCGACAGCATAGGACGAAGGACCTTGGGGGAGTCCGAGTTGAGGGGGGTGCGCGGTCTGGTAGAAATGATGGACGTGGACCAGTACTTACCAATACTTGGACTCCTCCTCCTCGGGGTGTTGTTCACGGCGGGCTCGTTTGTGGCGTCAGCGATGCTGGCACCTCGTAAGCGGCCAACCGACGCGAAACTCGCCCCCTACGAGTGTGGGATCGTCCCCGAAGTAGAGCCGCCGCAACGGTTCCCCGTTCGCTTCTACCTCGTCGCGATGATCTTCGTGATCTTCGACATCGAAGTGGTCTTCATGTACCCCTTCGCGGTGGTATTCCGCCAGCTCGGTACCTTCGGCCTGGTCGAGGTGCTCGCCTTCTCGGTCACCGTCTTTGGCGCGTTGCTCTTCTTGATCAGCGAGGGCGCCCTCTCCTGGGGCCCGGTAAAGCACCTCACAGCGGGCATGCCGGCGCGCACGAGCTCGTCGACCATCGTGCGCATCGGCGCGACCACCGAGTCCGAGACGGCGGCGTAGCGCGTGGCCCTCGAAGACCTACAACACAACTTCCTCACCGGCCGTATCGAGGACCTCGCACGCTGGGCCCGTCGGGCGTCGGTGTGGCCCGCGACCTTCGGTTTGGCGTGCTGTGCTATCGAGATGATGGCCGCCGGCGGTGCCGACTTCGACCTCGCGCGCTACGGCATGGAGGTCTTTCGCAACTCCCCACGCCAGGCCGACCTCATGATCGTGGCGGGACGGGTCTCCCAAAAGATGGCCCCGGTGCTGCGTCAGGTCTACGACCAGATGATGGAGCCCAAGTGGGTCATCTCGATGGGCGTGTGCGCCTCGACCGGCGGGCTGTTCAACAACTACGCGATCGTTCAGGGCGTCGACCAGATCGTGCCCGTGGACGTCTACGCGCCCGGTTGCCCGCCGAGTCCCGAGACGCTGATGCACGCGATCTTGACCCTGCACGAGCAGATCCGCACCGGTGAGATTATGAAGCGCCGCTCGAAGGGCGAGCCCACGCACCTCGAGCACCAGGAGAGCCCCTGGACCCCCGAGGTGCCCGTTGCGGTACGACTGGGGACACCGAAGTGATCGAACTGCCCGCCAACGCCCCGGCTGGGGTCATCACGGCCGACGTCCTCAAGTCCGACGTCGGCTGCTTTCCCACCCGTGAGCAGTACTTCGGGCTCGTGAGTGCCTTCAAGGCCGACGGCTTCGAACTCTGCGCCGACCTG
>JAJYPU010000150.1 GCA_021795095.1 Actinomycetes bacterium | reverse complement strand
ATTGGGGACATGTTCACCGAGGGCCAAAAGCCCCTCGAGGTCGAAGTCCTCGTCGCCCAGTTGGGCACGGCGATCCGCCCCACGAAGCTCTTTCGCATCGCCTACGAGGGGACGATCTCCGACGAGCCTCGCTTCGCGGTCCTCGGCGGGGACGCCGAGACGATCAAGGGCCGCTTCAGCGCCGCCGAGACGGATCTCGAGCCACTCAACGTGACGCTGCGCAACGCGGTGGCCGCCCTCGCGGGGGCCGATCGCACCATCGATGTGGCCGACCTCGAGGTCTGCGTGCTCCAGGACACCGGGGGCCGGCGCACCTTCTCGAGACTGACCGACGAACGAGTCGCGGCACTACTCGGGACGTGAGCTGATGCTGCGGCGGATCTTCGGCGTCGAGACCGAGTACGGCGTGACCTTCTCACTACGCGGTCAACGGCGGCTCAGTCCCGACGAGGTCTCCCGGTTCCTCTTTCGCAAGGTGGTGGCGTGGGGACGCTCGAGCAACGTGTTCCTCGAAAACGGGAGTCGCCTCTACCTCGACGTGGGGAGTCACCCCGAGTACGCGACCGCGGAGTGTGACTCGCTGAGCGACCTCGTCGCCCAAGACAAGGCCGGCGAAGCCATCTTGCGCGAACTCGTCTCTTACGCCCAAGAGCAGTTGACCAACGAGGGTATCCGCGGCGACATCTACCTCTTCAAGAACAACACCGACTCCTCGGGCAACTCCTACGGCTGCCACGAGAACTACTGCATTGAACGATTCGACGACTTGACACGACTCGAGCAGGTCTTCATCCCATTCCTGATCAGTAGGCAGATCTTCGCCGGAGCGGGTAAGGTCGTCACCACCCCGAGGGGCACCACGTACTCCATGAGTCAGCGCGCCGAGCACATCTGGGAGTCGATCTCGTCGGCCACCACGCGCAGTCGACCCATCATCAACACCCGTGATGAGCCCCACGCCGATCCGGAGCGGTACCGCCGACTGCACGTCATCGTCGGCGACTCCAACATGAGCGAGTTCGCGACCTTCGTCAAGGTCGGCACCGCGTCGGTGGTGCTCGCGATGATCGAGGACCGCACGACCGTACTGCGCGATTACAACCTCGCCTCGCCGATCAACGCACTACGCGACATCTCCTATGACCTGTGGAGCAAGGAGCCGATCAAGCTCGTCTCGGGACGCGACATGACCGCGATCGAGATCCAAGACGACCTGTGCGAGCGCGCCGAGCAGTTCGCATCGAGTCGTGAGCTACCAGCCGATCAGGTCCTGGCCGTGCGACTCTGGCGCCAGATGATCGACGACTACCGCGCCGACCCCATGTCCCTCGCCGACCGTGTCGACTGGATCGCCAAACTTCAGATCATCGAGCGCGAGCGTGAGCGCCGCGGCCTCGCCCTGAGCGACCCCAAGATCGCACTTATCGACCTGCTCTACCACGACACCAGCGTGGAACGTGGCCTCTACTACCGCCGTCAGCAGCGGGGACACTTCCGGCGCGTGGTGAGCGACGACGATATCGCCCGCGCCGCCACCGAGGCGCCTTCGACGACGCGTGCGCGTATGCGCGGCGCCTTCATCCGCGCGGCCAAGGAGTGGCGACGTGACTACACCGTCGACTGGGTGCACCTCAAGCTCAACGATGAGATGCAGCGCACCATCCTCTTGAAGGATCCCTTCAAGAGCACCGATGAGCGGTTCCAACGGCTGCTTACCTCGATGGAGCGACGGGACGCCTAGAGGACGGCCGACTAGCCTTGCACTGTGCCAAACGATCCCATCGAACCCTCGGCCGCTGACGTGCCCGATGCCGGGGACCCCATCGAGACCATCGTGAAAGCGGTGGGCAAGCCCCGTCGTCGGCGCCAATCCCTGTTGGAATGGGTGATCATTCTCCTCGTGGCGGCCGGGGTGTCGTTTCTCCTACGCGCCTACGTCGTCCAGACGTACTGGATCCCTTCTGCTTCCATGGAACCGACGCTCATGATCGGTGATCACGTGCTCGTCTCCAAGCTGAGCGTGACCTGGGGCACGATCCACCGCGGTGACGTCGTGGTTTTCCGCGCTCCCGAAGCGGCGCACGTCGCGTGCCAGGACAACCTGCCCGTGTACGTGAAGCGGGTGATCGGGTTACCCGGTGACCACCTCACTTCCAAGGGAAACACGATCTACGTCAACGGCAAGCCGCTGGACGAGAACTGGCCCCACACCGAGCCACTCGGCTCGCCGATCGGCAACGTGACGGTGCCGGCCCACTCGTACTTCATGATGGGCGACAACCACGCCGACTCCTGTGACAGTCGATCGTGGGGACCGCTACCAGCGAGCGCCATCATCGGCAAGGTTTTCGTCCGTATCTGGCCCCTCTCACGAATCGGGCCGGTCTAAAAGCGTCCCGCACACCCCCCTACAATGGGGGAGTGTTCAGCCTGAGCCCAATCAAGATCATGGTCATCGTCGCCGTGGTGCTCTTGTTGCTCGGTCCTGACAAGTTGCCCGAAGTCGCCCACAAGCTCGGCGCTAGTTGGCGCGCGATCAAGCGGATTCAGGAACGCGTCGAAGAGGAGGTTCGCGAGGTGATTCCGGACCTGCCGAGCGCGGGCGACATCGCCCGCGTGGTTCGCAGCCCGGTCAACCTGCTCAACGAACTCGCCAACCGCGCGGACCTGCGAGACAGTATGGGTACAGCGACCGACCTCACGCCCACCGACGTCACCGAGCCGGTAGCCGGTCCCCCAAGACCGAAGGAGACTCGAACGCCCTCGGTGAGCCCGTTGACGACGCCCGTGACACCTCGGCCGGCCCCAACCTTCGACGATTCGTCTCCCATCGACCCATCGCTGAACTGATCTGACGTGTCGAAATTCCGAAAGGCCGAGTCCGGGATGACCCTGGCCGAGCACCTCGCCGAAGCCCGCCAGCGCTTTCTGATCTCGTCGGCCTCGATCATCGTGCTCGGCATCGCGGCGTTCATGCTCTACTCGCCGATCCTGCGCATCCTCCAGCAGCCCTACTGCCACGCTGAGCCGGGACATTGCCTGTTCCTCGTGACGAATCCGCTCGACGGACTGACGCTTCGCATCAAAATCGCATTCTTCGGGGGTCTCCTGTTCGCCTCGCCAATCGTCTTTTGGCACGTCTGGCGATTCATCACGCCCGGACTGAAGGCCGCCGAGCGGCGCTACGCCGTGCCCTTCGTTTCGGCGTCCTTCACCTTTTTCGCCGCCGGCGTGGTCGTCGCGTACTTCAGTTTCGGCCACGCGATCAAGTTCCTTCAGTCGATCGGCGGCAACACGTTGGTCTCGTACTACAACCCCAATCAGTACCTCAGCCTCTTCGTCATGATGATGTTCATCTTCGGGGTGACCTTCGAGTTCCCCGTGGTGCTCGTCGCACTCGAGCTCGCGCGCATCGTGACACCCCGACAGCTGCTGCACTCGTGGCGCTACGCACTCATCGCGATCACCATCGCGGCGGCGGTCTTTACCCCGAGCGGTGACCCACTGTCGATGCTCGCACTCGCGGTGCCACTCACCGCCTTCTACTTCCTCGCCATCGGGGTCGGCAAGATGCTGCGTCGGTGAAGCGCGACCTGCGCAGCACCTTCGTCGACGAGCTCGGCTTCGGCCTCGACGACTTCCAGCGCGAGGCGCTCGACGCCGTCGACCGAGACGTGAACGTGCTCGTGAGCGCCCCGACCGGTTCGGGTAAGACGTTGATCGCCACCTACGCGATCACCCGCACGACCCACGGGGCGCGCCGAGCCTTCTACACGACGCCGCTGAAGGCACTCTCGAATCAGAAGTACCACGAGCTCGTGGACCGTTTCGGCGCCGATCGAGTCGGCCTGCTCACCGGCGACACGTCGATCAACCGTGGCGCCGAAATCGTCGTGATGACCACCGAGGTGCTGCGCAACATGCTGCTCACCGATTCGGGCCAGCTGCGCTCGCTCGGACTCGTCGTGCTCGACGAGGTCCACTACCTCCAAGACCCCTATCGCGGCGGTGTCTGGGAGGAGGTGCTCATCCTCACACCGCCGTCGATCCAGTTCGTCGCGCTCTCGGCGACCGTCGGCAACGCGACCTTCCTTGGGGAGTGGCTGACCGAGGTCCGCGGGCACACCGAGGTGGTCATTGAGGCGAATCGCCCGATCACCCTGCACAACCACGTCGCCGTGGTGCGTCGCGGCCAGACCAGTGCCGAGGTCGAGGACCTGCTCGTCGAGGGTCGTCTGGCCGACGGGGCCCGGCGCATCGACAACCTGATGAAGGCCTCGCGTAAGTTCCGCCCGGGGCCGAAGTGGCGTGGTCCCCGATCCTCAGCGCCACCGCCGCCCTTTCGGACCCCGCGGCGAAGCGAGTTGCTCAACGCGTTGGAGGCGAACGACCTGCTGCCGGCAATCGTCTTCATCTTCTCACGCGCGGCCTGCGACGACGCCGTCGCCCAATGCCGTCGTGACGGACTGCGCTTCACCACGAGCGACGAACGCGCCGAGATCGAGCGGATCGCCGAGCTTCGTCTCTCGAGCTTTTCCGACGATGACCTACGCGCCCTCGAGTACGCCGACTTCCTCGAGGGGCTCGTCCGTGGCCTCGCCGCCCACCACGCGGGCATGGTCCCGGCCTTTCGTGAAATCGTCGAGGCCTGCTTCGAGCGCAACCTGCTCGGCGCGGTGTTCGCAACCGAAACACTCGCGCTGGGGGTCAACATGCCCGCGCGCTCGGTCGCGCTCGAGCGCTTCACCAAGTACTCCGACGCGGGCCGTCAGTTCCTCACGAGCGCCGAGTACTCCCAAATGACCGGTCGGGCCGGTCGGCGAGGGCTCGACGAC
>JAJYPU010000017.1 GCA_021795095.1 Actinomycetes bacterium | reverse complement strand
CGAGTTCGCCGCCGCCTGCGTCGGCGAGAGCGCCGACGGCGCCGTCATTGACGGTGCCCTCGCGCTCGCGCGCACGGCGATCCTCGTGGCCGAGGACGCGCCACTTCGCCATCGACTCATGGAGCGCACATGATCAACGAACACGCCATCGTCCACGTCGACCCTGACCGCGCCGAGGCCTTCGAGGCCGCGATGCGCCAGGCCTTTTCGATCATCGAGTCAGCGCCCGACTGTCACGGCGCCGAGCTTCGACGTCAGCACGAGGACCCGTCGACCTACCTACTGACCGTGCGCTGGACCTCGGTCGACGCCCACCTACGCTTTCGCGCGTCCAGCGCCTTCGAGCAGTGGCGCGCCGCGACGCACCCGTTCTACGTGACGACGCCCGAGGTCACGCACTTCCACGAACCGATCAGCCGCTAGTTCGGCTGATAGACGCCAAAGACGCCGCGCAGGGTATCGGCCACCTCACCGAGCGTCGCCATCGCCGCCAACGCAGTCTTCATCGGGTACAGGACGTTGCTCGATCCGCTCGCGGCTCGCTCGAGGTCCTCGAGCGCGACGCGAACGGCGTCGGCGTCGCGGTCGCGCTTCACGCGCTCGACCCGCTCCACCTGGCTGCGCTGCTGAGCCTCGTCGACGGGGAACACGTCATTGGCGGTCTCGTCGTGGTCGGCGAAGCGGTTGACCCCCACCACAACCTTCTCGCCGCGATCGACCCGCCGGGCGAAGTCGTAGGCGGCGGCCTCGATCTCCTCTTGCATGTAGCGCGCCTCGATGGCGGCCACCGCGCCACCCATCTCATCGATGGTCGCGATGTACTGGCGCGCGAGCCGCTCCACCTCGTTGGTCATCGACTCGACGAAGTACGATCCGGCGAGCGGGTCGACGGTGTCGGCGATACCCGACTCGTAGCCGACGATCTGCTGGGTGCGCAGGGCGAGCTTCGCCGCGCGCTCGGTCGGGAGCCCGAGCGCCTCGTCGAACCCGTTGGTGTGCAGGCTCTGGGTGCCGCCCAGCGCGGCGGCGAGCGCCTGGAGGGTCACGCGCACGATGTTGTTCTCGGGCTGTTGCGCGGTGAGGGTCGAACCCCCCGTCTGGGTGTGGAAGCGCAGCATCAGCGACTTCGAGTCACGGGCGCCGAAGCGGTCGCGCATGACCGAGGACCAGATCCGACGGGCCGCGCGGTACTTGGCGACCTCCTCGAAGAGGTTGTTGTGGGCGTTGAAGAAGAAGCTCAGTCTCGGTGCGAAGTCGTCGAGTTCGAGGCCCGCCGCGAGGGCGGCCTCGACGTAGGCGATCCCGTTGGCGAGGGTGAACGCCACCTCCTGGACGGCGGTGGAACCGGCCTCGCGGATGTGGTAGCCCGAGATCGAGATCGTGTTCCAGTTGGGCATCTCGCGCGCACAGTAGGCGAACGTGTCGACGATGAGGCGCATCGATGGTCGAGGGGGGTAGATGTACGTGCCGCGCGCGACGTACTCCTTTAAGATGTCGTTCTGGATCGTGCCGCGCAACTGGTCGCCGCGCACCCCCTGCTCCTCGCCCACCAGCTGGTAGAGCAGCAGGAGCGTTGAGGCCGTCGAGTTAATCGTCATCGACGTGGTGACCTTGTCGAGGGGTAGGTCCGCCAAGAGCAGGCGCATGTCCTCGAGTGAGGAGATCGCCACGCCCACCTTGCCGACCTCGCCTTCGGCGCGTACGTGATCGGCGTCAAAGCCCATCTGCGTGGGCAGGTCGAAGGCGCACGACAGGCCCGTCTGCCCCGCGCCGAGGAGGAATTTGAAGCGCTCGTTGGTGGCCTCGGCCGTGCCGAAGCCGGCGTACTGTCGCATCGTCCACAGCCGGCCGCGGTACATCGTCGGGTGGACCCCACGGGTGTAGGGGAAGTCGCCCGGCTCGCCCAGTTCGCTCGCCGGGTCGAAGCCCGTCACGTCGGATGCCCCGTACACGGGCCGTACTTCAATCCCAGAATCGGTCACTCGAAGGTCATCGCTCACGATTCGTAGAATAGACGGTGGGTTTCGCGGGTCTGAATCGATGACGCGGCCATCGGCCATCGACCAGAATGGACGGGTGTACTGCCCCAATTGTGGAAGCGAATCGAACGGACCGTTCTGTCCGGTCTGCGGATCGGCGATCACCGATCCCGTACGGGTGGCGCGTCCGCACGGTGAGCTCGGCGGCTGGTGGCGACGTGTCGGGGCGACCGTCACCGACAACCTGATCATGTTGGTCCCCACGACCGTGGTGCTCTGGTTGGTCAGCATGGTGGCGGGCTCGCTCATCGGCGTGCTCGCCGGCTTCGCGGTCCAGGGCGTCTACCTGGTCACCATGCTCGTCTCGCCCCGAGGCCAGACGTTCGGCAATCGGATCGTCGCGACCAGGGTGTGCGACCTCGCCACTGGGGGGATCATCACCCGTCGGCAAGCCCTGTGGCGGTGGGGGTTCGTCGCCGCCTACAGCGTGATCACGTTGCTCAACAATCCGATCACGTCCTCCATCGCGATGATGATTGCCGTCGTGGACGTGCTCTTCCCGCTTGCGAATCCCCTCAAGCAGACGTTGCACGACCGGGTCGCAGGAACCCTCGTCGTGAGACAGTACCTCTGATCGGCGGCGGCCGCTGCCGTCGCCCACGGTCTCGTCTAAACGGCGCCGACCGCAACGTGAGGCATGCAGAGGTCGTCGTACTCGGCGATGATGATCGGACCCGCGTCCTCGCCGCACGCCGGGCACGAGGGATCACGACGCACCTTGAACGTTCGGAAACTCTCGTCCATCGAGTCATAGGTGAGCAACCGGCCGACCAGGGGCTCACCGAGTTCGAGCAGCAGCTTGATCGTCTCGATCGCTTGGATCGAGCCGATGATGCCGGGCAGCACGCCGAGCACGCCCGCCTCCGCACAGCTCGGGGCGAGTTCGGCTGGCGGCGGCTCGGGGATCATGCAGCGATAGCAGGGGCCGACGTAGGGGTGGAAGATCGTGACCTGACCCTCGAAGCGGAAGATCGAGCCGTGCACCACCGGGATTCCCTTCACCAGCGCCGCGTCGTTGACGAGGTAGCGCGTGGGGAAGTTGTCGGTCCCGTCGACGATGACGTCGTACCCGTCGATGATGTCGAGCACGTTGTCCGCGCCCAGGCGCACGTCGTAAGTCTTCACATTTAAGTCGGGGTTGATCGCGGTGAGCGTCTGCTTGGCGCTGTCGACCTTGCGCATACCGATGCGGTCCATGTTGTGCAGCACCTGTCGCTGCAGGTTGGACGCGTCCACGACGTCCATGTCGATGATGCCGATGGTGCCCACACCCGCGGCCGCGAGGTAGAGCGCCGCCGGCGATCCCAGACCGCCGGCGCCGAGCAAAAGCACCTTGGAGTCGAGGAGACGCAACTGACCCTCGTCACCGACTTCGGGTAGCAAGAGGTGGCGCTGGTAGCGGTTGCGCTGATCGGGGTTGAGTGTGCGCGGGGTCGTCCAGGTGAGGCCCTCGTCCTTCCACTTGTTGAATCCACCGATCACCGACACGACGTCGGTATAGCCGAGGTCCTGGAGGGTCTTGGCCGCGAACGCCGAACGGACGCCGCCGGCGCAGTACACGGCGATAGGCGCGTGCTTGTCAGTCAGGCGTGACTCGACGGAGAACTCGAGGTTCCCGCGCGGAATGTGCACCGCACCGGGCACGGCCCCCTGCTCGTGTTCGTCGGGCTCGCGCACGTCGAGGATTCGGTAGTAGTCCAGTCGAGCCGCGACGTCGCTCGGTTCAACCTCACGAATCGCCTGCTTGGCCGCGTTGAGTAACTCGCGTGGTGTTGGCAAGGGTCGCTCCTTCGTTTGGCAAAATCCTACCGGCCCGGTCGAGATTCCTGGCACCGCGCGTGCTAGACCTCCGACCATGGACCTCGCGACACTCCTCGCTCAACGAAGGATGGTCCGCTCCTTTGACGCGACGCCCGTCGACCCCCAGTGGCTCGACGAGACCTGCGCCACCGCGTTGTGGACGCCGACCGCGGGAAACAGCGCGGGCGTGCGCATGCACACGATCGGCGCGCACCTGGTGGGCGCGTACTTCGAACGAGCGACCGACCCGCAGTGGCGCCGAGCCTCGCCGCGCGCGCCCGGCCTCGCGCGCGCCGGTGCCGTCGTGCTGGTCACCTCACGGCCGCAGGACTACCTCGAGCGATACGGCGAGGCCGACAAGCGATCCTCGGGACTGTCAGCGATGGCGGCGTGGCCGATCCCGTACTGGCACACCGACGCCGCGATGGCCACGATGGCCCTACTGCTCCTACTCGAAGAGGGCGGGTGGTCGGCGACGATCTGGGGCAACTTCCGGCGCGACGCCGAAGTCCTCGACTGGGTCGGGGCGCCTGATGAGTCGTTATTCGCGTCGGTACTGATCGGCCGGCCCGACGGCCACGACCACCGTTCGCGGTCCCTTGACCGGACCGTCCCCGCGCGCGGTGCGCGCGTCCGTCGTGTCGAGGTCAGTCCCGAGCGAGCCCCGTGACCAAGTCGACGATCGTGCGCAGGCCGAAGGCCGTACCGCCCTTGTTGACGTAGCCGCGCACGGCATCGGAGCGGCCGGGTCCGGCGATGTCGAAGTGGACCCACGGCCGCCCGGCCGTGAAGCGCCGAAGGAACAGCGCCGCGACCACCGATCCGGCGACGCCGGTCTTGCCGATGTTCTTGAGATCGGCCACGTCCGACTCCAGTTGCGCGGCGTAGGACTCGGTGAGTGGCATGCGCCACACCTGTTCGCCGCTGCGCGCACCCGACGCCATCACCGCGGCGGCGAGGTCGTCACTCGTGGCGTACACTGCGGCAACCTCGTCGCCGAGGGCGACTCGTCGAGCGCCGGTCAGTGTCGCGATATCGACGATGACATCGGGTTGAGCCTCGGCCGCGAGACTGAGCGCGTCGGCGAGGATCAGTCGACCCTCGGCGTCGGTGTTGAGCACCTCGACGGTGAGACCATTTCGAATCGCGAGGACGTCGCCGGGCTTGACCGCCTTGTCCCCTGTGAGGTTCTCGGTCATGGGGGCGATAGCCGTGACGCGCACGCGGATCCCTAGTTCGCTCAGCACGTCGAGTGCTGCCAGGACGATGGCGGCGCCGGACATGTCGGTCTTTTGCCCCATCATGGACTCGGCGGGCTTGAGTGAGAGACCGCCGGAGTCGAACGTGACACCCTTACCCACGAGCGCGACGTGGGTGAGCGCAGCGCCGGGTTCTGGGTCGTAGGAGGCGAAGACGAGCCTCGTCGGCTGGGCCGAGCCTTGACCGACCCCGAGCAGGCCGCCGAGCCGTTCGGCGCGGATACGCGACTCGGTCCAGGCCTCGACGGTGACCCGAGGACGACGTTCGAGCCGTTCGATCACGCGACTCGCGAGCTCACGTGGTGGCAGGTCACCGGCCGGCGTGTTGATCAGCCGCCTCGCCCAATTGACCGCGTCGGCGATGAGCGACCCACGACGCGCCCCCTCGACGACGGCGTCGTGCGTAGCGACTGAGGGCAGTGGCGTCGCGAGCACGGCCAGGTCGAACGGTCGATCCGTTTCGTCTTTGTAGTCAAAGGACGCGAGGACCGCTCCTTCGGCCACGGCCTGGGCGGCCGGGCCGGCATCGGGCGATTCACCGACTGCCAGCAGGAAGCCGATGGCGTCCTGGCCCGCGAGGCGCACCCCAGCCGCCGCACCCGACCGGTAGCCCTCGGCGTCACCCGCGCCCACCGACACCAGCACGAGCGTTGGTCCCTCGAACGTGCGCACGACTGCGTTCGTTCCCGCCACGCTGGTCAAACCGTGACGGCGGCACCACGCCTCGTCCAGGTGTTCGACGAGTTCGACGCCACCGATCGTGGTCGGGATCGCGGCGTCGAGGGACGCCGCGCCGTCGCGGACGATCACGGGCACGAGGACCGTCGCGCGATTCAAGGCGTCGGCGGTGGCGACGACGTGGACGATACGGGGCATGGCTCCTCCTCAGTGCGACCGTGCCGTGCGATGACTCGGCCCCTCGGCCCATCGGGCCATGGTCCACACGAGGTCGCTCAAGCGGTTCAGGTACGCCACAATGTGGCTTTCGACGAGGGGGTAGTCGACGGCGGTGCGCTCGGCTCGGCGCACAACGGTCCGCGCGACGTCGAGGGCGGCGGACATCTGGTTCTCGCCCGGGACGACGAACTCACTCGGCATCGTGGTCTCGGCCGAGAGCTCGTCGATCGTGGTCTCCAGTCGCGTCACCATGGTGGCGCTCACCATGGACTTGTCCGCCACAAGCTTGTGGCGGTTCTCGGGCAGCGTCGCCACCTCGGCCATGAGGACCCACAGGTCCCGTTCAAGCGAGACCAGCAGCTCATTGAGTCGACCACCCGGCTCGCTCAAGGATCTCGCCCAGCCGAGCGCGGCCTGCGCTTCATCGACCGCACCGTTCAGCTCGATCTGGTGAGAACTCTTGGCCACGCGTCCGCCGAAATACAGTCCGGTGGTCCCGTTGTCGCCACCTCGGGTGTAAATCTTCACGAATTCAGCGTAGTGAACGAATGGGCCACCGGTAGCCTGGCGACTGCATGGACTCGATCATCCCCTACGCCAAGCCCGCCGCCGATAACCCCTACTTGAACGCCCTGGCCGAACGGGTACTGATCTACGACGGGGCGACCGGGACCAACCTCCAATTGCAGAACCTGTCCGCAGACGACTTCGGCGGCGAGGCCTTCGAGGGCTGTAACGAGATCCTGACGATCACCAAGCCCCAAGCCATCGAACGGCTCCACCGCTCATTCCTCGACGTCGGCGTGGACGTGATCGAGACCGACTCCTTCGGCTCCTTCTCAACCGTTCTTGGCGAGTACGGCATCGCCGATCGTGCCCACGAGCTCGCCATCGCTTCGGCCACAATCGCGCGTCGCACGGCCGACAGCTACGCCAGCCCTGGCTCGCCGCGGTTCGTGGCCGGCTCGATCGGTCCGGGCACCAAGTTCCCGACCCTCGGTCAGATCAGGTACGACGACCTGGTCGCCAGTTACGAGGAGCTCGCCTACGGCCTGCTCGAAGGCGGCGTCGACCTGCTACTCGTCGAGACAATGTTCGACCTGCTCGCCGGCAAGGCCGCGATCGCCGCGTGCCACCGCGCCATGGCCCGACACGGCCGGATCGTCCCGATCCAGGCCCAGGTGACCATCGAACTCACCGGTCGCATGCTCCCGGGCACCGAGATCGGTGCCGCGATCACGGCCCTCACGCCGCTCGGCATTGACGTCATCGGCATCAACTGCGCAACCGGACCGGTCGAGATGTACGAGCCGCTTCGCCAACTCGCCGAGTCGGCGCCGTTGCCCGTCTCATGTCTGCCCAATGCCGGCCTGCCGAGCGTGGTCGACGGTGCGATGCACTACGACCTCACACCCGAGGCGCTCGCCGAGCACCACGCACGCTTCGTCACCGAGTACGGGATCAACGTCGTGGGCGGTTGCTGCGGCACGACACCTGAGCACCTCGCCCACGTTGTCAAGGCCATCCGTCCGCTGGAGCGTCGCCGACGCGAACCGGTGCTGGAACCGGGAGTCGCGTCGATCTACTCCTCCACCCCCTACCAACAGGATCGATCGGTGCTGCTCGTCGGTGAACGAACCAACGCCAACGGATCCAAGAAGTTCCGCGAGGCCATGCTCGCCGGTGACTGGGAGACCTGTGTGACCATCGGTCGCGACCAGATCCGCGAGGGCGCGCACATTCTTGACGTCTGTGTGGACTACACCGGCGCCGATGGCGTGCGTGACATGGCCGAGGTGATGAGCCGCCTCGCCACTCAGTCGTCAGTCCCCATCATGGTCGACACAACCGAGACCCCGGTCGCACGCGAGGCGCTCACGTGGCTCGGCGGCAAGGCGATCCTCAACTCGGTCAATCTCGAAGAGGGCGATGGTCCCGGCACCCGACTCGACGGGTTCCTCAGCCTCGCCGCAGAGTTCGGCGCGGCCGTCGTCGCAACCTGCATCGACCAAGATGGCCAGGCCCGCACCGCCGACTGGAAGGTGCGCGCCGCTCGGGCGATCACCGACCTCGCGGTGTCGCGCTACGGACTCGACGCGCGTGACATCTTCATCGATCCACTCGCACTGCCCCTGTCGACTGGCATGGCCGAATCCCGCCGTGACGGCATCGAGACCATCGAGGCGATCCGACGTATCAAGGCCGAGCTCCCGGGCGTACGCACGATTCTCGGTCTGTCGAACGTCTCGTTCGGGCTCAACCCCGCCGCGCGCCAGGTGCTCAATAGCGTGTTCCTCCACGAGTGTGCCCAGGTCGGTCTCGACGCCGCAATCGTGCACGCATCCAAGATCCTGCCGCTGGCGCGCATCGACGACGACGCTCGCCAGATCTGCCTGGATCTCATCTACGACCGACGTCGCGAGGACTACGACCCGCTGACCGCGCTGCTTGAGATCTTCGACGGCTCCAAGTCGACGGGCTCGACGCAGAGCCCCCTAGATGACATGGCGCTCAACGATCGTCTGCGCCGACGCATCGTCGACGGCGCGAGAGCGGGCCTGGAGGCCGACCTCGACGAGGCGCTCGGCGAGGGTCAGTCGCCCCTCGCCATCGTCAACGACATCCTGCTCGACGGGATGCGCGAGGTGGGCGAACTGTTCGCGACCGGTGAGATGCAGCTCCCCTTCGTCCTGCAGAGCGCTGAGACGATGAAGGCCGCCGTCTCGCACCTCGAGCCCCACATGGAAAAGAGCGACCAGGGCGGCCGCGGGCGAGTCGTACTCGCCACCGTCAAGGGAGACGTCCACGACATCGGTAAGAACCTCGTCGACATCATCCTCACGAACAACGGCTACGAGGTCATCAACCTCGGCATCAAGGTCGGCATCAATGAGATGCTCCAGGCGGTCGACGAACATCACGCCGACGCACTCGGGATGAGCGGGCTCTTAGTCAAGTCGACGCTCATCATGCGCGAGAACCTCGAACTGATGAACGAACGCGGGATGGCGAACGTGCCGGTGCTGCTCGGCGGCGCGGCATTGACGCGCACCTACGTGGAACGGGACCTGCGCGGCGTCTACCAGGGCCGGGTCTTCTACGGCAAGGACGCCTTCGAAGGGCTCCGCGTACTGGACCGACTCGGCGAGATGCGCAAGAACAACGAGGAGGACGACGCCTTCGGTCGAGAGCTCTCGACGCGCAAGGTCCACCGCCGCATCCCGACCGACGGCCCAACGACGCGCACGGACCTGCCCGCTCGCAGCCCGTCAGTTCCCCTCGACAACCCGTTGTTCACGCCACCGTTCCTCGGCAGCCGCGTGGCCAAGGGGATGTCGATCGACGAGATCGGCGAGTACCTCAATCTCACGGCCCTCTTCCGCAACCAGTGGGGCTTCCGTCCTGAGAACGGCGAGGGAGACCCGGCGTTCAAGGAACGCGTCCGCGCGACGTTGCGCGAGCAGTTGGCGATCGTCAAGCGCGACGACCTGCTCGTGCCCCAGGTCGTCTGGGGCCACTTCCCCGCCGCGGCCGACGGCAACGACTTGGTCATCTACACCGATGACACCCGAATGACTGAGGCGACACGCTTCAACTTCCCGCGCCAGGACCACGATCCCTACCTCTGCATCGCCGACTTCTTCCGGCCCGTGGACAGCTCCGAACGGGACTACGCGAGCTTCATGCTGGTCACCATGGGGCCGAGGGTCTCCGAGCGCACCCAGTCCTTGTTCAGCGAGAATCGCTACACCGAGTACCTGCTGTTGCACGGGCTCGGCGTCGAGATGGCCGAGGCGCTCGCCGAACTCTGGCACCGACGTATCCGCGAGGAGTTGGGCTTCGCCGACGAGGATGGTCCGAGCCTGGCCGGCCTTTTCCGCCAGCAGTACCGCGGCGGGCGCTACTCGTGGGGCTATCCCGCATGCCCGGACCTCACCGAGAACGCGAAGGTGGCCCAGCTGCTCGGAGCCGAGCGCATCGGCGTCGAGGTCTCCGAGGGCTACCAACTCCACCCCGAGCAGACCACCGACGCCATCATCTGCCACCACCCATCGGCCAAGTACTTCATCGCGTGAGGGGCTGACGACCAGTCGCCAGGTGCTCAACCTAAACTTCCTCCGTGGCGTCCGTTCCCTCCCGACGAGACGTCCTTCGGGGCGTCGGAGCGCTCGCTGGCGCGCTCGCGATCGCATCGACAGTCGACCTCACGGCGAGCGGGGCGGCGATACTTCCCCCTGATTTGACTGCGCAGTGGGTCCGACGGGAGAACGTGCGAC
Organism: Actinomycetes bacterium; assembly: GCA_021795095.1. Next base: position 10,547 of record JAJYPU010000017.1, on the reverse strand, counting down.
CCGGTGACGGCACGTGGCTGCGGGGCGTCGCGGCCACCGCGGGCGACCTCGAGGGCTACGCCAGTGCGACCAGCATCAATCGCGGTCAGTCGATCACCTTCTTCGTGAGCACCACGTCGCCCACCTACTCGATCAAGGTCTACCGGATGGGCTACTACCAGGGGCTCGGAGCCCGACTCATCGAGACTCGGCTCGACCTCGCCGGTCACGCGCGGCCCATGCCTGCGCCGGACCAGTACGGCACCGTCGACTGCCGGTGGCCTGCGTCCTTCCGCGTCGTCGCCGACGAGCGCTACGCGCCGGGCCAGTACCTCGTGCGCCTCGAGAACGCCGAGCACCAGTTCCGATTCGTGCCGTTCCTCGTGCGAGACGACTCGTCCAGAGCCGCCTTTGTGTACATGAGCTCGGTCACCACGTGGCAGGCCTACAACACCTGGGGTGGTTTCAGCCTGTACCGCCAAGCCACGCCGGTCGGCAGCGTGACGGTCAGTGACGCGAACCGCGCCGTGCGGGTTTCCTTCAATAGGCCCTATGACCGGGCCTTCGCCAACGGCGCGGCCGACTTCGTCGGTAACGAGTTCCCCCTCCTGTTCCTTGCTGAGCAACTGGGGCTCGACCTCACCTACTGGACCGACATCGACCTGCACCAGCGCGGGGCCAGCCTGACACGGCACCGGGCGTTGCTCTCGCTCGGCCACGACGAGTACTACTCGCCCGCCATGCGCGCGGCGGTCGTCAACGGGGTCGACCACGGCGTCAACGTGGCGTTCTTCGGCGCGAACTTCTGCTACCGCAAGATCCGCTTCGAGCCGAGCGTGAACGGCGCCGACCGGTTGATGATCAACTACCGTTCGACCGCCGACCCGATCACCGCCACCAACCCCTCACTGGCGACCGTGAATTGGAGCCAGTACCCCTCGGACACCCCCGAGAGCACGTTCACCGGCTCGATCTACGGTGGTGTCGACGGTACCGGGTCACTGTCAGTCGTGGACGCCGGCTCCTGGTTCTGGCGCGGCACCGGAGTTCACAACGGCTCGGTTCTCGCCGGCGCGCTCGGTGGCGAGTTCAACCACTACGACCCCGCTGTGACCAATCCGGCCAACGTGCAGATCCTTGGACACTCCAACGTCGGCGGTGGCATCAGCGACGTCACCTACGTAGCCGAGCCCCGACAGGGCGGCGTCTTCACGAGCGGCACCGGGCACTGGGTGTTCGACCTTTCCGACGCGCCACGACTGGGCGACTTCTGGGTCCCCGCCGCGATACCCGGGGTCACCAACGTGATCCGTCGCGCGACGATCAACCTCCTGGCGCGCTTCGGCGCCGCTCCCGCGGGCGACACGACACCGTCGATCGCCAACACCAGCCAGTACTAGCGACGTTGCGCTATCTGCGTTCGGGCAGTGGCAGCGGCGTCGCCTCACGCAACGCCTCGCCGGCGTGGTAACTCGATCGGGTGAGCGGCGAGGACTGCACGTGGTTGAGGCCAAGGCGGCGGCCGCGTCGGGCCAGGTCCTCGAACTCGGCCGGCTCCCACCACCGCGCCACCGGCACGTGGTTCGCCGTCGGACGGACGTACTGGCCGATCGTCGCGATCGAGACCCCGACTGCCGCCAGGTCCGCGAGGGTCTCTTCGACTTCCTCGACGGTCTCGCCGAGGCCGACCATCATGCCCGACTTGGTCGTCAGGCCTTGCGCGCCGGCGCGCGCGAGTACCGTCAGCGACCGCAGGTACCCCGCGCTCGGACGGACGGCCCGCTGGAGTCGCGCCACGGTCTCGATGTTGTGGTTCACCACGTCGGGGCGCACGTCGAGGATCAACTGCAGGCTCTCGAGGTCACCCTTGAGGTCACTGATCAACACCTCGACCGCCGTCTCGGGCGAGCGTTCACGGATCGCGATAACCGCGGCCGCGATGGCGCCCGCGCCACCGTCGGCCAGGTCGTCGCGGGCGACGCACGTGATCACCGCGTGGCGCAACCCGAGTCGCACAACGGCCTCGGCGACCCGATCAGGCTCGGTCGGGTCCAGGGGCAGCGGCTTGCGGGTGTCGATGAGACAGAAGCCGCACGCCCTCGTGCATCGCTCCCCGTTCACCATGAACGTCGCCGTACCCGACGCCCAGCACTCGTAGATGTTCGGACAACCCGCCTCCTCACAGACAGTCACGAGACGCAGGTCATCGGTCAGCTTGCGCAGCGACTGGTACTCGGTTCCCATGTGCGCTTCGATGCGCAGCCACGAGGGTTTGCGCGAGTGCAGCTCGACGCCGGCGTCGGGGTCGACACCGGCTTTGCGCAGTCGGCGCAGCAATGGCCGTTCCGACGTCGAGGTCGCGCCACTGCGGTCGACCGCGGCTAGCGAGCCCGGCCCACCCAGCGCGGAGTCGAGCGTGGCGCCCAGGTACTCCTCGACGTCTGCGAAAGTGGCATCGAGCCCGAGCGAGCGCATGGAACCGACGGGCTTGTCGGGGATGCCGCACGGCACGATCGCGTCGAACGCCTTCAGGTCGACGTCGACGTTGAGCGCGACGCCGTGCAGGGTCCGACGGTGACCCGTCCGGTTTCGTTCAGTGCGAACGCCCACCGCCGCGATCTTGATCGGTCGCTCGTCCAACATGGACCAAACCCCGGGGTAGCCCTCGAGGCGTCCGACCCGACCGAGTTTGGACTCGGGGTCAAAGTGCACGACAGTGGCGATCACAGCGTCTTCCAAGCGGCCGACGTGTTCGCGGCCCGCCCCCGGGGCGTCATCCACGGTGACGATGGCCCACGCGACCACCTGACCGGGTCCGTGATAGGTCACGTCACCACCCCGGTCGGCCTCCACGACGTCCGCGTCGAGACTCGACGGCGGGACGAGGAAATGCTCGGGAACGGCGCGGATCCCCAACGTGTACGTCGGCGGGTGCTCCATCACGAGGACGTAATCGTCTGCCGCCTCCATCAACGCCCGCTGAAGGTCGTTCGCCTCACGGAAGGTCACCCGTCCAACGTGGCGGCGGCGCAGCATCTAGTGCTCGCTATCCAGGTCCAACCCGGCGAACAGCTCAGCCACCCGCTCGAGGTACGCGGTCGCGGTGAACGGCTCGCAGACCCGGTGGTCGAATGACAACCCGATGACCACGCGGCGACCGGCGCCCACCGATACACCGTCTTCGAGGACGACCGGCACCCGACGGACGGCGCCCATGGAGAGCACCGCAACCTCCGGCTGGATGATGATCGGATTGGTCCAGAGCGAGTCCGGACCCGTCGGACCGACGAGGGTGAAGGTGCCGCCCATGAGGTCATCGGTCGTGAGCTGGCGCGTCGTGACGCGCTCGAAGAGCTCGTGGACCCGTCGCGCGAGTGCCCGCAGCGTGAGTCCAGCCGCGGCGTGCACGACCGGCACGAGCATGCCGTCACGCAGGACCTCGCGCATGAATCCCAGGTTCACCGTCCGGTGCACGACCAACTCGTCGCCCGCGAACGTGGCGTTCAAGAACTCGAACTCGCCCAGCGCCCGAACGGCCGCCAGTCCCATGACCATCTGGTCGGTGATCTCGACTCCGTCTCGCGTGTGTCGCCCGATCGCGTCCAGCTGGTCGAAGATCGACGCGTCAGCCTCGATCGCAACGAACCCGTGCGGGGTGCTCTGCGTGGACAGTGTCATGTGCTGGCCCATCCGGCGAAGACCGTTGGACAACGGTACGACGACTTCGTCCGTCGGCCCGTTCGCGACCGCGCGTTCGGCGTCGCGGCGCGTGATCGCGCCTCCCGGACCCGATCCATGCACCGTCGCCGGCTCAACGCCGCCATCGGCGAGGATGCGGCGCACGACCGGTGACATCACGACGCCCGCCACTCGCGGCGAACCCGTGGTGGCTACAGCGTCACCCGCGGACTTCGCGGGCTCGTCCGTGGTCGTCGGCACGCTCGGGGTAGGCGCGGGGGCGCTCGGCTCAGGTGTCGACGACGGCGCCACCGACCCGGCGGCGGCGTTCTCATCGATCACTGCAACTCGCGACCCGGTCTCGACGGTGTCACCCTCAGCGGCCAGGATCTCGGTCAGGACCCCCGCCGCCGGTGACGGCATCTCCGAGTCGACCTTGTCGGTCGAAACCTCAAAGAGCGGCTCGTCGCGCGCGACCGAGTCGCCGACCTTCTTGAACCACCGAGTGATAATTCCTTCGGTCACCGATTCGCCCAGTGACGGCAGCGTGACGTCAGCCAACGTGGAGCCCCCTCCCCGATAGCGCCAACAGTGTCTCGCCGAAGGTCTCCGACAACGACGGGTGCGGCTGGATAAGTGCGGCGGCCTCCTCGGCCGTCGCTTCCCAGTTGACGGCGTAGTAACCAGCACCCAACTGCTCGGTCACCCAGGGTCCCGCCATGTGAACACCGAGGATCTGTCCCGCCGTGCCGTCGGCACGCTTCTCCGCAATGATCTTGACGACCCCTTCGGTCTCGCCAATGATCTGCGCGCGGCTGTTGCCCCCGAACGGGTCCTTCTTGACCACCACGTCATAGCCCCGCTCCTTCGCGGCGGCCTCGGTGAGCCCGACGAAGGCGACCTCGGGGTTGGAGTAGATCGCCCACGGCACGCGGTCGTAGTCGACCGGCACCACCGGCTCGCCCAGAATGGTCTTGATCGCCACGATCGCTTCGGCGAAACCGACGTGCGCGAGCTGCGGGGTATTAGCGACGATGTCACCGATGGCGTAGACGTTGGGGTTCGCGGTACGCATCGAGGAGTTCGCGACGACGAAACCGCGCTCGTTCAACTCGACGCCGGTTCCGTCACCGACCAGGCCCTCGCTACGCGGGCGTCGCCCGACCGCGAGCACCACCACGTCCACGACGACGTCCTCGCCACCCTCCACGTGGACCGCCGTCGAACCCTTCTTCGGCGTGTGGCCGGTCACATTCACCCCGGCGCGCACGTCGATTCCGCGCTTCTTGAAGGAACGCTGCACCACGCTCACGACCTCACTGTCGCAGCCCGCAAGGATCGTGGGCAGGCCCTCGAGGATCGTGACCGTCGCACCCATGTCGGACAACATCGACGCGAACTCACAGCCAATCGCCCCGCCGCCGATGACCGCGGCGCTCGACGGCAATGTGTCGAGGTCCAGGAATTCGTCAGAGGTGAGCACGATTGTGCCGTCGACGTCGAAGCCGGGCAAGGTACGCGGCACCGAGCCGGCGGCGAGGATCACGTTGGTCCCCTTCGCCTCCACGCCGGTGTCGGCCCCGTCCACGATTCGTACGATCTGGTCGGCGTCGAGCCGCGCCGTTCCCTCGAAGATGGTCACCTTGCGGCCCTTGAGGAGGCCCGAGAGCCCCTTGTGCAGCTTGTCAACGACTTCGTTCTTACGCGCCTGGCTGACCGAGAAATCCACCGACACGTCGCCGATTCCGATACCGAACGCGCCCGCGTGCTCGATGGTGCGACGGACGTGGGCCGTCTCGAGGAACTCCTTGGCCGGTACGCAGCCGCGGTGCAGGCAGGTGCCGCCAACCTTGTCGCGTTCGATCAGTGCGACGTTGAGCCCCGCCGCGGCCCCGTACAGCGCAGCGGCGTAGCCGCCTGGGCCACCCCCGATGATCACAACGTCAAACTGCTGGACCTCGTTTGCCACGGCGGATTCCCTTCGTCAATTTCGTCACTGAGACCTACGAAATCCTAATGTTTTTGGCGCCGTGGCCAACACCGCCGCGCGCTAGCGCTGTTGACCCTGCTGGAGGTCGGCCGCGGCCGTGGCGAGTTCGTCGACGAACTCGTTCATCGGATCACCCGCGTGGCCCTTCACCCAAGTGAAGATGACGGTGCGCCCACCACGCAAGACGAGGTCGAACAAGGGCTCCCAGAGGTCCCGATTGGCGACGGGTTGGCCCTGGGAGTTCTTCCAACCCCGCCGAAGCCACCCGACGTACCAATGGTCGTTGAAACACTTGACCACGTAGGTGGAGTCGCTCACGATCTCCACGTCACCGTCGGGATTGGCCCGTAGCGCCTCGAGAACGGCGCGCAACTCCATCCGCTGGTTCGTCGTGCGCGCCTCGGCGCCGCTCGCGTACCCGTCGACACCGCGGGCCCAGGCCCAGCCCCCCGGGCCGGGGTTCCCGCGACAGGCGCCGTCGGTGTGGATCCGCGTCACAGCTGGCGCGTGATCCACGCGTCCGGGTCCGAGGTGAAACGCGTCACCGAGACCGGCAGGTCACCGCGCAACACTTGGCCGAGGGTGACGTGCTCGAGCACCTCGCGCAGTGCGGCTCGCACCGCGACCCAGACGTCGCGCAGATGCGTCGCGTCGCCGCCGTAGTTGAGCGTCTCGGGACGCATCCCGCGCACACCCGCCATCGGCCCGCTGACCACGCGCAGGATGTCGGCAATCATGATCGTGTCAGGGTCGTGGGCAAGCTTGAACCCGCCTTCGGGGCCGCGCTGGCTGGTGACCAGACCGCCACGGCGCAGATCGGAGAGGATCGCACCGAGAAACTTGGCCGGGAGTTGCTGTTCGGCGGCCAGGTGTTCGGCGCTCACCGACGTGTTGCTGGCCGCCAGCGTGAGTAGCGCCCGAATGGCGTACTCGGCCTTCGCGGGAATCTGCATAGGTCCATTCTGCCCGAGTCGACGGTCCCGACCGCGTGATGGACGTCCGCGCACCGCTTCCACGCGAAGAACAGTCAGACGACCGACTTAAAGTGTGCGGGTGTACGAACTCGACCAGCGCCGCCTCTATCTGTGCGTCGGCCACCGCGACGACCTTGCGGACTTCCTGCCCGCTGTCCTACGCGGGGGTGTCGACGTCGTGCAACTTCGTGAGAAGGACCTCGACGACGCGCAGCGACGCGTCTCGGGTGCGTTGATGGCCGCCATCTGTCGGGACTTCGGCGTCCCGTTCATCATGAACGACTCGCCGTACCTCGCCGCTGAGGTGGCGGCCGACGGCGTCCACGTGGGTCAAGACGACGTGAGCGTGGCCGTCTGTCGCGACGTATTGGGTCCTGACGCCATCGTCGGGCTCTCGACGCACGACCCCGAGGAGTTCGCCCGTTCACTCGAACAGCCCACGACCTACCGCAGCGCCGGGCCGATCGTGGCCACCCCGACCAAACCCGGCCGGACGGGCACGGGGGTCGCCTACGCCGTGGACTGCACGAAACGAAGCGACCAACCGGTGTTCGTCACCGGTGCGGTCAACGCCGACAACGTCGCGTCCCTCGTGCACGCCGGACTGCGCCACTTCGTGGTCGTGCGCGCATTGACCACGGCCCCGGACCCCTACGCCGCCGCGGTCTCGATCCGCCGAACCATGGACGAGGCGCTCGCCAACGTCGACTAACGATGCCGGTCGAGCCAGCCGAGGAGTGTCGCCACCATTCGAGGGTCCGCGCGAAGCTGGTGACCGGCCCCTTGGATCAGACGCAGTTCGGCTCGGCCCTCGGCCGCGCTCAGCAGGTCTCGCGCGTCACTCGAGGGAACCTCGAGGTCGTCGGTCCCGTGGCCGATCAACAGACGTCGCGGCGGGATCGTGGCGACCGCCCCGAGCGGGTCGACCGCCAACACGTCGGCGCGTAACTCGTCGGGGGCGAGCAGGTCCTTCTCATCGCCCACCACGCCCGCCCCGATGATCCACTGGCGAAAGGGGACCGCCGGACCGCACCAGGTTTCCAGGTGCGCCGGCGCGGCGAAGGTGGCGACCCCGCGGACCCGTTCGTCATCGGCGGTCACCCCGAGCGCGAGCGCACCCCCGAACCCGAATCCCGCGAGGGAGATGCGTCCGCCATCCTGGTCGATTCGCGCGATGATGGCGCCGAGGTCGCGGCGCCACTGGCTGGCCGAGAACGTCCCCGTGCTCCCGCCGACACCCGACAACGTCCCGGTCGCGACCGTCCAGCCCGACTCGCTCGCCAGGTGCTCGGCGAGCTCAGGGAGCAGGCCGGCCGCCTGGCGTCCCATACCCGTCGCGCGCGGTAGCCCGTGAACGAGCACGAGCACGTGACCGGTCGCGGGACGGGTGCCCGAAGACGCGATACGAAGATCGAGGACCGACTTACCACTTGCGAGCTGTTCGTGGACGAGCACGCGGCCTTAGATGCCCAGTCGGCTAGCGAGCAACTCGCGGTGGTACGCCGGGTCGCCGAGAAAGAGCTCGGAGCTCTTGGCCCGTTTGAAGTACAGGTGCGCGTGATGTTCCCAGGTGAAACCGATGCCACCGTGGATCTGGATGTTCTCGGCGGCGCAGTGGAAGTACGCCTCGGAGCAGAACGACTTGGCGAGGCTCGCGGCAATCGGCAACTCGTCATTGCGCTCTTGGGCGGCCCAGGCCGCGTAGTAGGCAGCCGACTTCGCCGACTCCACGTCGAGCAGCATGTCGGCGCACTTGTGCTTGATCGCCTGGAACGACCCGATGGGCCGACCGAACTGGACGCGATTCTTCGCGTACTCGACCGCGTTGTTGAGTACACGCTGGGCGCCGCCGACCTGCTCGGCGGCCAGGGCGGCCACGGCAATCTGGACCGTCGTCTCGAGTCCGGCGAGCGCGCCGCCGTTCGACCCCACGAGGCGAGCCGGGGCGTCGACGTAGGTGATGCGGCTCTGCTTGCGGGTCTGGTCCATGGTGGGCAGCGACGTGCGCTCCACCCCCGAGGCGCTCGCCTCCACGGCGAACAGCGAGAGTCCGGCCTCGGTCATCGCCGGTACGAAGATTACCGAGGCACTCTGGCCGTCGGTCACGTAGTTGCTCACCCCGTTGACGACCCAGGTCTCGCCCGTGTCCCGTGCAGTCACCGACGTCGAGGCGAGGTCCCACTGTCCGGTGTCATCCGTAAGGGCCACGGTGGCGATGGTGTCCCCCGAGGCGATGCCGGGCAGGTAGGCGGCCCGGTCCTCGTCGGTTCCCACGAGCAGCACGGCGTTGGCCGCCAACGCCACCGTGGAGAAGTACGGCGAGCACAGCAGCGCGGCCCCCATCTCCTCGAACACCACGTACAGCTCCACGGGGCCGAAGCCCTGGCCGCCGAACTCTTCGGGGATACCCAGTCCTTGCAGGGCGAGCTCGTCGGCCATCTGGCGCCACACCGCTGGGTCGAATCCCTCGTTGGTGGCCATGAGCCGACGGACTTCTGTCTCGGGCGACTTCTCGTCCAAGAACCGTCGCACCATCTTGCGAAGCTCCTCCTGCTCCTCTGAAAAGCCGAAGTTCATCGTCACCCTCGATTCCCGCTGGCTCGTGAGCCGACGCACTTGCGAGGATAGCGAAATCCATCCGCCCACGTCGCGTGGCATCCTGAAGGTGTGGACGAATCGACGGTCATCTGGAGCGGCGCCGACCTGGAGGTCCACCGGGTCGTGGTCGGACCACTCGCCAACAACGTCTACGTCCTGCGATGCCGTCGCTCGGCGCTGGCGGCACTGATAGACGCCGCCGACGAGTCCGATCGGCTCGTGCGCCTGGCGGACGCGCTCGGCGTGGTCAACGTGCTCGAGACTCATGGGCACCACGACCACGTCGGCGCGATTCCCGAGCTGCGCGCGTCGGGACGCGTCGTCTGGGGTCACCCCGAGGACGTCAAGCTGTTCCCCGCCCTCGACCGGCACCTCGCCCACGACCAGGTGATCGAGGTGGGCGAGCTGCGCGTGCGGGTCATCCACACCCCGGGGCACACCCCAGGCTCCACGTGCTTCTTCGTCGAGGCAAGCCCCGTGCTCTTCAGCGGTGACACCCTCTTTCCCGGTGGACCCGGCGCCACCGCCTTCGAGGGCGGCGACTTCCCCACGATCATCACCTCGATCGAGCAGCGACTGTTCCACCGCTTCGCCGACGACGTGCTCGTCTTGCCCGGTCACGGCGCTCCCACGACCATCGGCGCCGAGCGTGCGCACCTCGACGACTGGATCGCGCGCGGTTGGTGACCGGCCGAAAATCCGGGCGCGAACGATAGGCTCGCCATGTGTCTGTGCCCTTGTTAGAACTTCGAAACGTCCACGCCGTCGCTGAGGATACGGTCATCTTGCGCGGCGTCGATCTCACCATCAACCCCGGCGAAGTCCACGCGCTGATGGGACCCAACGGAGCGGGTAAATCGACCCTGGCGAGCGTCGTCATGGGTCACCCCGGCTATCGCGTGACCGACGGTCGGATCCTGCTCAACGGCGTCGACATCGCGACGTGGTCCCCCGACCAGCGGGCCCGCGCGGGTATCTTCCTCGCCTTCCAGTACCCCGAAGCCATCAGCGGCGTCTCGGTCATTCAGTTCCTGCGCCAGGCCATGGTGGCCCGCAAGGGCCTAAGCGAGTTATCGGTGCTTGAGGTACGACTCGAGCTCGCTGAATGGATGGACCGGCTCGGCATGGACCCGGCATTCGCGGAACGACACCTCAACGATGGCTTCTCGGGTGGCGAGCGTAAGCGCAACGAGGTGCTGCAGATGGCGCTGCTCGAACCCGTCGTCGCGCTGCTTGACGAGACGGACTCGGGGCTCGACATCGACGCGCTGCGTATCGTGGCACGTGGTGTGCGCACCGTGCGTAGCGAACACCCGGCGATGGGTGTC